>NZ_JBMDXE010000290.1:0-2111 GCF_048594845.1 Rhodopseudomonas sp. | reverse complement strand
GCGCCGATCGAGCAGCTGCAGATGATGAAGTTCGAAGGCGAGAACTGGAAGCTCTTCGGCGACGTCATCGAAGTCGAAGTCGCGGCCCCGACCGGCGGCTAGTTCGCCGGCGTATTCGCCCGACCATCAGGCCCTCCGCGGTGACGCGGAGGGCCTTTTCGTTGAGCGCACACTCTTCCCTTCTCCCTCGCGGGAGAACGTGGCACGGACGTAAGTCCGTGCCGGATGAGGGGGCGCGCAGCGCACTCACGTCTGTGCTTAGAAACCGAGAGCCCCTTCCGCGGCGCCCCCTCACCCGCCATCGCTGCGCGACGGCACCCTCTCCCACGAGGGGAGAGGGTTGAAGGCGGCCCATCACAAGAAGCGCGACGGCTCATCCGCGAGGATCCGCCTTGGCTTGTCGGTCTTGCCGCCCCGCGGCGCGCCTGCCACAACTGACGGATGACCGATCACCGCCCGTTGCTCCGCGCAATCTTCGACGCTGCCGTCGCGGCGGCGCATCCTGATCGCATCCTGGCGGCGCATTTGCCGGCCGCGCCGCGCGGAAGGATCATCTGCCTCGCCGCCGGCAAGGGCGCCGCCGCGATGGCCGCCGCCGCCGAGCGACACTATCTCGACACGCTACAGCTCGATCCCGCGAAGCTGGTCGGCATCGCCACCACGCGCCACGGCCACCGTGTTCCGACCCGCGTGATCGAGGTGATCGAGGCCGGCCACCCGATGCCTGACGCCGAAGGCCTGCGCGGCGCCGAAGCCAGCCTGGCGCTGGCCGCCACCGCCACGTCCGACGATCTGCTGCTCGTGCTGCTGTCCGGCGGAGGATCGGCGAACTGGATCCTGCCGGCCGACGGCATCACCCTGGCGCAGAAGCAGCAGACCACGCGCGCCCTGCTGCGCTCCGGCGCGCCGATCGGCGAGGTCAACGCGGTGCGAAAACATCTGTCGCGGATCAAGGGCGGCCGCCTCGCCCGTGCCGGCCAGAACGCCGCCGAGATTGTCACGCTGGCGATCTCCGACGTGCCGCGCGACGAGCCGTCGGCAATCGCCTCAGGCCCGACCGTGCCGGATCCAACGACGCTGGCCGACGCCCGGGCGCTGGTCGCGCGCTATCAGCTCGACCTAGACCACGCCGTCCGTGCCGCGCTCGACGATCCGCGCAACGAGAGCGTCAAGGCCGGCGACGCCGCCTTCGCGCGCGCCCGGTTCGAGATCATCGCGACGCCGCGGCAATCGCTGGATGCCGCCATCAAGGTGGCACGCGATGCCGGCTACGAGGTGGTCGATCTCGGCGACCTGGAAGGCGAAGCGCGCGACGTCGCCGCCGCGCATGCCAAGCTGGCGCGCGAGGCCCGCGCGGCCGGCAAGAGACTGGCAATTATGTCCGGTGGCGAACTCACCGTCACCGTGCGCGGCAACGGCCGCGGCGGCCCCAACCAGGAATACGCGCTGGCACTGGCGCAGCATCTCAAGGACCTGCCGGACGTGGCCGCCCTCGCCGGCGACACCGACGGCGCCGATGGCGGCGCCGGCCACGCCACCGACCCGGCCGGCGCGCTGATCGATGCGCGCACCTTCGCCAAGATCGACGGCCTAAAGCTCGACCCGGCCGCCACGCTCGCCGACAACGACGCCACCACCCTGTTCGAACAAACCGGCGACCTGCTGCTGACCGGCCCGACGCTGACCAACGTCAACGATATTCGGGTGATTTTGGTCTGAGGCACCCGCCTCTCTCGTCATTGCGAGGAGGCGAGGCCGACGAAGCACTCCAGAAGCTGCGAGCACTGCGCCTCTGGATTGCTTTGCTTCGCTCGCAATGACGGATGGGCCGTGATCACTCCACCGTCATGCGCGGGCTCCGGCGATGACGATCATTGTATGTTACCGGCCCCAGCTTCGCGACTAGCCCCTACTCCGCCGGCCGCAGTTCGCGTTTGTCGAGGGAATGCAGCGCGCGCGTCAGGATGGCACGGGCCTTGTCGCTGTCGTTTGGAGCGAGGGCCGCGGTGTCGAGATAGACATCGAGCCCCGGCATCTTTTCGATCACAACCGCGGACTGCTCCGTGCCGTCGTGCAGATGGTCGATCACATAGGGCACCACGTCGCGGCCG
>NZ_JBMDXE010000029.1:0-6004 GCF_048594845.1 Rhodopseudomonas sp. | reverse complement strand
GCGGAACGCGGTCGGGCCCGCCACCTTGAAGGCGCGCGAGGAGTTGAAGGTCTCCATCTGGCTGACCATCGGCGTTTCCACGCTCTCGCCGGTGCCGAGCACATAGACCGGCTTGTGCGGGAAGTCCTTGGCGCGATCGGCCGAGGTCATGATGAGCGCGCCGCCGCCGTCGGTGACGAGGCAGCACTGCAGCAGCCGGAACGGATAGGCGATCATCCGCGAGTTCAGCACGTCCGCGACCGTGATCGGGTCCTTCATGGTGGCGCGCGGATTCTTGGCCGCCCACTCGCGCTGCACCACCGCTACCGAGGCGATCTGCTCGTGGGTGATGCCGTAGGTCTTCATGAAGCGCAGCACCGGAATCGGAAACTGGCTCGGCGGCCCGTAGATGCCATAGGGCGCTTCGAACTGGCCCTGCAGGCTGTCGGCGGGAATCGAGCGCGGCAGCTTGCCGATCATCGACTTGCCGCTCTCGGCGTGGGTGATCAGCACGGTCTTGCACAGCCCGGCCTCGATCGCCGCAGCGGCGTGGCGGACGTGCAGCATGAACGAGCAGCCGCCGACCGACGTGCCGTCGACCCAGGTCGGCGTGATGCCGAGATAGTGGGCGATCTGCTGCGGCGTCTCCACCGCGGTGGCGATGCCGTCGATATCCGACAGCTTCAGCCCGGCGTCGGCGATCGCGTTGAGCGCGGCGTCGGCGTGGAGCTGGATCTGCGACATGTCGGGGATGACGCCGAGCTTGGTGGTCTCGGCGGCGCCGACGATAGCAACCTGATTGCGACGCATGGTGCTTACCCCTTCGCCGGACGGAATTGCGGAAGGGTGAGGGCGTCGTCGATCTTCTGGAAGGTGACTTCCAGCTTCATATCGAGTTCGAGCGCCTCGGGCGTCTGCGGGCACTCCAGGATGTTGCTCATCATCCGCGGGCCCTCTTCGAGCTCGACCACCGCGATCGCGTAGGGCTCGGTGAAGCCGGCTGCTAGCGGCCGGTGATTGATCACGTAGGAATACAGGGTGCCGTTGCCGGAAGCCTTGAACGCGCTGACTTCGCGGGAGCCGCATTTCGGGCAGAATGGGCGGGGCGGGAAATACGCATGGGCGCAGGAGTCGCAGCGCTGCAGCCGCAATTCGCCCTGCTTGGCGCCGTCCCAGTAATGCTGGGTTTCCGGAGTAATCTTGGGACGTGCGCGTTCAGCCATGTGTTGGTTTTCTCCCTGAGCTGGCTCGGTGGCCCATCGGTTGTCGCGTCTTGATGCAAGATCGACCGGGCAGCGTCAACACGCGGCGGACGCGGGGGCGTGTGCGCCAAACGTATTCCGGGGCACGAACAATCAGCGCCGCCTGCATGGCAAAATCCGGCCCTGCGCGCTACAGGAGAGGCCGAGTCTCACTTCGCGATCGCAGCGCCTTGGGCGCGGATCGCCCTTCCAGCGGAACGAACGCCATGACCGATCATCCCACGCTCGCCGCGCTCGCGGCGGATCTCGACGCCGGACGCACCACGTCCCGCAAGCTCGTCGAACAATGCCTGGCGCGGATCGATGACGCGGCGGGCGAGGGCGCGCGCGCCTTCATCCATGTCGACCGCGACGCGGCGCTGAAGGCCGCCGATGCGATGGATGCCCTGCGCGCCATCAAGGCGGCGCCGTCGCCCTATGCGGGCATTCCGGTGTCGATCAAGGATCTGTTCGACATCAGGGGCCAGGTGACCCGTGCCGGCTCGCGTGCGCTGGACGACAATCCGCCCGCGGAAACTGACGCGCCCGCGGTGGCGCGGCTGCGCGGCGCCGGCTTCGTGGTGATCGGCCGCACCAACATGACCGAGTTCGCCTATTCGGGCATCGGCATCAATCCGCATTACGGCACGCCGAAGTCGAGCTACGGCCGCGAAGCCGGACACGTGCCGGGTGGCTCGTCGTCAGGCGCGGCGGTGTCGGTGGTCGACGGCATGGCGCATGTCGGGCTCGGCACCGACACCGGCGGCTCCTGCCGCATCCCGGCGGCGTTCAACGGCATCGTCGGCTACAAGCCATCGCAGAGCCGCGTGCCGCGCGACGGCGCGGTGCCGCTGTCGTTCTCGCTGGATAGTATCGGCCCGCTGGCGCGCAGCGTCGCCTGCTGTGCGGTGGTCGATGCCGTGCTGGCGGATGAACCGATCGTGCCGCTGACGCCGCGCCCGGTGAAAGGCCTGCGCATCGCGGTGCCGACCACGGTGGCGCTTGACGAACTGGACGAGACGGTGCGCACCGCGTTCGAGCGCGCGCTGAAGACGCTGGCGAGCCATGGTGCCATCGTCGACAAGATCGAAGTGCCGGAATTCAACGACGTCGCGCCGCTCGGCGCCAAGGGCGGTCTGACTGCGGCGGAGAGCTACGCCTGGCACCGCTATCTGCTGGTCGCCAAGGGTGACGTGTACGATCCTCGAGTGCGCGAGCGCGTGCTGCGCGGCGAGACGCAGAGTGCCGCCGAGTACATCGACACAGTCGGCGCCCGTAAGTCGCTGATCACCCGCGCCACCGCGCGGCTCGCGCCCTACGACGCGGTGGCGATGCCAACCGCGGCGATCACCCCGCCGAAGATCGCCGACCTCGCCGACGACAAGGCGTTTACCAAGGCCAATCTCCTCGCGCTGCGCAACTGCACGCTGATCAACATGATCGACGGTTGCGCGATCTCGCTGCCGTGTCATCAGAAGGGCGAGGCGCCGGTGGGGCTGATGCTGGCGGGCGTGAACGGTGCGGATCGCAAACTGTTCGAAGTGGCCACCGGCGTCGAGGCCGTGATCTGCGGTTGAGGCGCTAACAGCCGAGCGTGGTCAAGGTTTCGCCTTGGCCACGCTGAATGTGCCATTGGCGCGGGCGCAGCGCACCCCGTCCGCTGTGACGAAGCACTGCACGACGCACAGCGTCGCGCCGACCTTGATGACGTCCGGCTCGATCTGCAGCCACTGACCGATCCGGGCCGAGCCGATGAAGTCGATCGCCAGCGACGCCGTCAGCAGCCGCGCGCCGCCGCCGAGCTTGAGGCCGCAGCTGTAGCCCATCGCATTGTCGGCGAGCGCGGTGATCAATCCGCCATGCGCCAGTCCGCGCGAATTGGTATGAGCTTCGCGGATCCGCAGCCCGAGCACCACGGCATCGTCCGTCATCTTCGCGTAGAGCGGCTCCCATGGCGCGGTGAGGGGGCTGCTGCGGGCATGCCGCACGAAGCCTTCCGGGATGTCGACGTCGGGAATGTCGGAAACGATCGTGTCGTTGCTCGTCATGATGCCGTCGCTCGCTTGGCTGCGTCCGCCTCCGTTAAACCGCGCCCGCGCGGCGTGAGCAACGCCGACAAAGTTTGAAGCGCGATTTGAGAGCGTGTTTGAAACGCAACTCGCGTGCCCCGGACGCAGCGCAGCAGGTCGCCTTGCGACGTGGTGCGCTGCAGATCCGGGGCCCCGGTTTTTTGAAGCGCTCGCCAGTAATCGGGGTCCGCTTCTGCGAAGCGGCACTGCGTGCCGCATCGCGTCCGGGACACGAGGTTAGTACGGCAACGCTAGGTCAGTACGGCAGCCCGACGTAGTTCTCGGCCAGCGACGTCGTCGCGGCCTTGGAGCTGATCAAATAGTCCAGCTCGGCGGTCTGGATGCGTTGGGAGAAGGCGTCGCTGTCGGGGAAGCGGTGGAGCATCGAGGTCATCCACCACGAGAACCGCTCGGCCTTCCAGACGCGGCGCAGCGCCTTTTCCGAATAGGCGTCGATGCCGGCTTTCGACTTCTCGCCGTAGAATTCGCGCAGCGCGCGCGACAGATAGTAGATGTCGCTGGCGGCGAGGTTGAGGCCCTTGGCGCCGGTCGGCGGCACGATGTGGGCGGCGTCGCCGGCGAGGAACAGCCGGCCGAAGCGCATCGGCTCTGCCACGAACGAACGCAGCGGCGCGATGCTCTTCTCGATCGACGGGCCGGTGACCAGCTGGTGTGCCGCCTCCGGATCGAGCCGGCTCTTCAGTTCGTCCCAGAACCGCGCGTCGCTCCAGTCGGCGACATCATCGGTGAGCGGGCACTGCACGTAGTAGCGGCTGCGGTGCGCCGAGCGCATCGAGCACAGCGCGAAGCCGCGGTCGTGATTGACGTAGATCAGCTCGTGCGACACTGGCGGCGTGTCGGACAGGATGCCGAGCCATCCGAACGGATAGACGCGCTCGAAGGTCTTCACCGCGCCTGCCGCGCTCTGCCGCGACACGCCGTGGAAGCCGTCGCAGCCGGCGATGAAATCGCAGGTGAGTTCGTGGGTGGTGCCGTCCTTGGTCCAGCGCACCTTCGGCGCCTCGCCGTCGAAATCGTGCAGCGTGACGTCGGCCGCGTCGTAGATCGTGGTCAGGCCGGCGGCGCTGCGCGCTTCCATCAGGTCCCGCGTCACTTCGGTCTGGCCATAGACGGTCACGACCTTGCCGCCGGTGGAGCCCTTGAGGTCGATGCGGTGGCGCTTGCCCGAGAAGGCGATCTCGAAACCGTCGTGCACCAGCGCTTCCTGATGCAGCCGTTTGGCGACGCCGGCCTCTTCGAGCAGGCCGACCATGCCCTGTTCCAGCACGCCGGCGCGGATGCGCGACAGCACGTAGTCGGGATCCTTGCGCTCGAGAATCACCGCGTCGATGCCGTAGCTGTGCAGCAACTGGCCGAGCAGCAGGCCCGACGGCCCGGCGCCGATGATGGCGACTTGTGTGCGCATGGGCTTTCCCCTGCAGGTTGGTTTGGGGACTCGTTACGAGACACCGCCGCCGCCGTCCAGTTGCGGTCCGCTGTCTACCAGCTATTACACAGCCGTCACTTGCTTTAATGGTTATGTTCTATAACAGTACAACCAAAGGCCGCTTGAAGCCATCCAACAGGGAGAGACCTCGATGAGGACAACGATGCTTGCGCTGCTGCTCGCAGCCAGCATGGCGCCCGCCTGCGTGTCCACCGCGTCGGCGCAGGACAAGACCGTCAATTGGAAGGTCTCGCTGTGGGTGCCGCCGGCGCATCCGCTGGTCCCCGCCACCAAAGAGTGGGCGGCCGACATCGAGAAGGCCTCGGGCGGCACCATCAAGATGGCGGTGTTCCCCTCCGAGCAACTCGGCAAGGCGTTCGACCATTACGATATGGCGCGCGACGGCATCGCCGACGTCACCTATGTCAATCCGGGCTATCAGCCCGGCCGCTTCCCGATCGTCTCCGCCGGCCAGCTGCCGTTCACCTTCAAGGACGGCAAGAAGGGTACGTTGGCGTTTAACGAGTGGTACCAGAAATACGCGCCGACCGAGATGAAGGACACCAAGCTGTGCTTCGCCTTCATCCATGATCCGGGCGCGCTGCACGGCAAGAAGAAGGTGCTGGTGCCGGCCGACATGAAGGGCCTCAAGGTCCGCCCGGCACAGTCGACCATCGGCGAGATGGTCAAGCTGTTCGGCGGCACCAACGTTCAGGCCTCCGCGCCGGAATCGCGCGACGCGCTTGAGCGCGGCGTCGCCGACGAGATCACCTTCCCTTGGGGGTCGGTGTTCCTGTTCGGTATCGACAAGGTCGTGAAGTATCACATGGACGTGCCGCTGTACTCGACGGTGTTCACCTACAACATCGGTCTGATGGCCTACAACGCGCTGTCGCCGAACCAGAAGAAGATCATCGACGATCACTGCACGCCGGAATGGGCCTCCAAGGTCACCGATCCGTGGGTCGATTTCGAAGCCAACGGCCGCACCAAGATGAAGGCGCTTGAGGGCCACGAGGTCTATCCGCTGACCGACGCGCAACTGGCCGAGTGGAAGAAGGACACCCAGCCGCTGCGCGACTCCTGGGCCGAAGGCGTCAAGAAAGCTGGTGGCGACGCTGCGGCGATCGACGCCGAACTGAAAGCCGCGCTGAAGAAGTACGACGCGGGGCTGTAATCAGTGCCTCGTCATTCCGGTATGCACCGCGGCTGGCGAAGCCCGACGGGGTGAAGTCCAGGAATCCATACTCCCTGCAGGGGTAATTGAT
>NZ_JBMDXE010000289.1:0-12724 GCF_048594845.1 Rhodopseudomonas sp. | reverse complement strand
TCTGTGAATTACTCCCCGGTACCGGCCTCGGTGCGCGCTGCTTACGGCAAGATCCCGGTGGTGGCTTCGAACTGATCTGATCTTTGCAAGCAAATCGTCCTGGTTCCGCGGTCGGAACTCTCGGCGCTGCCGTTTGTTGTTACGGCGGCGCGGGCTGACCGCGGGCTGAGAGGATAAAGCGATGCTGATCGGTATTCTGGTTACGTTTCTTGTCGTTATTCTGGTTCTTTACCTGATCAACCTGCTGCCGCTGGATGGCCGGGCCAAGCAGATCGCCCGCGCCGTGGTGATCATCATCGGCATCATCTCGCTGCTGAAGTATCTGGCGGTGTTCTAGCGCTTGCAGCGGAGAACTAACCGACGGGCATCCGCCGATATCGCGGATGCCCGCTTCGTTTATCAACAGCGGTGCTGACCAAAACCTACGTCGCCAAATGAAAAGCCCCGGGCTGGCCGGGGCTTTTCTCGTCTCCAACGGGTGTGATCAGCGCAGCGTCTTGAACCAATCGTCGACGTCGGTGCGTACCTGATCCTTGGCGTAGCCGTAGCGTTCCTGCAGCTTGCCTTCGAGCTGGTCGCGGCGGCCGTTGATCACGTCGAGATCGTCGTCGGTGAGCTTGCCCCACTTCTCCTGGAGGTTGCCCTTCAGCTGCTTCCAGTTGCCTTCAACACGGTCCCAATTCATTGCCGTCCTCCATCGATCTGATGCGGCGACAACAGGACCCGAACATCGTCGTTCCGGGGCGTGGCAACACGTCACCCGCCGCCCGTTCGGGCGAAGCGCAAAGGTGATGCGGCGTCGCCCTCAACGAAAAGGCCTCTCCCACGACGGGGAGAGGCCTTGATCGTGATGCGGAGGACTGCGCTCAGAGGTGGCCGGCGCAGTCGTCAGGCAATCAGCGCAGATCCTGCAGGTGCGCTGCCTTCGCCTCGCGGCGGCGTTCGTGCAGGATGTATTCGGTGTAGCCGTTCGGCTGGGTGCGGCCCTTGAAGATCAGGTCGCACGCCGCTTCGAACGCGACGCCGTCGAAATCCGGCGCCATCGGACGATACAACGCATCGCCCTCGTTCTGCTTGTCGACCACCACGGCCATCCGCTTCAGCGAATCCATCACCTGCTCCTTGGTGACGACGCCGTGGTGCAGCCAGTTGGCGAGGTGCTGGCTGGAGATGCGCAGCGTGGCGCGGTCTTCCATCAGGCCGACATCGTGGATGTCTGGCACCTTGGAGCAGCCGACGCCCTGGTCGATCCAGCGCACCACGTAGCCGAGGATGCCCTGACAGTTGTTGTCGATCTCCTGGCGGACATCGTCCGGCGCCCAGTTCGAGTTCGACACCGGGATGGTGAGGATGTCCTCGAGCTTGGCGCGCGGCCCGCCCTTGGTCAGCTCCTGCTGGCGCGCGATCACGTCGATCTGGTGATAGTGCAGCGCGTGCAACGTCGCGGCGGTCGGCGACGGCACCCAGGCGGTGGTGGCGCCGGCCTGCGGATGGCCGATCTTCTGCGCGATCATGTCGGCCATCTTGTCGGGCGCCGCCCACATGCCCTTGCCGATCTGGGCATGGCCGGGCAGGCCGTCGACCAGACCGGTGTCGACGTTCCAGTCCTCGTAGGCCTTGATCCAGGGCTGCGCCTTCATCTCGTTCTTGCGGATCATCGGACCCGCTTCCATCGAGGTGTGGATCTCGTCGCCGGTGCGGTCGAGGAAGCCGGTGTTGATGAAGCAGATCCGCTTCGACGCATTCTGGATGCAGGCCTTGAGGTTCACCGTGGTGCGGCGCTCCTCGTCCATGATGCCGACCTTCAGGGTGTTCTCCGGCAGGCCGAGCATCTTCTCGACGCGGCCGAACAGCTCGACCGTCAGCGCGACCTCGTCCGGGCCGTGCATCTTCGGCTTGACGATGTAGACCGAGCCTGTGCGGCTGTTGCGGGTCTTGCCGAGATGCTTGAGGTCGTTGATCGCCAGCAGGCCCGACACCGCAGCGTCGAGGAAGCCTTCCGGAATTTCCTGGCCGTCGCTGTCCAGCACCGCGTCGGTCCACATGTGGTGGCCGACGTTGCGGATCAGCAAAAGGCTCCGTCCGTGCAGCGTGATCTGCTTGCCGTCCGGCGCGCTGTAGGTGCGGTCGCCATTGAGCGCGCGGGTGACGGTCTTGCCACCCTTGTCGAAGCTCTCCGACAGCGTGCCGTTCATCAGGCCGAGGGTGTTGCGATAGATCAGCACCTTGTCTTCGGCGTCGACCGCGGCGACCGAGTCTTCCATGTCGAGGATGGTCGAGACGGCGGACTCGATCACCAGGTCGGCGACGCCGGCCGGGTCGTCCTTGCCGATGTTGTTCGAGCGGTCGATCTTGATCTCGATATGCAGGCCGTTGTTGACCAGCAGCACGGCGGTCGGCGATGCGGCGTCGCCGTTGTAGCCGGCGAACTGCTCGGGCGTCTTCAGGCCGGTGGCGTTGCCGCTCTTCAGCTTGGCCGAGAACTGTCCGGCGATCACGCTGTAAGCGGTCACATCGCTATGGCTGCCGGCCACCAGCGGGGCGGCCTGGTCGAGGAACGCCTTGGCCTTGGCGATCACCTTGTCGCCGCGGACCTTGTCGTAACCCTTGGCCTGGGTGGCTTCCTGCGGGATCGCGTCCGTACCGTAGAACGCGTCATACAGCGAACCCCAGCGCGCATTGGCGGCGTTCAGCGCGTAGCGCGCGTTGGATAGCGGCACGACGAGCTGCGGGCCGCACAGCTTGCCGATTTCCTCGTCGACATTGGCGGTCTCGACCGGGGCGGTCTTGGGCTCCGGCTGCAGATAGCCGATCTCCTTCAGGAAGGCGGTATAGGCCGCCATGTCCTGCTTCTTGCCCTTGTTGGCGAGATGCCAAGCGTCGATCTTGGCCTGCAGATCGTCGCGCGTCTTCAGCAGCGCGCGGGTCTTCGGCGTCAGGTCGCGCAGGATCGCGGCGAGCCCGGCCCAGAACGCGTCGGGGTCTACCCCGGTCTTCGGCGCGGCCTCCTTGGCGATGAAGTCGAACAGGACGGGCGCGATTTTCAAGCCGTGGGCGTCAATACGATTCATATGAGGATGTCTCGCGAGAAAGGGCGCCGTGGGGCGGCCCGTTTCAGGGTTCGAAATGAGCCGATGCCGCCCAAGGCGGCCCGGGGGCGCCTCTTTTAGCGCCAAAGGCGCGGGTATTGGAAGGGGCCCGGGGGGCGGGCGGGGTTAGGAGGCCGGATGCTCGTCCGCCGCCAACCGCTCCACCAGGATCTTGAGCAGGATCGTCAGCAGGGCCACGGCCGTCAGCGTGGTCGCGGCCGCGAACGCGCCTGCGACATTATAGTCTTGGTACAGCAGCTCGATTTGCAGCGGCAGCGTGGTGGTCTGGCCCCGGACGTTGCCGGATACCACTGAGACCGCGCCGAATTCGCCCAGCACGCGGGCGTTGCACAAGATCGCGCCGTACAGCACCGCCCAGCGGATGTTCGGCAGGGTGACACGCAGGAAGGTGGCAAAGCCGCCGGCGCCCAGCGTCACCGCGGCCTCTTCCTCGTCGGTGCCCTGCACCTGCATCAGCGGGATCAACTCGCGGGCCACATAGGGCGCGGTGACGAACATGCTGGCCAGCACGATGCCCGGCAGCGCGAACATCACCTTGAGGCCGAGCGCATCGAGCAGAGGGCCGAACAGCCCTTGGGTGCCATAGACGAACAAATAGGCGACGCCGGCGACAATCGGCGAGATCGAATAGGGCAGCTCGATCAGCGCGATCAGCAGCGTCCGGCCGGGGAATTCGAACTTGCTGACGGTCCAGGCCGCGGCGAGGCCGAAAATGATGTTCACCGGCACCACGATCAGCGCCGTGATCGTGGTCAGCCACATCGCGTGCAGCGTGCCGGGATCGCCGAGGTTGCGCAGGAACACGCCGATGCCCTGGCTCAACGCTGAACTCAGGATCACCGCCAGCGGCGCCACCAGGATGAACAGCGTGATGATGCCGACGATGCCGAGCACGACCAGCCGGGTGACCGGGCCGGCGCCGACCGGCGTCACCATCCAGTCCTTGGTCTTCGGAGGTGGGTGATTCGGCGCTTGGGATTTGCTCATCACACGCCTCCGCGGCCGAGATAGCGCAGCTGCCAGGCCTGCACCGCATTGGTGATCAGCAGCATCGCGAATGCCATCGCCAGCATCACCACGGCGATCGTCGCGGCCGCCGGGTAGTCGTATTCCTCGAGCCGGATGAAGGCGAGCAAGGCGACGATCTCGGTCTTCATCGGCTGGTTGCCGGCAATGAAGATCACAGCGCCGAACTCGCCGAGACTGCGCGCAAACGACAGCGAGCAGCCGGCGAGCAGCGCCGGGAAGATCGACGGGAAGATGATCTTGGCCAGGATCTGCAGATCATTGGCACCGAGCGAGCGGCTGGCTTCCTCGACATCGCTGCCGAGATCCTCGATCACCGGCTGCACCGTGCGGACCACGAACGGGATGCTGGTGAACGCCATCGCAATGCCGATGCCGAGCGGCGTGTAGACGACGCTGAGCCCGAGCGGCTCCAGCACGCTGCCGAACCAGCCGGTCTTGGCGAACAGCGCAGTGAGGGCGAGGCCGGCCACTGCCGTCGGCAGCGCGAACGGCACATCTACCAGCGCGTCGAGCACGCGCTTGCCTGGAAATGTGTAGCGCGCCAGCACCCAGGCCAGCAGCGTGCCGTAGATCGCGTTGAAGATCGTCGCCGCCAGCGCCATCGTCACCGTCAGCCGGATCGCCGCCAACGTCCGCGGCGACGACAGGATCGTCCATAGCTGCGCTGCGCCGATATCCGACGCCTTCAAGATCAACGCTGCCAGCGGCAGCAACACGATCACGGCAAGATACAGCAACGTGATGCCGAGGCCGAGACCGAAACCGGGAATGACGCTGCGTCGCAAGAGAATGATCCGGGTGGCGAGTGAAGATGCTGAGCTAGGGTAGTCAGTCGGGATCAGTCGAGAATGTGTGCCTCACCACGTCATTGCGAGGAGGCGAAGCCGACGAAGCAATCCAGAAATTCACTGCACCGGGCTGGATTGCTTCGTCGCTCCGCTCCTCGCAATGACGATCAAACCTTAACGTTCGTCATTCCGGGATGCGCGCTCTTGCGCGCAGGCCCGGAATCCATACTCCCGGCGGTGGTTATGGATTCCGGGCTCGCGCTGCGCGCGCCCCGGAATGACGAACTTTGACACGGGGACGCGTGGAAGGCACATAACGCGTTGAAGGCCCGTACTGGCTAGGCTCTCAACCTGTGATTTCACCGCCCCCCGAACAACTGATCCAGCTTCGCGCCCGAGGCCAGATGCTCGGCGGTGAGTTTGTCCCAGCCGCCGAACTCGTCCTCGACGCGATACAGCTTCACGTCCGGGAATTTGTCCTTGAACTTCTCGACCACGGTCTTGTCGTGGACGCGATTGTACGCCTTGGCCAGGATGGTCTGTCCCTCAGGCGAGTACAGATATTCGAGATAGGCGGTGGCGAGGGCGCGGGTGCCGTGCTTGTCGGCGTATTTGTCGACCACTGTCACCGGGAATTCGGCCAGCAAGCTGGTTGGCGGAACGACGACTTGATACTTGTCGGCGCCGGCGAGATCGCGGATCGCGCTGGTCTCGGCCTCGAAGGTGATCAGCACGTCGCCGGTTTGGCGCTCGACGAAGGTCGTGGTCGCGGCGCGGCCGCCGGTGTCGAACACTGGGACGTTGGCGAACAGCTTCTTGATGAAGGCGTCGGCCTCGGCCTCGCTGCCGTATTTATGCTTCGCGAACGCATAGGCGGCGAGGTAGGTGTAGCGCGCATTGCCCGAAGTCTTCGGGTTCGGGAAGATCACCTTGACGCCCGGCTTCACCAGATCGTCCCAGTCCTTGATGCCCTTCGGATTGCCGGCCCGCACCAGGAACGCCGGCAGCGAGTAGTAAGGCGATGAATTATTGGGCAGCCGCTTCGCCCAGTCCGCCGGGATCAGCTTGCCCTTGTCGTGCAGCACCTGGACGTCGGTGACCTGATTGAACGTGACGACATCGGCTTCCAGTCCCTCGAGGATGGAGCGGGCCTGCCGCGACGAGCCGTTGTGCGACTGGTTGATGGTGATGTCCTGGCCGGTCTTTTGCTTCCAATACGGAACAAACGCAGCGTTGATCTCGACATAGAGTTCCCGCGCGATGTCGTAGGAAACGTTGAGCAGCGTGGTCGGCGCCTGTGCCTGCGCGGGCACCACGCTTGACAAGGCGCCGAGGCCGGCGAGCAGGGCAAGAGCGAAACGGTTCACGAGAACTCCTTATTGCTGGCCTTGAGTGAGCATCGGCCACGCATTCGCTTCGATGAAGCGAAGTGATGGCTGTGCCAGAGGGGATGCGCGTTTGGTGGTCAGATAGTCGAGATGACAGGGAGTGTGAAGCGGCCGAACCCGGGCCGCGCACGCACTGCCCCAGGTTTGCCTCAAGGTGTGCAACGGAGCGGAGAATGGTTGCCTCTCGCAACCCGCTGGAAGGGATGGAAATTCCCTCCATGGCTTCGGGGGTGCAAAGGATTGGTTTTCTTCCGCCGCGGCTTGTAAGAATTCCACGTAGAAAATAATTCTGGTGGACCCGAAAGGGGCAACGGAGCGGGCATGCGGTTTCTTCCGGTTTTTCTCGATCTCACGGCAGGACCAGTGATTCTGGTCGGCGCCGGCGAGATGGCGCGTGCCAAATTGAGATTGCTGCTGTCGGCTGGCGCGACGATCCGCTGGTACGCGGTCGATGGTGATCGCGATTTGTCGGGCATTGATGAGACCGATCGCGCCCGTATCAGCTTCGCAGATGGTGATCCGTGTCATGCCGATCTTGGCGGCGCCATCGCGCTGCTGTGCGCCGGCGCCGGCGATCTCGCGGCGCCATTGGCTGCGCGGGCGCGTGAAGTCGGCGTTCCCGTCAACGTCATGGACGAGCTTTCGCATTCCACCTTCATCTTTCCGGCGATTGTCGATCGCGGCGATGTCGTGGTGGCGGTCGGCACCGGCGGTTCGTCGCCGGTGGTGGCGCGGCGCGTGCGCGAGATGATCGAGAAGGTTTTGCCGGCGCGGATCGGCGATCTCGCCGGGTTGATCGGGCGCTGGCGTCACCCGATGAAGGCGCGCATGCCCGAGTTTGCTCTGCGTCGCCGGTTTTGGGAGCGCGTCGTCGATGGGCCGATCGGCGCGGCCGTGCTGGAAGGGCGGAGCGACGACGCCGAAGCCCAGCTCAAGGCGATTGGCGATCCGTCCGCCTACGCGCGCGCGTCCGAAACCGGCCATGCCCAAGGGCATGTCACGCTGATAGGCGCCGGTCCCGGTGATCCGGATCTTCTCACCGTCAAGGCGCTTCGCGTGCTGCAGGACGCCGACGTGGTCTTCTACGACGAGCTGGTGTCACCCGAAATTCTCGACCGCATCCGCCGCGATGCCGCGCGTGTGCCGGTCGGACGCCGCGTCAACAAGCCCGGCATCGGCCAGGAGGCGATCAACAAACTGCTGATCGAAGCCGCCCAGGCCGGCCAGCGCGCCGTGCGTTTGAAGGGCGGCGACTCCTTTGTGTTCGGCCGCGGCGGTGAGGAAATCGAAGCGCTGCGCGACGCCGGAGTGTCGTATTCGGTGGTGCCTGGAATTAGCGCCGGCTTCGGCGCCGCCGCGCAGTTCGAGGTGCCACTGACCTATCGGCACGAGGCGCTCCGCATCACCTTCCTGACCGCGCACAAGGCCAAGGATGCCGAAGCGGTCGATTGGACGGTGCTGACCGACGAGAAGATGACCGTCGTCGTCTACATGGGCATGAGCGCCGCGCCGACGGTACGCGCCGGCCTGCTGCAGGCTGGCCGCTCGCCGCAGACGCCGGTCGGCGTGTTTGCGCGCGTCACGCGGCCGGACGCCAAAGCCGCGGCCGGCGTGCTCGACGATCTGCCGGCGCTGGTTGAGCAGGTCGAAGGCGGTCCGGCCATTTTGGTGATCGGCGACGTCGTCGCCCATTCGGCGCCATGGCGCCGGCAACAACTTCAGCAACTCGTTTCGAACTATCAGGTGGCCGCCGAATGACGTCTCCGCTGCAACAGAAAATTCGGATCACCGGTCCGTCGGTCGTGACCGCCAACCGCACCTTCGATGGCGTCGTGATCTATCGGACCGCCAAAGCTGACTGGTCGACCGATCTGGCTGACGCCGCGATCGTGCGCGAGGCCGAGCCGGCGCGTGCGCTGCTCGCAGAAGCGGTGGCGGACGATATCGGCGCAGTCGGCGCCTATATCGCGCCGGTGAAGATCGATGACGCCGGCACCATCATCCCCGGCAATCTGCGCGAACGAATTCGTAAGACCGGCCTGACCATCGCGCTGACCGCTCAGGCCTGAGGCTGCTTTTCAATGTATGTTTATGACGATCTCGACCAGACGTTGGTCAACGAACGCGTCGCGGAGTTTCGCGACCAGGTGCAGCGTCGGCTCTCCGGCGACCTGACCGAGGACGAGTTCAAGCCGCTGCGCTTGATGAACGGCGTCTATCTGCAACTTCACGCCTACATGTTCCGCGTGGCGATTCCCTACGGCACGCTGTCGTCGGCGCAGCTGCGCAAGCTCGCTCACGTCGCGCGCAAATACGACCGCGGCTATGGCCACTTCACGACGCGGCAGAACATCCAGTTCAACTGGATTGCGCTGAAAGACTTGCCCGACGCACTCGCCGATCTTGCCGAAGTCGGCATCCACGCGATGCAGACCTCCGGCAACTGCACTCGCAACGTCACCGCGGACCAATGGGCCGGCGTCGTGCCGGAAGAGATCGAAGATCCGCGCGTCTGGGCCGAGATTTTGCGCCAGCACACCGCGCTGCATCCGGAGTTCTCGTTTTTGCCGCGCAAGTTCAAGTTCGCCATCACGGCGGCTGATCATGATCGCGCGGCCATCAAGGTGCACGACATCGGTCTGCGGCTCGTCAAGAACGACGCGGGCGAGACCGGCTTCGAGGTGTTGGTTGGCGGCGGCCTCGGCCGTTCGCCATTTATCGCCAAGACCATCAAGCCATTCGTCGCCGGGCGCGATATCCTCAGCTACGTCGAGGCAATTCTGCGCGTCTACAATCAGTACGGCCGCCGCGACAACATCTACAAGGCGCGCATCAAGATCCTGGTGCACGAACTCGGCATCGAGAAGTTCGCCGCCGAGGTCGAGCAGACCTGGCGCGAGATTGCCGAAGGCCCGCTGACGCTCGACGACGAGATGATCGAGGAGATCCGCTCGCGTTTCGTCTATCCGGCCTATGAGAAGCTCACGGACGATCCGGCCGAGCTGCGCGCCGCTTCGTCCGATGCGAAGTTCGAGGCGTGGCGCAAGAATTCGGTCGCGCCGCATCGCCAGCCCGGCTACGCCATCGTCACGCTGTCGCTGAAGCCGGTCGGCGGCCCGCCCGGCGACGCCACCGCCGAGCAGATGGATGCAATTGCCGATCTCGCCGACAAGTACTCGTTCGGCGAAATCCGCGTTGGTCACGAGCAGAACCTGGCGCTGCCGCACGTCGCGCAGCGCGATCTGCCGGCGCTGTGGAAGGCCCTCGACGCGATCGGCGTCGCTACGCCCAACGTCAACCTCGTCAGCGACATCATCGCCTGCCCTGGGTTGGACTATTGCTCGCTCGCCAATGCGCGGTCGATTCCGATCGCGCAGGAGCTGACGCGGCGCTTCGCCAATCACGAGACTGCCAATCTGATCGGCCGGCTGCACGTCAACATCTCGGGATGCATCAACGCCTGCGGCCATCACCATGTCGGCCATATCGGCATTTTGGGCGTCGAGAAGAACGATCAGGAAGTCTATCAGATCACCATCGGCGGCCGGGCCGACGAGCACGCCAAGCTTGGCGAACTGATCGGGCCGGGGGTGCCGTACGCGCAGGTCGCGGACGTGGTCGAGGATATCGTCGAAGCCTACCTGGCGCTGCGCGAGCGGCCGGAGGAACTGTTCGTCGACACCGTCAAGCGGCTGGGCGTCGAGCCCTTCAAGGAGCGCGTCTATGCGACTCGTTAAGAACGGGCAGATCGTTGCCGACGACTTCGTGGCGATCGCCGACGATGCCGAGCTGCCGGCCGATGGCGCGGTGCTGGTGTCGGCCACGCGCTTCCTCACCGAGGCGGAGACGCTGACCAAGAGCAATCGACCGCTCGGCGTGGTGTGGCCGAACAACCGGGACGTGGTCGAATTGAAGCCGTGGCTCGACCGGCTGGCGCTGATCGCATTGGTGTATCCGACCTACAAGGACGGCCGGGCGCACAGCCAGGCGCGCCGGCTGCGCGAGATCTACGGGTATCGCGGTGAATTGCGGGCCACGGGCCAAGTGTTGCGCGACCAGTTCACCTTCCTGCTGCGCAACGGCTTCGATGCGTTCGACGTTAAGAAGGATGCCGACGCTCGCGCCTTCGGCGAGGCGACGCACCGCTACACCGAATTCTATCAGCCGACGGGCGACGGTCACCTCAGTGCCTTGCAACTCCGCCGCAAGCGGCAGACTGCGCCGGCGAGCTAGATATCCGGCTCGTCATTGCGAGGAGCGCATCGACGAAGCGATCCGGTCGTATGCACTGACGGGATGGCTTCGGCTCGCTCGCATGGACGTCGACTGCGGCCGCGCTGGTGTCTCCATTGACGTGGCGCGCGCCTTGCTTCACATCCGGCCGCCATGAACCCTGATCATCTCGACCAAGTCGTCGCCGAGATCGCCGAAGAGATGGCGATGCGGACCGACCGCGGCGAGGTCGCCAGCTACATTCCCGAACTGGCGAATGTCGATCCGCAGCGTTTCGGCCTCGTCGTGATCGACGCCGACGGGCATGTCGCGGCTGGCGGCGATGCCGACGTGCCGTTCTCCATCCAGAGCATCTCGAAGGTGTTCACGTTGACGCTCGCGCTCGGCAAGTCGGGCGATCGGGTATGGCGGCGGGTCGGGCGCGAGCCGTCGGGGTCTGCGTTCAACTCGATCGTGCAGCTCGAGCGTGAACGCGGCATCCCGCGCAATCCCTTCATCAATGCCGGCGCGATAGCCGTGACCGATCTGATCCTGTCCGGCCATCAGCCGCGCGAGGCGCTCGGTGAGATCCTGCGCTTCCTGCGGTTTCTGGCCGGCGATTCGTCGATCGTGATCGACGACGAGGTGGCCGCCTCGGAGCAGCGCACCGGTTTCCGCAACGCGGCGCTCGCCAATTACATGAAATCGTTCGGCGTACTGGACAATCCGGTCGACTACACGCTCGGCGTCTACTTTCATCATTGCGCGATTGCGATGAGCTGCCGGCAACTCGCGATGGCGGGTCGCTTCCTTGCGCATAACGGGCGCAACCCCTCGACCGGGCACAATGTCGTTTCGGCGCAGCGTGCCCGGCGCATCAACGCGCTGATGCTGACCTGCGGCCATTACGACGGCTCCGGCGAATTCGCCTACCGGGTCGGCTTGCCGGGTAAGAGTGGGGTCGGCGGTGGGGTGCTGGCGGTGGCGCCCGGCAAAGCTTCCATCGCGGTGTGGTCGCCGGGGCTGGACGCTGCAGGCAATTCGCACCTGGGCCGGATCGCGCTGGAGGCGCTGACCAAGCGGCTCGGCTGGTCGATCTTCGGCGTCTGAGGTTCGCAGCTGCCGGGCAAAACAAAGGGCCGAAACGTTTGCACGCCGGCCCTCGTCACATCTTGATGGCTACGCCCCAGGGCGTCGTCGGCTGCGGGATCATTGCGGCTTTCGCGGCTGATCATCGAGCATCGCGGCTTCGTGATACCAGCTCGAGCTGGTCACGACGGCCCGGCTGGCGACATCGGCCGCTGCCTGCTCACGTCGGGCCAAACCGCTGCGGCCTCCGACGGGAAATTGATAGATTTTTGCAGAAGTCTGCTCCAGGTTACTCACGACAATCTCCTTCTCTTGTGTAGCTGCCTTTCGTCTCGCGCCGTGATTTGCACGGTTTGTAGATATCGGCCCCGCCCAGCCGGGGTGCAATATGCTCAAGGAAAAATCATCGATTGCCGATAAAGTGAGCAAGTCTGCCATTGCCCGGCCGACGATCATTCAAAGAGACATCCCGCGGCGGTCTGTGACATTTCGAGGCGCATCGAGCGCTCTGATTAAAAGCTGCGCTTCAATCGTTAAGATTGTTGACGAGCGGCCGTTCGGGCGAATCTCAGCCGGAATCCGCCTCCTTTCCGACCCAAGCGTTCGAAAGAGAGAAAAGTTCCATATTCGCTGCGGCCGCCGCGCCGTTTTGTCGCAGAACGGCGGTCGGTTGGCATGACAAGTGCATTCGTGACAGCAGGATGTCGGCCGCCGGGGCGCGGTTCCGTATCCGCTTCGGGTTCCCACCCTTTGCACTCAACAGAGAGAACCGCATGACCAAGTACAAGCTCGAGTACATCTGGCTCGACGGCTATACGCCGGTGCCGAACCTGCGCGGCAAAACGCAGATCAAGGAATTCGAAGTCTACCCGACGCTCGAGCAACTGCCGCTGTGGGGCTTTGACGGCTCCTCGACCATGCAGGCCGAAGGCCGCAGCTCGGATTGCGTGCTGAAGCCGGTGGCGATGTTCCACGATGCCACCCGCAAGAACGGCATTCTGGTGATGTGCGAAGTGATGATGCCCGACGGCGTCACCCCGCATGCGTCGAACACCCGCGCCACCATTCTCGACGACGAGGGCGCTTGGTTCGGCTTCGAGCAGGAATA
>NZ_JBMDXE010000288.1:0-1920 GCF_048594845.1 Rhodopseudomonas sp. | reverse complement strand
CAACTCAAAGCCGCGCAGACGATGTCCCCCGCGGGGCGTTAAACCGGGGCGCCCTTGACATGCCGGGCACGCGCTTCGCCCGCCCCGGAATGACGCCACGTTTGCGGTGACGCCTAGGCCGACGATCGAACTCTCGCCAACCAGCAAAACCCCATGACCTCCGACCTCGACAAGCTGGCCGATCGGCTGCCCGGTGCACTGGAGACCAAGCGCGTCACCAAGAACGGCATGGACCGTTTCATCGACGTGATCGAATGGATCGCGGCGTTCTTCGTGGGCATCGTCGCGCTGAACACCTTCCTCGCAGTGTTCATGCGAAAATTCTTCGCGGTGACGATCCCGGACTACTACAATTTCGGGCAGTTCATGCTCGGCGTGCTGATCTTCTGGGGCATTGCGGCAACATCCTATCGCGGCTCGCACATCACCGTCGATCTGGTGTGGGCGGCGGCGTCGCCGCGCTGGCAGCGCATCATCGACATCTTCGCGACGCTGGTGCTGCTGTTCGTGGTGTCGGTGCAGACCTACACGCTGTTCGACAAGGTGGTGACCACCAAGGCTGACCACATCGTCACGATGGATCTGCAGGTGCCGATCTGGCCGTTCTATCTGGTGTCGTGGATCGGCGACGTGTCCGCCGTGCTGCTGATCGCAATCCGAACCTTCCGGCTGATCTTCCATCCGGAGCAGATGCGCGAGCAGCGCATGAAGCCGGTGGAGTAAGCCGCGATGTCCAATGAAATGGTGGCCCTGATCGGGTTCATCAGCCTGTTTGTGCTGATGCTGCTGCGCGTGCCGGTCGGCATGGCGATGGGCCTCGTCGGCGCCACCGGGTTCGGTTATCTCACCGGCCTTGAGCCGGCGTTGAAGCTGGTCGGCCAGACCACGATGCGGACCGTCACTGACTACTCGTTCGGCGTGATCCCGATGTTCCTGCTGATGGGCGCGTTCGTGTCGGCGTCCGGCATCAGCCGCGAACTGTTCCACGCCGGCAACACCTTCGTCGGTCACTGGAAGGGCGGACTCGGCATCGCCACCATCGGCGCCTGCGGCGGCTTCGCGGCGATCTCCGGCTCGTCGGTCGCGACCGCGGCGACGTTCTCGGCGGTGGCGTATCCGGAGATGCGGCGGTTCGGCTATCCGCAGTCGTTCTCCACCGGCGTGATCGCGGTCGGCGGCACGCTCGGCGCGATGCTGCCGCCGTCGACGGTGCTGGCGGTGTACGGCATCATTACCCAGCAAGACATCGGCAAGCTGTTCATCGCCGGCATCGTGCCCGGGCTGCTGGCGATCGTCATGCACATGATCACCATCTGGATCATCGGCGTGTCGAAGCCGGGCTTCCTGCCGGCCGGCCCGAAGGCGTCGTGGAGCGAGCGCGCGGCCGAGCTCAAGAACGTGTGGGCGCCGATCGTGCTGTTCCTGTTCGTGATCGGCGGGCTGTACGGCGGCTTCTTCACGCCCACCGAGGCCGGCGGCGTGGGCGCGAGCGGTGCCTTCATCCTCGGCGTGCTGCGCGGCCGGCTCGACCGCGCGAAGATCCGCGAGGCCCTGCTGTCGGCCACGCGCACGGCGGCGGCGGTGTTCACCGTGCTGATCGGCGCACTGCTGTTCGGCTACTTCCTCACCATCACGCAGAGCCCGCAGAAGCTCACCGAGTTCCTCACCGGCCTGGGCGTGGGCCGCTACGGCGTGCTCGCGCTGATCATGGTGATGTACCTGGTGCTCGGCTGCCTGATGGACGCGATGGCGATGATCATCCTCACGGTGCCGATCATCTACCCGGTGATCGTGCACCTGGGCTTCGACCCGATCTGGTTCGGCATCATCATCGTGATGACGGCGGAGCTCGGGCTGATCCATCCGCCCGTGGGCATGAACGTGTTTGTCATCAAGAGCGTGGTGAAGGACGTGAGCTTC
>NZ_JBMDXE010000287.1:0-6243 GCF_048594845.1 Rhodopseudomonas sp. | reverse complement strand
GCCCGTCTCCGCCAGAACCTTGGTGATCGCCGCCGTCAGCGACGTCTTGCCATGGTCGACGTGACCGATCGTCCCGATGTTGCAATGCGGCTTGGTACGTTCAAACTTTGCTTTGGCCATCGCTCTTCTCCGTTCAGTCGCGGCTTACGCCGGCGACAATCAGGCAAACTTCTTCTGGACTTCAGCCGACACGTTGGCCGGCGCTTCCGCGTAGTGGTCGAACTGCATCGTGAAGGTCGCGCGACCCTGGCTCATCGAGCGCAGGTTGTTCACGTAACCGAACATGTTCATGAGCGGCACCATCGCGTTGATGACGTTGGCATTGCCGCGCATGTCCTGGCCCTGGATCTGGCCACGACGCGAATTCAGGTCGCCGATCACCGAGCCGGTGTAGTCTTCCGGCGTCACGACTTCGACCTTCATGATCGGCTCCAGAAGAACCGACTTACCCTTCTGCAGCGCTTCGCGGAATGCAGCGCGCGAAGCGATTTCGAAGGCCAGCGCCGACGAGTCGACGTCGTGATACTTGCCGTCGACCAGCGACACCTTGACGTCGACCACGGGGAAGCCCGCGACCACGCCCGAGGACAGCACGCTCTCGATGCCCTTTTCGACACCGGGGATGTATTCCTTCGGCACCGCGCCGCCGACGATCTTCGACTCGAACACGTAGCCGGTGCCCGGCTCGGTCGGCTCGACGACGAAGCTCACCGCAGCGAACTGACCGGTACCACCGGTCTGCTTCTTGTGGGTGTAGTCGACTTCGGCCTTCTTGGTGATGCGCTCACGGAACGCCACCTGCGGCGCACCGATGTTCGCGTCGACCTTGTAGGTCCGCTTCAGGATGTCGACCTTGATGTCGAGATGCAGTTCGCCCATCCCCTTGAGGATGGTCTGCCCCGACTCCAGGTCGGTCGACACGCGGAACGACGGATCTTCCGCCGCCAGCTTCGCCAGCGCGACGCCAAGCTTCTCCTGGTCGGCCTTCGACTTCGGCTCGATCGCGATTTCGATCACCGGCTCCGGGAAGTCCATCTTTTCGAGGATCACCGGATTGGCGGGATCACACAGCGTGTCACCGGTGCGGGCTTCCTTGAGGCCGGCCAGCGCGACGATGTCGCCGGCATAGGCTTCCTTGATGTCTTCGCGGTTGTTGGCGTGCATCAGCAGCATGCGGCCGATGCGCTCCTTCTTCTCGCGGGTCGAGTTCACCACGCCAGTGCCGCTGAGCAGAACGCCCGAGTAGATGCGGCAGAAGGTGATGGTGCCGACGAACGGGTCGTCCATGATCTTGAACGCGAGCAGCGCGAGCGGCTCGTTGTCGTCCGCCTTGCGGACGACCTCGTTACCGTCCTCGTCCTGGCCCTTGATGGCCGGCACGTCGACCGGCGACGGCAGATAGTCGACCACGGCGTCGAGCAGCGGCTGCACGCCCTTATTCTTGAAGGCCGATCCGCACAGCACCGGATAGAACGCGCCAGTCAGCACCGCCTTGCGGATAAGCCGCTTCAGCGTCGCTTCGTCCGGCTCGTTGCCATCGAGATAGGCGGCCATCGCGTCGTCGTCGAGTTCGACGGCGGCTTCGATCATCTTCTCACGATATTCCTTGGCCTGATCGAGCAGATCCGCCGGAATCTCTTCGTCCTGGAACTTGGCGCCGAGCGCCTCGTCGTTCCACACAACGGCCTTCATGCGAACGAGATCGACGAGGCCCTTGAAGTTGTTCTCAGCGCCGATCGGCAGCTGAATCGCAACCGGCTTGGCGCCGAGACGATCGACGATGTCCTGCAGGCACTTGAAGAAGTCAGCGCCCGTCTTGTCCATCTTGTTGGCGAAGACGATGCGCGGAACCTTGTACTTGTCACCCTGGCGCCAGACGGTCTCGGTCTGCGGCTCGACGCCCTGGTTGGAGTCGAGAACGCATACCGCGCCGTCGAGCACGCGCAGCGAACGCTCGACTTCGATGGTGAAGTCGACGTGGCCGGGGGTATCGATGATGTTCAGGCGCTTGCCGTTCCAGAACGCAGTGGTGGCGGCGGAGGTGATTGTGATGCCACGCTCCTGCTCCTGCGTCATCCAGTCCATCGTCGCGGCACCTTCGTGCACTTCGCCGATCTTGTGGCTCTTGCCGGTGTAATAGAGGATGCGCTCGGTCGTCGTGGTCTTGCCGGCATCGATGTGGGCCATGATGCCGAAGTTGCGGTAGTCCTCGATGGCGTGAACGCGGGGCATGACGTCTTCCTTGATTCCGTTGCTTCGCCGTTACCAGCGATAGTGCGAGAACGCGCGGTTGGCTTCCGCCATCTTGTGCACGTCTTCACGCTTCTTCACGGCGTTGCCGCGGTTGTTCGAGGCGTCGAGCAGCTCGGCCGACAGACGCTCCGTCATGGTCTTTTCGTTGCGGCCGCGAGCGGCGGCGATCAGCCAGCGAATGCCCAGCGCCTGACGGCGGGTCGAACGAACTTCAACCGGGACCTGGTAGGTCGCACCACCGACGCGGCGGGAGCGGACTTCGATCGCCGGCATGACGTTGTCGAGCGCCTGCTCGAACACGCCGAGCGGCGGCTGCTTGGTCTTGGCTTCGATCAGATCGAAGGCGCCATAGACGATGCCTTCGGCAACCGACTTCTTGCCGGCGTACATCACCGAGTTCATGAACTTGGTGACGACGATGTTTCCGAACTTCGGATCCGGAAGAACTTCGCGCTTTTCGGCAGCGTGACGACGGGACATGGATGCTCTCCCCGCTTACTTGGGACGCTTCGCGCCGTACTTCGAACGGCGCTGCTTACGGTTCTTGACGCCCTGAGTATCGAGGACGCCGCGGAGGATGTGGTAGCGCACGCCCGGCAAGTCCTTGACGCGGCCGCCGCGGATCATCACCACCGAGTGCTCCTGAAGGTTGTGCCCTTCACCCGGGATGTAGCCGATCACCTCGAAGCCGTTGGTCAGCCGAACCTTGGCGACCTTACGAAGCGCCGAGTTCGGCTTCTTCGGCGTCGTGGTGTAGACGCGGGTGCACACGCCGCGCTTCTGCGGCGACTGCTGGAGCGCCGGAACCTTCTTGCGCGACTTCTGCACCGCGCGCGGATTTGCGATCAGCTGGTTGATCGTCGGCATCTTCGCCTTCACCCTTAGCTTCGCGCGAAACTTCGAGAGTTTCGCAAATTCGTTCGGGGCACCCGCCCCAGCGGCCGCTTCACCCGACCGGACACGTCCGACCACGCAAAGCGAAATTGCGCCAGCCACCCATCGCTGAGCGGAAAGCGCATCCATGCAACAGAGGACCGCAGCAAAAACCGGACAGCATCTGCTGACCGGCCCGTACCGAGGTCATGCTTCCAAAACCGTCCTCAGGAGAAATTACTCAAGAGAACGCTGAACGTCCTGGCATTGCCTGGCTTATAGAGACAGCGTTTGAGCGTCTTGGGTCGAGGTTGGTGCCCAAACTCCGCGAGGGACGTCCGGGTGGTCCGTTCCGACCTTGGCGAAGCTCACCGCCTGTCTTGAAGTGGCCGGGTTTTATCGGTGCGGTACCTGCAAGTCAAGGCAAAACCAGCGCCAGATGACGATATCACGTCAATCGCGGCTCCCCACCCGCTTTGCAGGAAAGCCAAGCGAACCGGGGACTTCTGCCCCATTGCGGTCAGCCCGCAAAAGGTTCGGTTCGCGGCGTTGCGGGAGCTCGCTGCACGCGATCCGGTGACTTCGCGGACCGGATTCGGGAGAATCGCGGCAGGCGAATCTCTCGTCGGTCCAGAGTCGTGTGCGCTTCTGTGCACGAGTCGGGTGAACGATTCGTGACCCCGGCGAGTTCGCAGTGAGATGTCAGATGGATAAACCACAATCTGTGATTGCAGATTCGCCACGTGCACTTTTCCGATCGGGCCCCACACGGAACCACCCGTGATTGCAGCCGGCGCGCCTGCTGTGCTTATTGTTGAAGGGATACGCTGAGGCCTTTGAGGAGGCTCGCCAATCATGCGGGCAATAACGTGAGGATGCGGCGGCCACGCGGCGTCGGCTGGCTGGCCCTGGTTGGAGCGATCGCGCTGCCCGGCGCCGCTTTCGCGGCGGAGGACGCAGAGGACGATGACGCCAAGCCGGCTGCGCCTAAGGTCTATCTCGACCTGCGCACCTCCTACTCCCGGGTGCCGGCCGGCGTTCTGGCGATCGGCTTCAGCAATCCGTCAGGGCTGCTGTCGCGGCTGTCGGAACTGACCGCCCGACCGGCGCCGTCGCTGCCGGCGAGCCAGGGTTTGGCGCTGGACGTGCCGTTGACGGTCGACATCAACGACCGGGTCTCATTGTATGGCGGCTTTAGCACCACCACCTCGAAGGCCGGCGACCTCGACTGGAGCGCGGTCACGGTCACCAGCTGGAACGTGGGCGTCCAGGCGGACATCTATGAGCAGAACGGCGGCGCGATCCCGACACTGACGCTGCAGACGACGCTGACCCGGGCGGTGCCTACCGGCCCGCTTGCCACCACCTCGCTGAACAATGTGCTCGAGGCCAGCTACGCCCTGGACGCCGACGAGCACCGCGGCGTGCTGGCCGGCGTGCAATCCACCCTGACGGCGATCGACGCCGATCGCGCCGAGATCCGCCCGAACTGGGTCGGCTATCTGGGTGGCTTCTACCAGTGGGACAACAACTGGAAGGTGACCGGTCGCGCCGGCGTGCAGTCGTTTGGCGGCGCACAGCTGCTTGCGCTCGCTCCTCTTGCCGCCTTCACCCAGCCAATCGTCCGGTTCGATCTCGACAAGATGGACGACGACGACAACCGCCTGTTCGGCCTCACCGCTCAGATTTCCTGGACGCCGAAACCGGCGTATCAGCTGACGCTGCGTACGCCGCTATATTTGAGCAAGAACTGAGCTGCTGGCGGTCGGATAACGCCAACCCCGCCGTCATTGCGAGCGAAGCGATGCAATCCAGAAGCGCCGTGCACGAAGCTGGATTGCTTCGTCGCTGCGCTCCTCGCAATGACGGGGAGAGGCCGCGTCCTCTCACTCCTCGTCGTCATCCTCATCATCGTCGTCATCGTCTTCATCATCATCGTCGTAGCCGCGGTTCTTCTGATCGTCCCAGAGCTTGCGATAGACGCCATTCTGGGCGAGGAGTTCCTTGTGGGAGCCGCGTTCGATGGCCTGGCCGCCGGAAATGACGATGATCTCGTCCATCTCGACCACGGAGGTCAGCCGATGAGTCGAGAAGATCATTGTGCGGCCGCGGGCTAGTTTCAGCAGCGTTTTATTGATTGCGGCCTCGGTCGTCTGGTCTAGCGCCGAGGTGGCCTCATCCAGCAGCAGCACCGAGGGATCTCGGACGATGGCGCGAGCGATCGCCAGACGCAGGCGCTGTCCGCCGGACAGCGTGTCGCCGCGCTCTCCGACCTGCGTGTCGTATTTGTCAGGCAGGCTCATGATGTAGCGGTGAATTTCGGCCTTCTTGGCGGCCTCGATCACCTCTTCGTCCGTGGCGCCTTCCTTGCCAAGCCGGATATTCTCGCGGATCGACATGTTGAACAGCATGTTCTCCTGGAACACCACGGCCATGCTCTGTCGCAACGAGTCCAGCGTCACCTTGCGGACATCGACGCCGTCGATGCTGACGCGGCCCTCATCGGGCTGATATAGGCGCAGGATCATGTTGAGCAGCGTGCTCTTGCCAGAGCCGCTCGGGCCGACGATAGCAATGGTCTTGCCGGCTTTGAGCTTGAGGCTGAGATTGTCGAGCACCGGACGCTCGGCGCCTTCGTAGCCGAAGGTCACGCGCTCGAACGCGATGTTGTCGGTGATGCGCGGCAGCACGGCGGCCCCTGCCCGGTCGGCGATCGGCGTCGGCTCGTCGAGCAACTCTTCCATGTGGCGCACGGCGGCCGCGGCCTGAATGGCCACCGGGATGAACTGCATTAGATGGGCGATGTTGTACGACACCTCCCAGAATGCGCTTTCGAACGTCACGAAGGTGCCGACGGTGATCTGCCCCTTGGTGGCGAGATACGCGCCGATCGCCAGCACGACCAGGTGAAGCAGCAGCACCGCCACCGTCACCGAACGCTCGACCATCGAGCGCAGGAACACCGCCTCGGCGATCTTGTTGCGCGTCGTGTTGTTGCGCAGCGTGAAGAAGCCGAACATCTTGCGCTGCAGGCTGAACGCCTTGACCACGGCCTGGGCGCCGATGTTCTCCTGCACCACGCCGAGCATCCCGGCCTCCTGGACCTTCTGCTCGTAG
>NZ_JBMDXE010000286.1:0-3100 GCF_048594845.1 Rhodopseudomonas sp. | reverse complement strand
GCAGAACATCCGCAACATCAGGCTGTTCGCCGGCGATGCCGCGGCGCTGATGGCGTGGGTGCCGGCGGGCTCGCTGGCGCGGATCGACCTGATCCATCCCGATCCGTGGCCGAAGCGGCGGCACTGGAAGCGGCGCTTCGTGCAGGACGCGATGGTCGAGGCGATGGCGCGGGCACTGGTGTCGAAGGGCGAATTCCGGTTCGTCAGCGACATCGACAGCTACAATGCGTGGACGCTGGCGCATTTGCTGCGTGCCCCGGCGTTCGACTGGACCGCCGAACGGGCCGACGATTGGCGGCTGCCGTGGCCCAACTACACGATGACGCGCTATGGCCGCAAAGCCGAGCGCGAGGGACGCCGCGCCGCGTATTTGCGCTTCCGCCGCCTCGCGGCGTGACGACAAAGTTTGCCGCTTATTGCCGTCACAAAGAGAAATAAATTCTCGGCGCGGCTGCGGCAGATCTCAGTCTGCGCTGCTGAAGGTCTGCGGCATCGCCTGCCGCAGCCGCCAGAACCCGACCATGCGCTGTGCGGTCGAGAATGCCAGCCGCTCGAAATTGCACCGCGCTTCTTCGACGTCGGGTGAGGCCGGCATCCGGTCCGGGCCGAGCCGCAGGCCGATCAGTGCGCGCACCGTCGTCCAGCCGAAGCCGAGCGCCTTGCCGAGCATCAGCAGCGGGTCGTGGCGCTCGCCGGCGATCAGCGGATCGAGCGTCGCGATCCGCACGCCGGACATTGCCGATAGCGCGGCGACTGTTTCTTCATATTGAAAAGCC
Source organism: Rhodopseudomonas sp. (assembly GCF_048594845.1). Lineage (GTDB taxonomy): Bacteria > Pseudomonadota > Alphaproteobacteria > Rhizobiales > Xanthobacteraceae > Rhodopseudomonas. Next base: position 2,324 of record NZ_JBMDXE010000286.1, on the reverse strand, counting down.
CTGGCGAAATCGAACACCGTCTCTTCGCTCAGGCCGGCGCCGTGATGCAGCGCCACGATCGTGCGCTGCGCCGGCGCGAAGTCGCGCGTCATGCCGCTTTGCTGTGGCGCGCCGGCCAGTTCGCGAAGCGCGCGGTTGATGGCGATCCGCGCGGTCGGCTGTGCGGTCTCGATCAGGCGCCGCCGCACCGGGTCGCTGGCGGAGGCGAGCAATTCCTTCAGTCGTGGCGGCGAGAGGTCGTCGCGGCCGCTCACCGCGGTGGCCAGCAGCCCGTCCTCGGCGGCGCGGCGGATCAATCCGCTGAAGCCGGCGGACGAGAACTCCGCGCCTGCGTTCACCGCGATCGTGCGTAGCACCTCGTGATCGCCGCGCCGGACGATGACGTCGCTGACCGGCGGCGTCACCTGCGGCCGCTCCGAAATCGCAATCAGATGAGTCTGGCCGCGCGAGCCGGCGAGATCGACCAGCGTGGTCTCACCGATCTGGATCGAGCGCCGCAGCAGCGGCCCGGCGATGCCGATATCCTCGTCGCGCGCGAGCTGGGCGATCAGCCGCGGCGGCGCGTTGCCGAGCGAGCAGAACCGCCGGGCCAGTTCGCTGCGCATCTCGACGTCGATTTCCGGCACCAGCCGCAGCAGCACGCCGTCGAACACCGCGACATGCTCGTCGCTGAACTGCGCCGCACCCTGCACGAACAGGTCCGCGATCCGCCGCACCGCGTCGGCGCGGCGCTCCGGATGGACATTGCTGACGGCGTCGTCCAGTTCGGGTCTCAGCAGATGAGCCGGGGACATCCTGGTTCTCGGCGGGGGCGGGTAGCCGGGAACCTAGAGGCGCCTCATGAACGAAGGGTTAGAGAACCGTTCGCGACATGATCTGCGAGTCGTTCGCAGAACAAAAAGGCAATTGAAACCGGCCGATTGAGCGTAAGATCGTCCGATCGGTATCGCGTCGGACAGGCCGGTCGCCCTCGGCCCTTGCCGCTCGGCCAGAAAACCGCTATATCGGGGCCACTCAGAAATTCTCATACGAGCGCGTATCGAGAGTGGGCCCCCCGGGACCCGCTCTTTTTTGTTACCCGATGCAGACCCCGGACCGCCCGTTTGTGCTGGCGTCCGCTGCCGATAACCGGCCATCGCCAACATCGACCAGATCCGCCAAAGCCACCGTCCGCCTATGACCGATCCGATCGCAGACACTGCCACCACCGACCTGCTGGACGAGCCCCGTCTGGTGGTCGATCCCGGCGTCGCGGCGCGGTTCGGCGCGGTGGCGGAACCGGTGTTGCAGGCGATGGGCTATCGGCTGGTGCGCATCAAGGTGTCGGGCGAGGCTGGCTGCACCGTGCAGATCATGGCCGAGCGGCCCGACGGCACGATGCTGATCGACGATTGCGAGGCGGTGTCGAAGGCGCTGTCGCCGGTGCTGGATGTCGCCGACCCGATCGACCGCGCCTACCGGCTGGAGATTTCGTCGCCGGGGATCGACCGTCCGCTAGTGCGGCGTTCGGATTTCGCCCGCTACAGCGGCCACCTGGTCAAGATCGAGATGGCGGTGCCGCATCAGAACCGCAAACGCTTCCGCGGCCTGCTCGACGGCGTCGAGGGCGACGCCGTACGGGTGCTGCGCGAAGGCGGCGCCAAGGACGAGGAGCCGCTGGTGCTGCTACCGATGCACGACATCAGCGACGCCCGGCTGGTGCTGACCGACGAACTCGTGGCGGAATCGATGCGCCGCGGCAAGCAGGCCGAGCGCGATCTCAAGCAGAGCCTCGGGCTCGCGCCGGCGCCGCCGCCGCACGCCAAGCGCAGCGATCCGAAGAAATCCAACGCACCGAAGCCGAAGCTCAAGCCGGTCAAGCCGACCGCCAAGCCAAAGCCGACCAACACCAAAGCTCACCGCCTTGCCGCCGACCGGGCGCGGCGTGGCGAGACCGACCTGTCCGAGGGAGATTGATCCATGGCCGTCAGCGCCAACAAGCTCGAACTGCTGCAGATCGCCGACGCGGTGGCGCGTGAGAAATCGATCGATCGCGGCATCGTCATCGCCGCGATGGAAGACGCGATCGCCAAGGCGGCGCGCGCCCGTTACGGCTCCGAGACCGACGTTCACGCCGAGATCGACGCCAAGAAGGGCGAACTGCGGCTGTCGCGTCACATGCTGGTGGTCGAGCACGTCGAGAACCCGGCGAACCAGATCTCGCTGAAGGCCGCGCAGCGCGCCAACCCGGGCGCCCAGATTGGCGACACCATCGCCGACACGCTGCCGCCGCTGGAATACGGCCGCATCGCCGCGCAGTCCGCCAAACAGGTGATCGTGCAGAA
>NZ_JBMDXE010000285.1:0-35292 GCF_048594845.1 Rhodopseudomonas sp. | reverse complement strand
GGGCGCCCGGCCCAGGGGTCGCCCCCCCCCCCCCTGGGGGGGGGGGGGGGGGGGCCCGCCCGGCCCGCGGGGGGCCGGGGGGGGGGGGGCGGGCCGCGGGCACAGCGGATGAACTCTTCGCCCCCCCACCCCGCTCGCTACGCGAGCGACCCTCCCCCTCCAGGGGAGGGTGAGATACTCGCGGCTGGCGATGTGCCATCATCCTCACGATCGACTGCTCAATCCGGCAAATCATCGCGGAACAAGCGCTCACCGGAGATGATCGAAGAGATCATGCTCTGGCGGCTGAGGATGTCCTCGCGGACCGCCGCATAGATGTGGACGATGACGAACACCACGATGGCCCACATCCCGAGGTGGTGCAGCGTGTGCAGCGTCTGGCTGGTGAACAGCGAGAACATGAAGCCGAACAATTTATACTGCCAGCTGTCGATGCCGTGGCCCTCGGAGTACAGCGCCATGCCGCTGAGCATCATCAGCACCATGAACACCATGAAGGAGAACATCGCTACATGCGCCAGCGGGTTGTGGCCGATGTATTTCTTCGGGTCCTTGACCAGGAAGGCGTACCACTTGAACTCGTACAGCATGCCCCACCACCAGGTCTTGTTGGTGAGCGGAAGCCAGAAGATCTGCTTGGAATATTTGTTGCCGACGAATGCCCAGTACACTCGCAACAGGAAGAATACGACCAGAGTCTGCCCAGCCGCGAAATGCACGAAGCGGATGTATCCCATCTGGTAGCTGGCGGACGCCTCACCCGGCACCGACGGCAGCGGCGTGCCGATGAAATAGCCGGTGACGCACAGCACGACGATCAACAGCGCGTTGACCCAGTGCCACAGCCGCACCGGTGCCTGATACACATAGACGGTCTGTAGCGACCGCGCGCGTTCGCCAGCCGAGTCGAGCGCGCCCTGGACCCGAGCAATCTCCGTGGTCATCATCTCCTCCCTCCGGATGGCGCTCAGCGCACGGTGACCTTTGTCATTTCCTGACCGTCCTCGCTCATCACATGCGTCGAGCAGGCGAGGCACGGGTCGAACGAATGCAGCGTGCGCAGGATTTCCAGCGGCTTCTCCGGATCGGCCATCGGCGTGTCGAGCAGCGACGCCTCGAACGCGCCGATGCCGCCGTTGGGATCGCGCGGACTGCCGTTCCATGTAGTCGGCACCACCGCCTGGTAGTTGTCGATCTTGCCGTCCTTGATCTTGACCCAGTGGCCGAGCGCGCCGCGCGGCGCCTCGGTGAAGCCGACCCCCTTGACGTCCTTGGGCCAGCTCTCCGGGCTCCATTTGTCGACATTGGCGGTGGCGCTATCGCCGGCCTTCAGCGTCGCAACCAGCTTGTCCTGGAAGTAGCGCAGCTGCCGCGCCGCCCACTGCGCCTCCAGCGCGCGCGCCGCGGTGCGGCCGAGCGTCGAGAACAGCGCCGGCAGCGGCAGGCCGAGATCCTTGAGCAGCTTGTCGGTCGGCTCCTTGAACTCCGGCTTGTTCTGGGCATAGCCGATGATGTAGCGCGCCAGCGGCCCGACCTCGACGGCATTGCCCTTCCAGCGCGGCGACTTGATCCAGGAGTACTTCGCCTCCTCGTCGAGCGCCTCGATCCGCGTCTTGGTACCCTTGGCATTGGGGCCGAGCTTGAAGTTCGGCTCGGTGACGCCATCCCACGGATGCAAGCCCTTGGTCTCGTCCGGATATTTGTACCAGGAGTGAGCGACGAACTCCTGTACCTGCGACGGGTCGGTGAGATCGACCGGATACACCTCGACGAGGTTGCCGTTGAGGATGACGCCGCGCGGCAGCTTCAGCGACGCCGCCGAATAGTCGTTGGCATGCTCGGGGATGTCGCCGTAGCTCATCACCGACTTGCCCGACAGCCCGCCGCCGTAGGTCCAGTCCTTGTAGAACGACGCGATCGCCTGCAGGTCGGGCAGATAGACCTGATCGACGAAGGTGACCATCTGGTCGATGATCGACGACACCAGGTTGAGCCGTTCCATGTTGACGGCGCCGACCGCGCCGACACCATCGATATTGATGGCGCAAGGAACCCCGCCGACCAGCCAGTTCGGATGCGGATTCTTGCCGCCGTAGACGGCGTGAATCCTGACCATGTCTTTCTGGAAATCGAGCGCTTCCAGATAATGCGCCACCGCCATCAGATTGGCTTCGGGCGGCAGCTTGTAGGCGGCGTGGCCCCAATAGCCGTTCTTGAACGGGCCGAGCTGGCCCGACTCGACGAACTTCTTCAGCCGGGTCTGGATTTCCTTGAAATAACCGGGGCTCGACAGCGGCCAAGGCGAGATCGATTGCGCCAAAGTCGACGTGGCCTTCGGATCCGCCTTCAGCGCCGACACCACGTCGACCCAGTCGAGCGCGTGCAGGTGATAGAAATGCACGACGTGATCGTGCACCTGCAGCGTCAGCTGCATGATGTTGCGGATGGTGTTGGCGTTTTCGGGAATGTCGATCTTCAGCGCGTTCTCGACCGCGCGCACCGAGGTCAGCGCGTGCGTGCCGGTGCAAACTCCGCAGATGCGCTGGGTGAAGGCCCAGGCGTCACGCGGATCGCGGCCCTTGAGAATAGTCTCGATGCCGCGCCACATCGTGCCGGTCGACACCGCGTTGCGGATGACGTTGCCCGAGTCGACATTGACCTCGACGCGCAGATGGCCCTCGATCCGGGTCACCGGATCGACCACGATGCGGCGGCCGGCATTGTCGAGCTTGAAGCCGTTGGGGGTCGTAACGTTGGTCATGATGCTGGTATCCCGGGCTTAAGCCGACGCGCTGGGTGAGTTGCCGTTGGATTTGCCGTTGCCGTTCGGCACTTCCTTTCGCTTCGAAAGGTTGCGCACCGTGGTAACAGCAGCGTGCGCGGCGATCGCGGCACCGACGACGCCGGCCGCAGTCGCGCCGATCTTGTCGGCGTTGGCCTCGATGCCGAACTGATTGATCGTGGTCAGGCGGTCGTAGAACGAGCCCTGATCCCAGAAATTGTCTTCCGAGCAGCCGATGCAGCCGTGGCCCGATTGAATCGGGAACGACACGCCGCCGTTCCAGCGCACGGTCGAGCAAGCGTTGTAGGTGGTCGGACCCTTGCAGCCCATCTTGTACAGGCAGTAGCCTTTTCGCGCGGCGTCGTCGTCCCATTGCTCGACGAACTGGCCGGCGTCGAAATGCGGCCGGCGGTAGCATTTGTCGTGAATGCGCTGCGAGTAGAACATCTTCGGCCGGCCCTGGCGGTCGAGCTCGGGCAGCCGGCCGAACGTGGTGACGTAGGTGACGACGCCGGTCATCACCTCGGCGATCGGCGGACAGCCCGGCACCTTGATGATCGGCTTGTTACGGATCACCTTGTCGATCGGAGTCGCCTGCGTCGGGTTGGGCTTGGCCGCCTGGACGCAGCCCCACGACGCGCAGGCGCCCCAGGCGATCACCGCCATCGAATCCTCGGCCATCTCCTTGAGCTTCTCGACGAACGGCCGGCCGCCATCGATGCAGAACATGCCGTCCTCGTTGAGCGGCGGATTGCCTTCGACGGCGAGGATGTATTGGCCTTTGTACTTGGCGCGGGTCTCTTCCAGGATCGCGTCGGCCTGATGGCCGGCGGCCGCCATGATGGTGTCGTCGTAATCGAGCGAGATCATCGACAGCACCGCATCCTTGGCAAGCGGATGCGCCGAGCGGATGAAACTCTCCGAACAGCAGGTGCATTCCAGCCCGTGCATCCAGATCACCGGCACGCGCGGCTTGGTTTCGAGCGCATTGGCGATCTGGCTGGTGCCGATCGGGCCGAGGCCGAGGCTGGTGGCCGTCAGGCTGCAGAACTTGATGAAGCTGCGGCGGGTGATGCCCTGCCGCCTGATCACCTCGTAGAAGGTTTCGGTCGCTGCGCCCATGATGGCTCCTCGGTGTCCTCGCCGCGTGCGAAGTCTTTTCAGCTTCGCGTTGAGGCCAGGATCGCAAGAACCATGCCAGGGACGAGGCGAACCGAGTGCCGTAACCCAAGTGTTTGAAAGCAACTGGTAAAGGTGCGAGGGCGTGGATCGTGCTGCAGCGCCGCGCGGCCGCCGCAAGTGATAACTCCGTTGCTACGCTGCAAAGGCCGTGACCGCGGGCTGCTGATCCGCGATCAGGATGCGTCCGCTTATCCTGGACTCTGGGTGGAGGCGCTCACCCGCCTCACTTACTCTTCGTCGCGAAGAACCGCCAATTTGCGATCGCCGCCAGCCGGTGCGGCTGAGCTGTTTCCTGATAGGCTTTGGTTTCCACGATCCGCCTCAGATCGTCGAGGCTGCGATAGCGGACGATCGCGATATCATCCCAATCCTCGTCGGGACCGGCCAGCAGGCCGCTGAGGCGATCGCCCGCATAGACGAGCTCCATCTCGATCCCGAGGTCCGCCGCGACGGCGCGAATCGCACCCGAATACCCCTGGTAGTAAGCCTCGCGTGAACTCTCCTTGGCGCCCGCGAAGCCGTCCGGATAATGCGGACGCTCGTGAAACCACAGCAGGTTGACCATAACGACAGGGCCGTCTCCGATCGTCTTGAGCGCGACGTCCAGCGCTTGCGGTGTCAGTTCGTTCAAAATCATGGGCTCTCCGATTTCTGACGGAATGGCACTTTTTGTCAGAATGACAAGTTGACGAATTTCGATATTTTGTCAACAAGGACCTGATGGGTGAGAAGCGCAGCAAAGAGCTGATCGCAATCGAGAGCGCGACCGACGTGTTCTCGCGATTCGGCTATGCCCGGACCACGATGGGCGACATCGCGGCGAAAGCCCGCATGTCGCGGCCGGCGCTGTATCTGCTGTTTCCCGACAAGCAGGCCGCGTTCGATCGCGTCATCGCCGAGATGGACCGGCGCACGCTCAGCGAGATCGCCGCGGTGTTGCCGACGCTGAAAGGTCTGGAGGCCAAGCTGCTCCACGCCTGCGAGACCTGGGGCCTTCACGGCGTCGAACTCGCGGCCGTCCATCCGGATTCCGCCGATTTGTTCGACCTGCGATTTCCGGCGGTGCAGCGGGTCTATGCCAACTTCCAGACGCTGATCGCCCAGCTGATCGCCGACGCAGCGCGCAGTTCGCGGGTGGGTGTCGACGCGGCGGAGATCGCGCGCGTGCTGGTCTATGGTCTGCGCGGCCTGCGCGAGGGCGCGTCCGACGTCGAGGACATGCGCCGGATGATCGCCGTCCACGTCGCGACGTTCGCCCGAGCGCTGCAGGCAGACTGAGCCGCCGATTCAGTGCGCCGTGCACACCATGCAGGGATCGAACGACCGCACCACGTGCTGCACGGCGACGGACTTGGCGCCTTCGGCGCCGACTTCAGTGCCGGCAAGCGCCTGTTCGAGCGGCCCGGCGACACCATCGCGGTCGCGCGGCGAGAAATTCCAGGTGGTCGGCGCGATGATCTGATAGCGGCGGATCTTGTCGTCCGACAGTTCGATCCAGTGACCGAGGCTTCCTCGCGCCGCTTCGATCAAGCCGATGCCGGCGCCCTCGCCGCGCCGTGCGCCGCGATCCAGGAACGGCGCGCGCAGATCGAGCCGGCGCGCCCAATCGTGCATCGCGCGGGCGAGCTTTGCGGTTTCGATCAGCCGCGCAATCACCCGGTTGGCGACGTTCGGCCCGCTACGCGCGACCAGATCGCGGATCAACGGATCGCCGGCGACCGCCTGCCGCGCCAGCGCGCCGACCTCGGCCGGGCGGCCGGCATAGCGCGGTGCCTTGCACCAGCTATAGCCAGCGGGCTTTTCGGCGTCGGGGTCGGTCTCCGCCTCCGCCGGGCGCAGCGCTGTGTCGCGCATCCAGGCGTGGGCGACGTCTTCGGTGATCGCGCCCGGGTCGAGGGCGGTGAGGTTGGCGGTGGCCGGATCGTAGATGCCGCGGGCGAACAGCGGCGCGTCGCCGCCATGATACGCGCCGTAGCTCATGAGCGGCAGCGCAAGGCGCCCGAGGCGGTCGAAGCCGAGATCGTCGGCGACGCTGAGGAAGAGGGCGAAGTCGCCGCCGCGGCCGTCGCGCCATTTGTCCAGCGCTGCGGCGCTGTCGAGAGCCAGCACATTGTCGAGTGTATCGGCGAACACGACGCGCTCGAGAAAGTCACGCAGGTCGCCGATGATCGAAATCAGCTGCACGCGCTCACCAAGGTCGATTGCGCGCGTGGTGCCGCCCGGCTGAAATGCCAGCGAGTGGGGCCATTTGCCGGCGAGCAGTCCCATGATCTGAAGGAGGCGTGCCCGCGCCGGTAGCATCTGTTGCGCGGCACTGCCCTGCACCGCCTTGAACCGCGACGCAATCTCGCTGTGCCACGGCCTTTCCGCGTAGCTGTCGCGGGCGAGGTCCGGCATGAAGAACAGATAGAAGTGCGTGAGGTGATCAGCGGTGTTCTCCGCCGCATGGGCCAGATTGGCGGCAAGCACGCCGTTCTCGGCCGCGCGGATGCCGTCGACCGCGCGCAGTGCCGCCACCGCCGCCAGTGATTGCGACACCGAGCAGATGCCGCAGATTCGCGGCGCCAGCGTCAGCGCATCCAGAGCGGGCCGCCCGCGCAAAATCTGCTCGAAGCCGCGATACAGCGGCGCGGTGACTTCGGCGGTGCTGACAACGCCATCGTCGATGTCGAGCCGAACTTCGAGATCGCCCTCGACGCGATTGAATGGCCCGACGGTGACGCGCCGCGTCATTTGCGGCGTCCGTTGTCGAGGCGAGGCGGGACGACCACATGATCGGACGTCGCATTGGCGCGCACGCGCTTCGGCGTCGCCGATTTCGACAACGCAGCCAGCGCCACGAACCACGCCTTCGGCATGTCGAGCGGCAGGCCGACCGGAATGCCGCCGAGCTTGGCGGTCTCCATAAAGTTCTGCGAGGTCTCGAAGCCCGGCGAGGTGCAGGCGATGCAGGCGTAGCCGCCGCTGGTACACGAGCCGCTGCCGTTCCAGCCGCGCTGATTGCAATCGCCGACCGCCTGGGTCGCCTTGCAGCCGAGATGCTCCATCAGACAGCCCTGCTGCGACAGCTCCTCGGCGCTGGCCTTGAATTCGTAGTACTCGTTGCGGGCGCAGCCGTGATGCGCGAGGTGATCGGCGTAGAACCGCGGCCGGCCGAAGCTGTCGAGCGCATCACTTTCGACGCCGCCGAGCGCCAGCGCCGCGAGCGTCTCGGAAATCCAGCCGGGATGCGGCGCGCAGCCGGCAATGTTGATCACCGGCAGGCCGGCGCGGGAGCGAAACGAGGCACTGAGCACGCCGCCGGACTCGGCTCCGGCGAATTGCAGCCCGCTGGCGTCGGTCGGATTGGTGCCGGCCATCGGCACGCCGCCGAACGCCGCACAGCTGCCCGCAGCGACGACGTAGCCGGCTTGCGGCGCCAGCGCGTTCACCCAATGCAGCATCGAGCGGCCGGTGCCGCCCAGCATATTGAAGCGGCCGCTGCCGTTCGGCCCGCGCAGCACCGCGCCTTCCAGCACCAGAGCGTCGAGCCGCTGGGTGCCGTGGACGACGCGCTCGAGGATGGTCACCACCTCGTCGGCGGTTTCTTCGCTGAGCGACGGATGCCAGATCAGATCGATGCCGAAGCGCGCGAGCTCGGCGAACCAGCCGGCATGGCCGTTGTCGAGCGCCGCCATGGTGCATCCGCCACAGCTCGCGCCCTGCAGCCACAGCACGTTGAAGCGCCCCATGCCCGCAGCCTCCCGGCGTTGTCTTGTTTGCGCGGGGACCAACTAAAGCGAGTTTGGAATACCGCTGCAAGCAACCCGTTGGGAGTAGATCGACCCAGAATTCCTGACTCCGTCATGGCCGGGCTCGTCCCGGCATCCACGCCTTTGGAGCGGCCACGCAGCAAGGCGTGGATGCCCCGCACAAGACCGGGCATGACGATGGGGCGAGTGTAATGCGTAGCCGAAAACGTCAGTGATCCGCGAAGATGCGGTAGCGTTGCGGCTGCAGGCCGATGCGGTCGCCGATTTTCAGTGAGTGATCGCGCGGGGCGTCGATCTCGATCAGGGTGTCGCCCTGCCCGCCGTTGAGCACAATGTCGGCGCGCTGCATCGGACCAAAGGCGCGCACCGCTTTGACGGCGCCTTCGAGCACGCCGGTGCCGCTCGGGCCGACCGCGACGTCGTGACGGCGGACGAACAGTTTTGACGGGCCGGACGCGGCGCCCTGCAGCGGCAGATCGAGCACGCGGTCGCCGAGCCGGACGCGGCCGTCCTGCACATCGACCGGTAGCACGATCGACTCGCCGATGAAGCCGTGCACGAAGGCCGAGGCCGGCCGCTCATAGACATCGCCGGGCGAGCCGATCTGTTCGATGCGGCCCTTGTCCATCACCACGACGCGGTTGGCGACTTCGAGCGCCTCTTCCTGATCGTGAGTGACGAAGATCGAGGTGACGTGAATTTCCTCGTGCAGATTGCGCAGCCAGGCACGCAGCTCCTTACGCACCTTGGCGTCGAGCGCGCCGAACGGCTCGTCGAGCAACAGGATGCGCGGCTCGATCGCCAGCGCGCGGGCGAGCGCGATACGCTGGCGCTGACCGCCGGACAGCTGGTTCGGATAGCGGTCGGCGAGCCAGCCGAGCTGCACGAGGTCGAGCAGATCGCCGACCCGCTTCTTGATCTCCGCTTCGCTCTTGCGGATCTTGCGCGGCTGCACGCGCAGGCCGAACGCCACATTCTCGAACACGCTCATGTGCCGGAACAGCGCGTAGTGCTGGAACACGAAGCCGACGTGGCGCTCGGCGGCGCCGCGCGCCAGCGCGTCCTCTCCGTCGAACGCGATCGAGCCGGAATCGGGCCATTCCAGGCCGGCGATGATGCGCAGCAGCGTGGTCTTGCCGGAGCCGGACGGGCCGAGCAGCGCCATCAGCTCGCCGGTCTCGACCCGCAGGTCGACATTGTCGAGCGCGCGGAAGCTGCCGAATTCCTTGACGATGTTACGAACTTCAATGGTCATCGGGATGCAGCCCTTCCTCGATACGGCCTTCCAGCACGGTCTTGACGATCAGCGTCACCAGCGCGAGCAGCGCCAGCAGCGAGGCGATCGCGAACGCCGCGACCATCTGGTACTCGTTGTAAAGAATTTCCACCAGCAGCGGCATGGTGTTGGTCTCGCCGCGGATATGACCGGAGACGACCGACACCGCGCCGAATTCGCCCATCGCGCGGGCGTTGCACAGCAGCACGCCGTACAGCAGGCCCCATTTGATGTTCGGCAGCGTGACGCGCCAGAACGTGGTCCAGCCGCCGGCGCCGAGCGAGATCGCGGCTTCCTCTTCGAGCGAGCCCTGCTCCTGCATCAGCGGAATAAGTTCGCGCGCCACGAAGGGGAAGGTCACGAAGGTGGTGGCCAGCACGATCGCCGGCACGGCGAACAGGATCTGCACGCCGTGCGCCATCAGCCACGGCCCGAACCAGCCCTGCGCGCCGAACAGCAGCACGAACACCAGGCCGGAGATCACCGGCGACACCGAGAACGGCAGGTCGATCAGCGTGATCAGCAGCGTCTTGCCGCGGAATTCGAACTTGGCGATCGCCCAGGCGGCGATGACGCCGAACACCAGGTTGAGGCCGACCGAAATGCCCGCCGCGATCAGCGTCAGCTTGATCGCGGCCAGCGCCTCCTCTTCGGCCAGCGCCGCCAGATAGAAGCTGATGCCCTTCGACAGCGCTTCGGAGAACACCAGCAGCAGCGGCAGCACCACGAACACGGTGAGGAACGCGACCGCGAAGCCGATGATCAGCAGCCGCACCCACGCCGGCTCGGTATGCGCAGCGCGCCGCGTTGCAGCCGCGGGGGCGGAGGCCGTGTCGGCCGATTTGCGCACAGGGCGCCTCGCTGAACTGGTTGCGACCAACGTCATGATATCACGCCGTGGCCAGCGACCGGGACTGTGCCCAGTGCTGGATCCGGTTGAGAATGAAGATGATCACGAAGGAAAATACCAGCATGACGACGGCGATCGCGGTCGCGTCGGAATAGCGGAACTCCGACAGCCGGATCACGATCAGCAAGGGCGCGATCTCCGAGACGTTGGGCAGATTGCCGGCGATGAAGATCACCGAGCCGTATTCGCCGACCGCGCGGGCAAAGGCCAGCGCAAAGCCGGTCAGCGCCGCCGGCACCAGGCTCGGCAGGATGACGCGGCGGACGGTCTGCCAGCGCGACGCGCCGAGCGATTCCGCGGCCTCCTCGAGTTCGACGTCGAGATCGATCAGCACCGGCTGCACGGTGCGCACCACAAATGGGATGCCGATGAAGATCATCGCCAGGAAAATGCCGAGCGGCGTGAACGCCACCTTGATGCCGAGCGCGGCGAGCGGCGCGCCGAGCCAGCCCTTCTGGGCGAACAGCGTGGTCAGCGCGATGCCGGCCACCGCGGTCGGCAGCGCGAACGGAATGTCGACGATGGCGTCGAAGATCCGTCGGCCGGGAAACCGATAGCGCACCAGCGCCCACACGATCACCAGCCCGGCGACGAGATTGACGCAGGCCGCCGCGAAGGCGAGGCCGAACGAGATTTTCAACGCATGCAACGTGCGCTGCGACGTCACCGTCTCCCAGAACTGGGCGAGGCTGAGGTCCGCCGTTTTGACGAACAGCCCGGCCAGCGGAATCAGGATCATCAGCGACAGCCAGGTGATCGTGAGGCCCATGGTAAGGCCGAAGCCGGGCAAGGAGCGCTTACGCGCCACGGTGCTCATGGAGTCACCTGTACGGCGTGTCGACGACGAGCAACGGGCGTCGGCACGCCACCTGCGTCATTGCGAGGAAGCGTAGCTGACGAAGCAATCCAGCTCCGTGCACGGCGCCTCTGGATTGCTTCGCTTCGCTCGCAATGACGGATGGAGGCGTCGGGGACCAAACGCGCAGGGTCGGCTGCGTTGCGACGCCCCCTCACCCCACCCCTCGCACCGCGCGCGGGGAGATGGAGCGCGCTGCGATCGGTGCTAAGCATACTGTCCCCAACTCTGCGGATCGCGGCCGTGCTGTGCGCTCGCGACCCACGCCGCTCAGTTCTTGTAGATCTTATCGAACACGCCGCCGTCGGCGAAGTGTTCGGTCTGCGCCTTGGTCCAGCCGCCGAAGACGTCGTCGATGGTGAACAGCTCGACCTTGGCGAACGATCCCTCGTGCTTCTTCGCAACTTCCGAATCGCGCGGACGGTAGAAGTTCCGTGCGGCGATTTCCTGACCGTCCTTGGAGTAGAGATACTTCAGGTAGGCCTCAGCGGCGGCGCGGGTGCCCTTCTTGTCGACCACGGTATCGACCACCGCGACCGGAGGCTCGGCCAGGATGGACACGGACGGCGCCACGATCTCGAACTTGTCGGCACCAAATTCCTTCACCGCCAGATAGGCTTCGTTCTCCCACGCCAGCAGCACGTCGCCGACGCCGCGTTCGACGAAGGTGACGGTCGAGCCGCGTGCGCCGGTGTCGAGGACCGGGACCTGCTTGTACAACTTGCCGACGAAATCACGCGCGCCTTCCTCCGAGCCGGACTTCTTCAGCGCGTAGCCCCAGGCGGCGAGATAATTCCAGCGCGCGCCACCGGAGGTCTTCGGATTTGGCGTGATCACGCTGACGCCCGGCTTCAACAGATCGTCCCAATCCTTGATGCCCTTGGGATTGCCCTTGCGCACCAAGAAGACGATGGTCGAGGTATAGGGCGAGGAGTTCTGCGGCAGGCGCTTCTGCCAGTCCCTTGCGATCAGCCCCTTGTTGGCAATCGCGTCGATGTCGTAGGCGAGCGCCAGCGTCACGACGTCGGCCTGCAGTCCGTCGATCACCGAGCGTGCTTGCGCGCCTGAGCCGCCGTGCGACTGCTTGAGCGTGACCTTGTCGCCCGTTTCTTTCTGATACGCGGCGGCGAAGGACTTGTTGAAGTCACTGTAGAGCTCGCGGGTCGGATCGTAGGACACGTTGAGCAGCGTCACGTCCGCCGCCTGGGCGGAGGTCGCGATCACCAGGCCGGCGAACAGCGGAATCAGTCGGCGAAGCATTTCAATTCTCCATGGTCCGGACGGCGTCGTTGTCGTCTGCGGCGGAGCTGCGAAACTCAAGAATGAAGCGGCTCAAGTCAACGGAACCGCATTTCATTGTTCGATCGGGCACGACAGCAATCTGCTACGAAGTCTTTATCGTGTGAATGCCGCATTCCGTCTTGCTACGTCCCTGCCAACGACCCGAGCGCGTATCGTCGGCTGACGACGCGCGACTGGTACACGGCATACATCCCACGGAGAGGAAGCCCGACGCCAACAACGGATGCGGCGGCAGCTTGCCGAGCGTGTAGATCGCGTCGATCTCTTCGCGCGAGACGTCCGCGAACGGATTGAATTTCAAGCGCACCCCATCGGCTTCGACCACCGGAATCTCGGCGCGCGCCCCACCCTGGAATCGCTTGCGGCCATTGATCCAGCCATCGAACGGCGCCAGCGCCCGGCGCAGCGGCTCGACCTTGCGGATGAAACAGCATTTGTCGGGATCGGAAAACCACAGATCCTGTGCCGGATCGTCGCGGTCGAGATCCGCGGGCAGCGGTTTGATCGAGCGTACGTCGGCGAGGCCGAGCTGATCGATTAGCGTGTCGCGATAAGCGAGCGTCTCGGCAAACAGCCAGCCGGTGTCAAGGAACACCACCGGGATCGCCGGATCGACATCCGCCATCACTTTCAACAACGCGGCCGATTCTGTGCCGAACGACGACACCAGCGCGACGCGGTCGCGGCCAAGCTCGCGGACCGCGGCGGCGATGATATCGGCCGGCGAGGCGCCACGCAGCGAACGGCTCAGTGCCGCGGCGCGCACAGCGGTCGCGTCGGGCACCGTGGCCGAGGAGGGAGAATGTTGGGTGATGTCGCTCATTGAATGACTTTCTGCGTCGGCCACTTGCCCGTCCAATAACGCGACGCGAGGCAAACTGACCGAAGAAGGATTGACTAGAAATATTTTCTATCTATGTATCTTACAAGCCAGATCGATAGAAAATTATTCTTTCTGTTGAGGGCTTCCGCCGTAGAAATTCCATCCCTCACCCAAGCGCCGCAGAGATGTTCGTTCTCCTGACGATGATGACGCCGTCCCGGCTGCGCGACAACGACGGTCCGGATCGATCCGGGCCCGCCTTTCCGGGAGCCTGTGCATGACCCTCGCCGCACCCGAACTTCGCGCGCCGCAGCCGGTGTTGCCGCCCGATCTTCCGCCCCACGACGACTTGCGGCCGATGGATCACCTCGACGCGCTGGAGGCGCAGAGCATCTACATCCTGCGCGAAGGCTTCGCCCGGCTGAAGAAGCTGGCGCTGTTGTGGTCGCTCGGCAAAGACTCCAACGTGATGATCTGGCTGGCGCGGAAAGCGTTCTTCGGCAAGGTGCCGTTCCCGGCGCTCCACGTCGACACCGGCAAGAAATTTCCCGAGATGTACGCCTTCCGCGAGCACTACGCGAAGGAATGGGATCTTGATCTCCGCGTCGATCCCTGCCCGCCGATCGACAGCGTCGATCCGACGTTGCCGCCGGCCGCGCGCTCCGCGGCGCGCAAGACCGAGGGCCTGAAGATGGCGCTCGCCAAATACGGCTTCGACGGACTGATTGCCGGCATTCGCCGCGACGAGGAAGCGACGCGTGCCAAAGAGCGCGTGTTCTCGCCGCGCGGCACCGAGGGCGGATGGGACGTGCGCGATCAGCCGCCGGAATTCTGGGATCAGTTCAATGCCTCGCCGCCGCCCGGCGCGCATTTGCGTATCCACCCCATCCTGCATTGGACCGAGGCCGACATCTGGGCCTACACGAAGCGCGAGAACATCCCGATCATCCCGCTGTACTTGGCGAAGGACGGCAAGCGTTACCGCTCGCTGGGCGATCAGGACATCACGTTCCCGGTGGCCTCGAACGCCTCGTCGATCGACGAGATCCTGCACGAATTGCAGACCACCAAGGTGCCGGAGCGCGCCGGCCGCGCGCTCGACCACGAGACCGAGGACGCGTTCGAGCGTCTGCGCGTCGCCGGCTATCTGTAAGCAACAATTCCGACCATGAGTGACGCCATGACCCTCGCGGTTTCGCCCGCCTTGCTATCCACCCCGAACGGCACGACGCGGCCGCTGGTGCGCATCGTCATCGTCGGCCATGTCGACCACGGCAAGTCGACGCTGGTCGGCCGGCTGCTGCACGAAACCGGCTCGCTGCCGGACGGCAAGCTGGAGATGTTGAAGGCTGTCAGCGCCCGCCGCGGCATGCCGTTCGAATGGTCGTTTCTGCTCGACGCGCTGCAGACCGAGCGCGACCAGGGCATCACCATCGACACCACGCAGATCAGCTTCCGCACCCGCTCGCGCGACGTCGTGCTGATCGACGCGCCGGGCCACGCCGAATTCCTGCGCAACATGATCACCGGCGCCTCGCAGGCCGACGGCGCGGTACTGATCATCGACGCGCTGGAAGGCGTGCGCGACCAGACGCGGCGGCACGGCTATCTGTTGCACCTGCTCGGCATCAAGCAGGTCGCGGTGGTGGTCAACAAGATGGACCGCGTCGACTTCTCGGCCGAGCGCTTCAAGGCGATCAGCGACGAGATCACCGCGCATCTCACCTCGCTCGGCGTGACGCCGACCGCGGTGATCCCGATTTCGGCGCGCGACGGCGACGGCGTGGCCGAGCGCACCGACAACATCCGCTGGTACCAAGGCCCGACCGTCGTGGAGGCGCTCGACGCGCTGACGCCGTCGCAGCCGCTCGATCAGCTGGCGCTGCGGCTGCCGGTGCAGGCGATCTACAAATTCGACGACCGCCGCATCGTCGCCGGCCGCATCGAATCCGGACGGCTGCAGGCGGGCGACGACATCGTCATCATGCCGGCCGGCAAGATCGCCAAGATCAAGAGCGTCGAAAGCTGGCCGGTGACGCCGGTGGCGGGGCCGCTGGGCGCCGGCCGCTCGGTCGGCATCACGCTCGACCGCGAATTGTTCGTCGAGCGCGGCGACGTCATCGCGCATGCGGGCTCGGCGCCGCGCGACACGCGGCGGCTGCGCGCGCGGATCTTCTGGCTGCACGATCAGCCGCTCGAAGCCGGCGCCTCGATCCTGGTGCGGCTTGGTACGCGCGAGACCCGCGCGACCGTGGTGGCGATCGAGAAGGCGGTCGATCCCGGCGATCTCGGCAGCAGCGAAGCCAAGGCGATCGCCCGGAATCATGTCGGCGAGATCGACCTGTCGCTGGCGCAGCCGGTGGCGGCCGATCCGGCCGAAGCTTTCCCGCGCACCGGGCGTCTGGTGATCGAAGTCGGCGGCCGGATCGCCGGCGGCGGCCTTGTGCTCAGCGTCGATGCCGGCCAGCGCGCCGCCACTGCCGACATCGTCCCGGTGGAGTCGGCGCTGCGGCCGGAGGAGCGCGCGGCGCGCTTCCGGCACACCGGCGCGGTGCTGTGGTTCACCGGCCTGCCGGGCTCCGGAAAATCGACGCTGGCTAAGGCGATCGAGCGGCGGCTGTTCGACCGCGGCGGCTCGCCGATCCTGCTCGACGGCGACACGCTGCGCGCCGGGCTCAACAGCGACCTCGGTTTCTCGCCGGAGGACCGCAGCGAAAACATCCGCCGCCTCGCCGAAATCGCCGCTCATCTCGCCGCCAACGGCCATGTGGCGATCGTCGCCGCGGTGTCGCCGGCGCTGGAAGATCGCGCCACTGCGCGCCGGATCGCCGGTGAGCACTTCCGCGAGATTTACGTCGCGACGCCAGCGGAAGTCTGCGAACAGCGCGATCCGAAAGGGCACTACGCCAAGGCCCGCGCCGGCGCGCTGCAGAACTTCACCGGCATCGGCAACGACTATCAGCCGCCGGTCGCCAGCGAGCTGACGATCGACACCTCGGCGCACAGCGTCGCCGAAGCCGCCGACAAGGTCGAGACCATGCTGGCGAGCAGCGGTGTGCTGGTCGGCGAACTGATCGACCTCGCGGCGCATATCTGACGCGACCATCTGTCGTCGCGGCGAGGGCGCCGCGGCGACACAAACTTGCCGGCCGGTGCGCAAATTGAAAATGGCTTGATCCGCGGCGGCATCGTATCGTTTGATGACCCGCCGCCCATTCCTGCCAGGAGACCGCATGGCCTTGTCGCGCTTCGAGATCAATCGCCGCACCATTCTGCTTACGTCGGCCGCGATCGCCGCCAATGTGATCAATCCGATGCGTGCCTTCGCGCAGGAGACGCCGCGCAAGGGCGGCGTGTTCAACGTTCATTACGGCGCCGAGCAGCGTCAGCTCAACCCGAGCCTGCAGGCCTCGACCGGCGTCTACATCATCGGCGGCAAGATCCAGGAGCCGCTGGTCGACCTCGACGCCGCGGGCAATCCGGTCGGCGTGCTGGCGGAGAGCTGGGAGTCGACGCCGGACGGCAAGACCATCACCTTCAAGCTGCGCAAGGGTGTGACTTGGCACGACGGCAAGCCGTTCACGTCCGAGGACGTTGCCTTCACAGCGATGAACATGTGGAAGAAGATCCTCAACTACGGATCGACGCTGCAGCTGTTCCTCACGGCGGTCGACACGCCCGATCCGCAGACCGCGATCTTCCGCTACGAGCGGCCGATGCCGCTGAACCTGCTGCTGCGTGCGCTACCGGACCTCGGCTACGTCTCGGCCAAGCACATCTACGAGTCCGGCGACATCCGGCAGAATCTCGCCAACCTGGCGCCGGTCGGCACCGGCCCGTTCAAGTTCAACAAATACGAGCGCGGCCAATACATCATCGCCGACCGCAACGATAATTACTGGCGGTCGAACGCGCCCTATCTCGATCGCATCGTCTGGAAGGTCATCACCGACCGCGCCGCCGCCGCGGCGCAGCTCGAGGCCGGCGGGCTGCAGCTCAGCCCGTTCTCGGGCCTGACGATCTCCGACATGGCGCGGCTCGGCAAGGACAAGCGCTTCATCGTCTCGACCAAGGGCAACGAGGGCAACGCCCGCACCAACACCATCGAGTTCAATTTCCGCCGCAAGGAGCTGTCGGACATCCGCGTCCGCCGCGCCATCGCGCACGCCATCAACGTGCCGTTCTTCATCGAGAACTTCCTCGGCGACTTCGCCAAGCTCGGCACCGGCCCGATCCCCTCGACCTCGACGGACTTCTACCCCGGCCCGAACACGCCGCAGTATCCCTACGACAAGAAGAAGGCGATCGCGCTGCTCGACGAGGCCGGCCTCAAGCCTGCCGCCGGCGGCAACCGGCTGTCACTACGGCTGCTGCCCGCGCCGTGGGGCGAGGACCTCTCACTGTGGGCAACCTTCATCCAGCAGTCGCTCGGCGAAGTCGGCATTCAAGTTGAGGTTGTACGTAACGACGGCGGCGGCTTCCTCAAGCAGGTCTATGACGACCACGCCTTCGACCTCGCTACCGGCTGGCACCAGTATCGCAACGACCCGGCGGTCTCGACGACGGTGTGGTATCGCTCGGGACAGCCGAAGGGTGCGCCGTGGACCAACCAGTGGGGCTGGGAAGACCCGACGATCGATAAGATCATCGACGACGCCGCCACCGAAGTCGATCCGGTCAAGCGCAAGGCGCTGTATGCCGACTTCGTCACCCGGGCTAATACCGAGCTGCCTATCTGGATGCCAATTGAACAATTATTCGTCACGGTGATCTCGGCAAAGGCGCGAAATCACTCTAATACGCCACGTTGGGCTTCATCGACCTGGCATGATCTTTGGCTGGCCGAATAGCGCCAACTCCGCCAGTATAGCCGCATGCGTATTCTGAGCCTCGCGGGGCGGCGGCTCGCCGCCTCGATCCCGACCTTGTTTCTCATCCTGATTGGTATCTTTCTGTTGCTGCAATTCGCGCCCGGCGACACCGTCGACGCGATGATGGCCCAGATGGGCGGCGGCGACGCCGCCACGGCGCGCGAGCTGCGGCAGTTCTACGGGCTCGATCTGTCGATCCCCATGCAGCTCGGCCATTATCTGTGGCGGCTGGTCCGGTTCGATCTCGGCTTCTCGTCGATCTACGGCAAGCCGGTCGCCACCGTGATCCTGGAGCGGCTGCCGGCGACGCTGCTGCTGATGACCGCATCGCTGTCGTTCGCATTCTTTGCCGGCCTGGTGCTCGGCGTGATCGCGGCGCGCGGCGTCAATAAATGGCCGGACACGCTGATCTCGACGCTCGGCCTGATCTTCTACGCCACGCCGTCATTCTGGTTCGGCCTGATGGCGATCGTGGTGTTCTCGGTCTATCTGCAATGGCTGCCGGCCGGCGGCTTCGAGGATATCGGCGCCGCCGCGACCGGTCTCGCCCGGACGCTGGACATCGCCGCACACCTGATCCTGCCGACGCTGACGCTCGGGCTGATTTTTCTCGCGATCTATCTGCGGATCATGCGGGCCTCGATGCTCGAAGTGCTCAATCTCGATTTCGTCCGCACCGCGCGCGCCAAAGGCCTCGACGAGACCCGTATCATCGTCCGCCACGTGCTGCGCAACGCGCTGCTGCCAATGGTGACGCTGATCGGTCTGCAGGCCGGCACCATGCTGGGCGGTTCGGTGGTGGTCGAGAGCGTGTTCTCGCTGCCGGGGCTCGGCCGACTCGCCTACGAGTCCGTGGTGCAGCGCGACCTCAACACCCTGCTGGGCATCGTGTTCGTCTCGGCGCTGCTGGTAATCGCCGTCAACTTCCTGGTCGACCTCTTATATGCCCGGCTTGATCCGCGCATCACGGCGGAGACTTAGGCATGAAGGACGCGATCAAGCGCTACTTCCGTAGCCCGGCCGCGATCGTCGGCCTGATCCTGTTGCTGGTGGTGATCGGCATGGCGATCACCGCCGGCTGGATCTATCCGCGCGATCCGCTGGCGCTGGCCGGACGGCCGCTAATCTGGCCGTTCAGCAATCCGCGCTTCCTGCTGGGCACCGACAACTCCGGCCGCGACATCGCCGCGCAGATTTTCTACGGCGCCCGCATCGCGCTCCTGATCGGCGGCGCCGCTACCGTGATCGCGATCGTGATCGGCGTACTGATCGGCGCCTTCGCCGGCTATTTCGGCGGCTGGGTCGATACCGTGCTGATGCGGATCACCGAGGCATTCCAGATCCTGCCCAACTTCGTGCTGCTGCTGGTGCTGGTCGCGGTGTTCGGCTCGACGCTGACTACGGTGACGATCGCGGTCGGCATCGTGTCATGGCCGGCACCGGCGCGGCTGACGCGCGCCGAATTTTTGTCCCTGCGCAACCGTGAGTTCGTGCAGGCCGGCCGCACGCTTGGGATGAAGGACCTGCAGCTGATCCTCGGCGAGATCCTGCCCAACGCGCTACCGCCGGTGATCGTCTATGCCAGCGTAGTGATGGCGGTGGCGATCCTGCTGGAGAGCGCGCTGGCTTTTTTGCGGCTGTCCGACCCTAACGTCGCCTCCTGGGGCAATCTGATCGGGCTCGGCCGCGACGTGCTGCGCGTGCAGTGGTACGTCGCCGCGATTCCCGGCATCGCCATCCTGATCACCGTGCTGGCGGTGTCGCTGGTCGGTCAGGGTCTCAACGACGCACTCAATCCGAGGCTGAAGGGCCGATGACCGACGCGCCCGCAGTCCTCACACTCGACAGCCTCCGCGTCCGCCTGCCCGCCGGCGCCGACCGCTCGCACGCGGTGCAGGGCGCGTCGCTGTCGATCGCGCCCGGCGAGATCCTCTGCGTGGTCGGCGAGAGCGGCTCCGGCAAATCGATCATGGCGAACGCCGTGATGCAGCTCCTGCCCGGCGGCGTCGCGCTCGACGGCGGCCGCGTGTTGTTCGAGGGCCGCGACCTCGCCCAGGCCAGCGCCGCCGAGATGCGCCAGGTGCGCGGCGCCGGCATTGCCATGGTGTTTCAGGAGCCGATGACGGCGCTCAATCCGCTGCGCAGCATCGGCGATCAGATCGGCGAGATGTTCTCGATTCACACCGATCTGTCGAAGCGCGATATCAACGCCAAGGTATTGGCGCTGCTGACCGACGTTCGCATTCCCGATCCCGAACGTGCGGCCGGCGCCTATCCGCACGAACTCTCCGGGGGGCAGCGCCAGCGCGCCATGATCGCCATGGCGTTGGCGCTCGATCCCAAGCTGCTGATCGCCGACGAGCCGACCACCGCGCTCGACGTCACGACGCAGGCGCAGATCTTGACGCTGATCCGCGAATTGCAGAGCCGGCGCAACACGGCGGTACTGTTCATCACCCATGATTTCGGCGTGGTTGCCGAGATCGCCGACCGCGTCGTGGTGATGCAGCACGGCGTCATCGTCGAGCAGGGCAAGGCCGACGACGTGCTGCACCGGCCGCAGCATGCCTATACGCGGCAACTGATCGCCGCGGTGCCGCCGCTGACCGCGCCGCCACCGCGTGTGTTCGGCAGCGAGACCATCCTAAGCATCGACAACGTCTCGAAGACGTTCCGCACCGGCGGCTTTCTCGGCCGCGGCGCGCGCGTCACCAACGCGGTCAAGGACGTGTCGCTCAAGCTACCGAAGGGCGCGACGCTCGGCATCGTCGGCGAAAGCGGCTCGGGCAAATCGACGCTGGCGCGCTGCATCATCCGGCTGCTCGATCCGGATTCCGGCTCGATCCTGCTCGAAGGACGCGACTGGGCGACGATGCCTCGCGAGCAGGTGCGGCGCGAGACGCGCCACATGCAGATGGTGTTTCAAGACCCGTTCGCCTCGCTCAACCCGCGCCACAAGGCCGAAGAATTAGTCGCACAAGGCCCGATCATCCACGGCACGCCGCGCAAGCAGGCCATCGCCGAGGCGCGCAAACTGTTCGAGCTGGTCGGCCTTGATCCATCGGCCGGCGACCGGCTGCCGCACGAATTCTCCGGCGGCCAACGCCAGCGCATCGGCCTCGCGCGCGCACTGGCACTCAAGCCCGACGTGCTGATCGCCGACGAAGCGGTGTCGGCGCTCGACGTTTCGGTGCAGGCGCAGGTGCTGAAGCTGTTGACCGGCCTGCGCGAGCAGCTCGGCCTGTCGATCATCTTCATCACCCACGATCTGCGCGTTGCGGCGCAGATCTGCGACCTCGTCGCGGTGATGAAGGACGGCGCCGTCGTCGAGCACGGCCCTGCCGGCGAGGTCTTCAACACGCCGAAGCACCCCTACACCCAGGCGCTGCTCGCCTCGATCCCCGGCGGCGATTTCGCGCGCAGCCACGAGGTGGCATAGCCCGGATACGCTTTCGATCACCGCATTTCGGCGGCCGTCGACGTCCCGGGCCGGGTCACGCGGCGGAGCGCCGGCAGCGATCGACGATCCAGGTCACGAGGCGCCCTTCCGCCTCGGACAGCGGCTGCTGGACGAGGTGACAGAGATAGTAGTCGCGGCCGTCCTCCAGCTGATCATCGAACAAGCGCGACAGCCGACCTTCGTCGACGAACACATCGACCAGCGAAGGGCGCAGCAGAGCGATGCCCAGACCATCCAGCGCCGCCTGCAGCGCGAGATTTCCGTCCTCCACCAGCAGCCCGCTACTGGGTTCGCCCTCGACCCCGTGCAGATCCCACCATTGCTGCCAGCCGCCGCGATCCTGATCGTGGATCAACGCGTAGTCCCGCAGCGACTTCGGATCCGCGCCGGCATCGCGGTTGCGGGCCAGGAATGCCGGACTGCAGAACGGCGCGATCGCTCCGGACAGAATGCGGTGAGATTCGTAGCCTTTCCAACGGCCCTCGCCGAACCGGACCGACAGGTCCGCGGAATCGCTGACGTAGTTGCGGTGGTGCGTGTAGGAAATGTTGAGGTCGATATCGGGGTTGTGATCCAGGAAGTCCTGCATGTTGCGGAACAGCCAGGCCCGCGCGAACAGCGGGATGACACCGAGCCGAACCTCGGTACTCCGGCTCCCCTCCCGCATTTGGTCGGTCGCACCGCGCAGCACGGCGAAAGCCGTACGAACCGAGCGGAAGTATTCGCGCCCGGCGTCGGTGAGAACGAGACCTCGCCCCTGACGCCGCGTCAGCGGCTGCCGCATGAAGTCATCGAGCAGAGCCAGTTGATGGCTGATCGCCGACGGCGACACGCCCAGTTCGCGGGCGGCAGCGGTCGCTCCGCCGAGTCGTGCAACAGCCTCGAAGGCACGCACAGAGGTCAACGGGGGTTCGTCGCGCTCAATCATCTTGATCTTTCATATATTGAATAATTCTCATTATTATCAGCTATTGACGGGTAAAATTCCAGAGTTACTCTGGATTTATGTGAGAAATACTCAACTACACACGCGGCTGGAAATAGCAATTCCTTCTCCGCGTGTTGCGCCCACGACCCCGGCCAGCCCGAACCGCCCTCCAGATACTTCGCCGGCCGCACCAACATCCGCATCCGCTGAACGGAGCCGAACCAATGAAGATGCAGCATCTCTCACGACGCGCGTTCCTATCCTCGGTCGCGTTGGCCGCCCTCGTCGCGACCCAGCCTCGCGTCGTTCTTGCGCAGGATGCCCCGCTCCGGGGCGGCGTGTTGAACGTCCACATGAACGCGGAGCAGCGCGTCCTGAACCCTGCGATCCGCGCCTCGGTCGACGTTTACCTGGTCGGTAGCAAGATCGTCGAGCCACTGGTGGATCTGGACGATAAGGGCCAACCGGTCGGCGTGCTGGCGACAGCCTGGAAAACGTCGGCCGACGGCAAGACGATCACCTTCAATCTGCGTGAGAACGTGAAATGGCATGACGGCAAGCCGTTCACGTCGGCCGATGTCCAGTACACCGCGATGGAGCTGTGGAAGAAGCACCTGAACTACGGGTCGACCTTGCAGAAGAGCCTCCAGGCGGTCGAGACGCCGGACCCGCTGACGGCCGTGTTTCAATATTCCGAGCCGATGCCGCTGGACCTGCTGCTACGCGCCTTGCCCGACCTCGGATATGTCGCGCCCAAGCATGTCTATGACGGCACCAACATTCTGGAAAACCCGGCGAATATCGAACCGATCGGCACGGGCCCGTTCAAATTCGTGAAGTACGAGCGCGGTCAATACATCATCGCCGAGCGCAATCCCGATTACTGGCGCAAGGGCTTCCCCTATCTCGACCGCATCGTGTGGAAATTCATTCCCGACAAGACGGCTGCGGCGATGGCGCTCGAAACCGGCTCGGTCGACCTCAGCGCCTATACGTCGTTGACGTTATCGGACATCAACCGGCTGCGCGACCACAAGGACTTCACCGTCTCCACCAAGGGCAACGAAGGCAACGCGGTGCAGAACACGGTGGAGTTCAATTTCCGCCGCAAGGAGCTGTCGGATATCCGCGTGCGGCGCGCCATCATCCACGCCCTCAACACTGACTTCTTCATCGAGAACCTGCTGTACGGCTTCGGCAAACGCGGCCAGGGGCCGATCCCGCAGTCCTCGGACTTCTTCGTGCCCGGCGCGCCGGATCTAAAATACAACGTCGCGCTCGCCAACAAGCTGCTGGACGAGGCGGGATATCCGCGGACCAACGGGCAACGCTTCAAGCTGCGACTGCTGCCAGCGCCGTGGGGCGAAGACGTCAGTTCGTTCGCGACCTTCATCCAGCAGTCGCTGACCGAAGTCGGCATTCAGGTCGAGCTGGTGCCGCGTGATGCCGCCGGCTTCCTGTCCGACGTCTACCGCGACTGGAATTTCGACCTGGCGACCGGCCGCCATCAGTACAGGAGCGACCCCGCGGTCAGCACGACAGTCTGGTATCGCTCTGGCGCGACCAAGGGCGCGCCTTGGACGAACCAATGGGGCTGGCAGGATGCCGAGATCGACCGGGTGATCGACAAGGCCGCCATCGAGCTCGATCCGCAAGCACGCAAGCAGCTTTATGCCGAGTTCGTGAAGCTGGCCAACACCGAAGTCCCGGTCTGGATGGCGACGGACCGCGAATTCATCACGGTCACGAACAAGAAACTGCGCAACGACCGCAACACGCCGCGCTGGCCTTCCAGCAGCTGGTATGACCTGTGGGTGCAGAAATGACGGAGGCCACTTTGAAGCTGAAATCCACGCCCTACCCGTTTCCGCTGCACGGCCCGCTGACGACGCACAACACCGCCTTGCTGGTCATCGATGTACAGGGCGATTTCTGCGCCGAAGGCGGCTACATGCACCAGTTCGGCTTCGACCTCTCCGCCCTGCAACGGCCGATCCCGGTCATCGCCCGCGTGCTGGCGGCGTGCCGCGCGATCGGCATGCCGGTGATCCATACGCGCGAGACCTTCAAGCCGGACCTGTCGGACGTCCAACCGCATCGGCTCTGGCGCGGCATCGACGGCAAGGGCGTGGCGGTCGGTGACGAGGGCCCGAAGGGGCGCTATCTGATCGAAGGCGCGGAGTGCTGGCAGATCATCCCCGAGCTCGCGCCGCAGGACGGAGAGGCGGTGTTCGATAAGCCGTCCTACGGCGCCTTCGGCTTCACCGGCATCGAGAAATATCTGCGCGAGCGCGGCATCAGGAACCTGATCCTAACTGGGCTCACCACCGACTGCTGCATCCAAACCAATGTGCGCGAGGCACTCGACAGAGGCTTCGACTGCCTGACGCTGGCGGACGGCACCGGCGCGTGTTTCGAGACGGTTCACGAGGCGGCGATCCAGTTGCTGATCAAGAAGAGTGGCGTGTTCGGTGCGGTGGCCGAGAGTCCTGCGCTGCTCGAGGCACTGCAACGGCTCCCCGTCGCGGAGGCGGTTTCGGCATGAGTGCGGACGAAGAACTCGGTATCCTGGCCCGCCGACGCATCGAGGCCGGCATCATCAAGCCGATCTACGAGACGCTGTGCGCGCACCTCGGCAAGGAGCAAGCGCAATCCCTGATCGGCGAGGCCATCGCCAAGACCGCGGTCGAGGCGGGACGCGACTTTGCGGCGCGCGAGCCGGGCGGAGCCGACATCCGCAGCTTCGCGGAGCTGCAAAGGCTGTGGACCCAGGACGACGCGCTCGAGGTCGAGGTCCTGCGGGCGGACGATCAAGGCTTCAGCTACGACGTGCACCGTTGCCGTTATGCCGAGATGTATCGCGAGATGGGGCTGGCCGAGATCGGACACCTGCTTTCGTGCAACCGGGACGCTGGCTTCATCGAGGGATACGATCCCCGCGTCGAGCTGACCCGTACCCGCACGCTGATGTCGGGCGCCGGATGCTGCGACTTCCGGTACAAGGTCAAGGCGGCAGCCGAGAAGTAATTGGGCGGCGACTTGCCTAGAGGCACTTGGGGGGCGGTGGAGTACCGCCACGCACCCGGCGCCGTCATTGCGAGGAGCGGAGCGACGAAGCAATCCAGCACGGGGCACTGCGCTGGATTGCTTCGCTTGCAATGACCGAGAGAGCGTGACTACGCGACCTCCTTGCTATCGCGATGCCGGTACAGCACCATCATCAGCGGAGCAAACGGACGAAGTAACTCGTTAGCCGGGATCGGCGTCGGTTCGGTGAACGGCAGCGCCAAATCGCCGTCCGGCACGCCCTGCACCGCCTTTGCCAACTGATCGCCGAGCGCGATCGACAGGGCGACGCCGCGGCCGTTGCAGCCGGTCCAGCCGTAGGCGTTGGGGCCGAGGCGGTGGATGTGCGGCAAGTAGTCGGTGGTCATGCCGATGAAGCCGTTCCAGACATAGTCGAACTGCACGTCTCCGATCTGCGGCCACAGGCTTTGCAGCCGCTTGCCGACCCGCGCCTTCAGCGTCGCGACCTGGTTGAACGGGCGAATGATGGCGCCGCCGGTGACGAAGCGGTTGCGGGCGTCGAAGCGGCCAAAGATCAGTTCGCCGTGGGTATCGGACATCGCTTGCCGGCCCGGGATCATGCTCTTGCGCACGTTGTCGCTGAGCGGCTGCGTCGCCATCTGCCACGACCGCACCGGCATCACCTCGCTGGCGATCGCCGGCGCCAAGGTCTTTGCGAATTCGCCGGTGTAGGCGTTGCTGGCGACCACCAGCGCGCGGCCGCTGATCTCGCCTTGCTCGGTCTTGACAATCCAGCGCTCGCCGCGCCGTTCGATACTCATTGCTGGCGAGCGCGCGAAGACGCGGCCGCCCTGCGCCAGCACGGCGCGCGCCAGCCCGCGCGCGAGCGCCAGCGGATTGATGTGACCGCCGGTCCTGTTCCAGAAGCCGCCGTACCAGGCGTCCGAGCCGAGCATGTCGCGGACCTGATCGCGCGACAGCAGCTCGACCGGCGCGCCGGCCTTCGACCATTGCCGCACGCGCCGCTCGGCGATCTTGATGCGGCCCGGCGAATGCACCGGCTGCACCCAGCCGTTCTGCTCCTGCTCGGCGTCGATGCCGTGGCGCCGCGCCACGTCGAACAGGATCGAGGCGCTGTCGCGGATCAGCCCGACCAGCCGCTCGCCGGCGGCGCCGTGCTTGGCGATGATATCGTCCGGATCGGGCCGCGAAAGCGTCGGGATCACCTGGCCGTTGTTGCGGCCCGAGGCGCCCCAGCCCGGCTCGGCCGCCTCGATCACCGCGACGTCGACGCCGGCCTCGCGGAGATGCAGCGCCGTCGACAAGCCGCTGAAGCCGCCGCCGATCACCACCACGTCGGCGTGCTCCGTGCCGCGCAGCTCAGGCAGATCGGGTCCCGGCGGCGTCACCGCGGCCCACAGCGAATCCGGCCAGCGCACCTCGGCAGTCATCTTCAGTCCTTCCATCGATTTCAATCGCACGCGCCGCGCCTCCGACCTGCGTCGGGTTGCGGCGGCGGAACGATCTGGCTAGCCTACTCTGCAAGAGTTTTGGGGAGCAAAGCCAGCGTGTCACTGCAATACGTCATCGGAATCGATCACGCCGTGGTCATGGTCAAGGACCTGGATTCGGCTGCCGCCAATTGGCAAAGGCTCGGCTTCACGCTGTCGCCGCGCGGCACCCACAGCCCGGCGCTCGGCTCAGGCAATTACACCATCATGTTCGGGCATGATTATATCGAGCTGCTCGGCATTCTGAACCCGACCGACCACAACGCACCGAGCCGCGCCTTCCTCGACGCCCGCGGCGACGGCATCGAGCGGATCGCCTTCACCACCACGGATGCGGCAAAGGGCGCCGACGAACTGCGCGACCTCGGCCTCGATGCGGTCGGGCCGATCGATTTCGGCCGGCCGGTGCCGCTGCCGGGCGGCGGCGAAGGCGAAGCACGCTTCAGCATCTTCCAGTGGCCGCTGACCGAAGCGCCCGCCGGACTGCGCAACTTCGCCTGCCAGCACCACACCCGCGACACCGTGTGGATTCCCGAGTTGCAGAGACACGCCAATCACGCCACCGGGCTGGTGCGGGTGCTGATCACCGCGCCTCGACCGGAGAGCGACGCCCGGCACATGCTGCGGCTGATCGACGGCGAGCAATATTCTGAGCCGGATGGCAGTGTCGTGGTGCCGTCCGGGTCCGATCGCGCCGAGTTCGTCTTCGTGACGCGCGACACGCTGGCGCAGCAATACCCCGGCGTATCGCTCGACGGCGTGCCGGAGCGTGGCGGCGCCGGCCTGATCATCGCCGTCAGCGATCTCGCCGCGACCGCGCAGGCAGTTGGCGAGGCCGGTAAGGCCCTCGGCAACAGTCTGGTGGTGCCCCCGAGCGCCGCCAACGGCGTGCTGTTGGTGTTTGTGCAACGCTAGGATTTTAACGACAGGGCACAGGAACGATTTCCCGGTCCGCCGCGTTTCTGCGCCGTCGAGCCTGCTCGACGGTCTGAAGCGTGCGGGCGCCCCGAGAAGGCGCCCGATTTCCGGGAGCGCTGGCGAGCCAGCGAAGGTTGATGTCCGACGCCTATGTGATCGAAGTGAGCTCGCGCACTGCCGGCATCGTCGTGCGCGACGGACGCAACTTCTGCTTCCACGCCGCTCATCGCGACTTTCACAGCCTCGAGCGCCGCACCTTCGCGTCGCTGCTCGCCGCGCAGAAGGCCGCAAAGCTCTGCGCCGAGCAAATCCGCAAGCTGATGGGCTGAACGCCCTTTCCTCTCGTCATTGCGAGCCGAAGACGAAGCAATCCAGAAGCGCCGGGCACCGCGCTTCTGGATTGCTTCGTCGGCTTGGCCTCCTCGCAATGACGAGAGACTTGAGTGCCGACTCACTCCTTCCCCGGCTCCACCTTCCGCGTTTCCGGCATCAGCAGCCACACCAGCGTCAGGCCAAGCGCCGCGACGCTGGCGAGGCCGAGGAAGGCGGCGTGGCTGCCGAACTTGTCAGCGACCAGACCGGCCACGACGTTGCTCATCGACGCGCCGATGCCGCCGGCGGTGCCGACCACGCCTTGCGCAAAGCTGAAATGACCGCTGCCGAACGCGACGTCCGCGATGATCAGCGGCACCAGCACGGCGAACACCGCAGCGGTGATGCCGTCGAAAACTTGCACGGCGACCAGCAAGTAGGGATCGGTCACGGTCGAGAATAGCACGCCGCGGATCGCCAGCGCCCCGAAGCCGGCGAACAGCAGCGGCTTGCGGCCGATCGACTGCGCCCATTTGCCGACCCTGGGTGAGAACAGCGCGACGATCGCCTGCGGCACTACGATGCAGAACGCGATCAGCGCCGGCGCCGCCTCGCTGGAGCGCGACGTCACGGCGCTGGCCATCAGCGGCAGCATCGCCGCGTTGGCAAGTTGCAGCATCAACATCGCGCCGGCGAACACCAACAGTGGCCGTTGCCGGAGCAGATTTATCAGATCGGACAACTGAAAGCTCGGTCCGGCATCAGCCCGGGCCGCGCCGTGGGCCTGCGCCGAGTCGATCTCGTTGCCGCGGATGCGCGACAGCGCGATCAGCGTCGGGATCACCAGCAGGCAGGTGACGAGGAACACCGAGCGGCTGGACAATAGATAGCCGGCGGTGCCCATCACCGCCGCGGCGACGCCATTGCCGAGCGAAGCGCAGCGGGCGTTGCGGCCGAGCCGTTCGCCGATCGCGTAGCGCCCGACCAGCCCGAGGCTGATCGCGGCGATCGAGGGGCCGAGCACGCAGCTCGCCGCCGCGTGCAGCGTCGCCGCCGCCATCACAACCGGGAAGATCGGCAGCAGGGCATAGGCTAGCGCCGCGAGGCCGATCGCCGCGACGGCTGCGCCGGCGACCTTGCGCTCGTCCTTGGCCGCATCCACGATGGCGCCGCCGGGCATCTGGCCGATCAGGCCGATGATGCCGCCGACCGATAGCACCAGGCCGATCTCCACCTGGGTCCATTTCTGCGTGGTCAGATACACCGCGATGAACGGGCCGAATCCGGTCTGCACGTCGGCGAGAAAGAAGATGAACCAATCGAGCCCGCGCTGGCTCTGCTGCGATGGCGCACGCGGCGGCTCCGGTGGCCGCACCGGATCGCCGCCGGGCGGCTCGGCCGGCGCGGAAGGGTGCGGACCGAATCCGGCTCCGCGCTCGGAGAGCGGCGCGTTCAGGACTACTTCTCCGGCCCGAACTCGAGCGGCGACAGCTTGCCGGAGGCGCCGAGCACGACGGCGGTCTGGTCGTCCTTGTATTCCGGCGCCGCACGCACTTGGTCACGCGTCAGCGCGAGCGTGACCTTGTCCTCCTTCTTCGAGATCGTGCTGAACTTCAGCGCAGTCCAATCCACCGCGATCTTGCGGCTCCCGACGCCGAGGAAGCCGCCAAAGTCGATAATCGCCGCGCGGGGCTTGCCTTCCTTATCGACCACGATATCGACGATACGGCCCATATCTTCGTCGGCCGCACTGCGCACCTCGCGGCCAAGCACGCCCCGCGCATCGTCAGGACTGATCACCGTGACGGTCGGCGGATCGCTCTTGGCGGTCGCTGCAGATTTCGCCGGCTCTGCCGGTTTGGCAGGCTCAGCCTGCTTGGCCGGCTCGGCCGGTTTCGCGGGCTCTGCCGGTTTGGCGGGATCGGCCTGTTGCGCCGGCTCAGCCGGCTTGGCGGGATCGGCCGGGTCCGCGCGCAGTCCAGCCGAGACGACGCTGGTGATCACCACCAGGGCAAACGCAGTACTGAACCGGATGTGCATCGAGCCTCCCTCACAGCGACGACGTCGCCGCGCTCCTCATCGGAGCGTCTATCGAGCCAACACGATCGAAACCTGGATGCGCCCGTCGGTGCGCAGCACTTCCATCGACACGCCGTCGCCATGTCGGCGCACCCGCAGATCGATGCTGGAGGCCCCGATCCGCAGATCGCGCAACACCACCTCGTTCAGGAACACCGGCAGCCGGGGATTGACCAGCCGGATCTCGTGCTTGTCGGCATCGAACTGAATGCCGAGCGCGGCTTCGAGCAGCGTGAACGGCGTCGCGCTCGCCCAGGCCTGCGGTGCGCAGGCGACCGGATACAGCGTCGGGCCACGGCGGCGCTCGCGCTGGAAGCCACAGAACAATTCCGGCAGCCGGCGCAGCTCCATATAGGTGGCGGCGTCGAACAGGCCCTTGAACACGTTGTCGACCGCGGCCTTGAAGCCGTAGCGCGCAAGCCCGAGCGTGATCAGCGCATTGTCGTGCGGCCAGATCGAACCGTCGTGATACGACATCGGGTTGTAGCGCGCCTCACCGCAGGCGATGGTGCGAATGCCCCAGCCCGAGAAAAAGTGCGGCCGCATCAGATCGGTCGCCACCAGCCGCGCGCGGTCCTGCCTCACCATGCCGGTGAACAGCACCTGCCCGGCATTGGAGCTCCGCACCTTGCAGGGACGCTTGGCACCGTCGAGCGCCAGCGCATAGGTGCCGAGCTCCTCGCACCAGAAAGCGCGTTCGAATTGCGCCGCGAGCTTGTCGGCCTGCTGCTCGAGTTCGGCGGCGCGGTCGATGTGGCCGAGCCGGCGGGCGCACATCGCCGCCAGCCGCTTGGCGGCGAACACATAGCCCTGCACTTCGGCGAGCGCGATGTTGCCCTCGGCGAGCTTACCGTCAGCGTGGAAGATCGCGTCGTACGAATCCTTCCAGCCCTGGTTCTGCAGGCCCTGATCGGTGGCGCGTTGATACTCGACGAAACCGTCGCGGTCTGGATCACCGGGACCATCGATCCAGCCGAGCCCCTTCTCGATCGCCGGCCACAGCTCCCTCAGCGTTGCGTCGTCGCCGGTGCGCTGAACGTAGAGACCCGCCAGCATCACGAACAGTGGCGTCGAGTCGACGCTGCCGTAATACTGCGCGAACGGCACTTCGCGCAGCGCCGCCATCTCGCCGCCGCGCATTTCGTGCAGGATCTTGCCGGGCGCGGCATCGTTGAGCGGGTCGACGCTCGTGGCCTGAAACGCCGCGAGCCGGCGCAACACACCGCGGGCGATGCGCGGATCGATCCACAGCATCTGCAGCGCAGTAATCAGTCCGTCGCGACCGAACGTGGTCGAGTACCAAGGAATGCCTGCATAGGGATAGCGCCCCTGCGGTGTCTCCGTCGTCAGGATGTTGAGGTCGGCCATCGCCTGGCACAGCACCTCGTTGAAGATATTGTTGGAGGTCTCGATGGTGGTGGCGCCGCGTGTCGCCTCGCGCATCTCGCGGCGATGCGCCAGCAGGCTGCGGAAGAACGGCAGCGGCTTCTGCGATGCCGGCTTATTGCAGCTCACCGCGACGAACACCGACGCGGTCTGCTGTGGCGCCAGTTTGATCTGATACACAGCGCGGCCGGCTTTGAGCTCCGTCGGCGCCGGATCGAAATGCACTACGGTGCTACGCGTGACGTCGTCAAGTCCGCGGTAGTCGAAGGCGACGTCGCAGCCGGAAACACGGCGGCTGGTCACCTTGCCACGCCGCGGCCGGGTGGCGCCGCGGACTTCGAACAGATCAGCGAAATCGCTGTCGAAATCGAGCGTCAGTTCGAAGCTCGCTTCGGCATCGCCATGGTTTTGAAAGCCGATGCGCTGAAACGCCGTGCCCCGCCACAGGAAGATCGTGCGGACGATGTGCAGCAGATCCTTGGCGAGGACCAGCCGGCCGTTGCGGTAGATATCCGGATTGGTGAGATCGACCGTCAGCGCCGAATTGTCGTCGCGCAGGTTGGAGCCGAGCAGCAATGGCTGGACGTCGGCGAGCCGCAGCTGCAGACGTGCCAGATAGCGGGTGTCGGCATTGAAGAGGCCGTCGCTGGCACCGCCGGGCGCGCCGAGGTCGCCATGACTGTCGAGCACCATGAAGGTGTCATCGTGCTTGAGCGCGGTTCGCGGCCGGGCCGGTCCCGTCATCGGAATGTAAAATGGAGACTCTGTGTTGGCGGATTCCGGCGCGGGCGCGGGCTGGGTCATCACGTCAGACAGCATCGATCATCCTATTGCTGCGTAGCATCGCGCTGCCGCCTCATCAGGCCGCGTGGGCGGCCAGACGGCTGATCTCGCGCGCGACGAGGTCACGGTACGGGCCCTCTCCCTGCATCAGCCGATCGGGCGGACCATCCTCGATGATACGCCCATTCTGCAGCACTACCACGCGGTCAAAGTTACGCAGGGTGGCGAGACGATGGGCGATCGCGATCACGGTGCGGCCATGCATCAGCCGCGCCAGCGCTTCGCGGATCGCTTCTTCCGAATCTGAATCGAGCGCGGCGGTGGCTTCGTCGAGCAGGAGGATCGGCGCATCTTTCAGGAAGGCGCGCGCGATCGCCAGGCGTTGACGCTGGCCGCCTGACAGCTTGAAGCCGCGGTCGCCCACCATGGTGTCGAGCCCTTCCGGCAACGTCTCGACGAAATCGCAACGTGCCGCAATCGCCGCCTGCAGCACTTCCTCGTCGGTCGCGCCCGGCCGGCCGTAGCGGATGTTGTCACGGATCGAGCGCTGGAACAATGAAATGTCCTGCGGCACCACCGAAATGGCTTCGCGCAGGCTGTGCTGCGTGACGCGCGAGATGTCCTGGCCGTCGATGGTGATGCTGCCGTCCTGCACGTCGTAGAACCGCTGCAGCAGCGTGAACAAGGTCGACTTGCCACCGCCAGAGGCGCCGACCAGGCCGACGCGTTCGCCGGCGTTGAGCCGCAACGTAAAGCGATCGAACACCTTGGAGCCGCCCGGATACTGGAACGACACGTTGTTGAAGGTGATCGCCGCGCCGGCGCGAATGAGCGGTTCGGCTTCAGGATGATCGCTGAGTTCGTGCGGCGTCAGCAGTGTGGCGATCGCTTCGCCGAGGCGGGCGACGTGCTGGGTGACGTCGACCAGCGCCACCGCGAGGTCGCGAGTGGCGTGCAAAATCGACAGGCCGAGCGTGCAGATCAGCACGACGTCGCCGGTCGAGGCGCCGCCGCGCTGCCATAGCATGATCGCCCAGGCGAGCAGCGCCACGGTAAGAACAATGGTGATCACCGCGTGCAGCAGCCGCAGCCGCTCCAGATAACGCAGGCTGCGACCGCGCGCGTTGACTTCGAGGTTCACCGTATTCTCGAACCGCGCGTGCTCGTAGCCGAGCCCGCAGAATGCACGGACCAGCGGCATATTATTAATGACATCGACCATTTCGCCGTCGACCGTTGCGGCCTTGTCGGCGAATTCGTCGTGCAGCGGCTTGCCGTCCGCCGCCAGCTTGAACACTAGCGCGAGAAGCAGCGCCGCCGCGATGCCGAGCGCCAGCGCCATCACGCCACTCACCGTTGCGATCAGCGTGATCGCCAGAAAGGTCGCGATACACGGCGGCAACACGTTCCAGACGAACATGTTTTCGATGGTGAACACCGCATTCGAGGTAGCGGTGATGCGGCTCGACAGCATGCCGGGCAGCCGATCAGAAAAGTAGCTGGGCGCGTGTCCGGTCAGATGCCGAAACATGTCCCGCCGAAGGTCGGCTGTCACTGCGGGAAACGTGAAGCTCCCGATCCAACTGGCGACGCGCCATAGCAGATTGTCGGCTGCGATCAGCGACACGAGAAAGAGAAAGCCGAGCCAGACGACCCCGGACTGGCCACCACTCAATCCGTCGACCAGATACTTCACACCGTACTGAGTGCCGACAGAACAGGCAACTGCCAACAAAACACACCCGAGAATGATCGCATGTGTGCCCGGTCTTTGACGAACGTAGCGCAAAATGAAGGCAAACGGGCGACGCGAGTAGCCTGATAGAGAGTCCATAAAAGTCCGCCTCCGCAACGCATCTTCGCCAAGGTCGCTAGCGATACAGCTTTACGCCGGGATCACTGCCCTGTTCCATTCTCGGCAACCGCAAGAGGGCATCGGGAAGTGGCATCAACAAGACAGCAACGTGGAAGAAGTGAGCGCATGCAAGGAACCTCGCAGGTGCAAAAACGTTCCCGCAGCTGGCAATGCCGGTGCCATTCGATTCAAGCCCATGTTCAACGTTCACACGTATCAACAGGAGACTAGTCGATGCGCATCGCGCAAGTCGCTCCTCTCACCGAGGCTATCCCACCGAAGCTCTACGGCGGCACCGAACGGGTGGTGCATTGGTTGACGGAAGAACTCGTGGCCCTCGGCCACGATGTGACGTTGTTCGCCAGCGGCGATTCGATCACCTCGGCCAAGCTGGAAGCGCCGTGGCCGCGTGCGCTTCGCCTCGACGGCGCGGTGCGCGATCCCAACGCGCTGCACATGATGATGCTGGAACAAGTACGACGACGATGTGACGACGAAGAGTTCGACCTCCTTCACTTCCATCTCGACTACTACCCGTGGTCGCTGTTTCATCGCCAGCCAACGCCCTTCCTCACCACGATGCACGGACGCCTAGACCTTCCCGAGCATCAGCCGGTTTTCTCCACCTTCTCCGACGTCCCGGTGGTCTCGATCTCGGATTCACAGCGCCGGCCGGTGGCGGGCGCGAACTGGGTCCGCACTATCCACCATGGCCTGCCCGCCGATCTGCTGAAACCGATCGCGACCAAGCCGGGCTACCTCGCCGTGCTCGGCCGCATCGCACCCGAGAAGGGCGTTGACCGCGCAATACGCATCGCCATCCGTGCTGACATTCCGCTGAAGATCGCCGCCAAGGTCGACCGCGCCGATCAGGAGTATTTTGAGCAGGTGATCGAGCCGATGCTGCATCACCCGCTGATCGAATTCATCGGCGAGATCGGCGATCAGCAGAAGTCGGAATTCCTGTCCGGCGCGCTTGGCCTGCTACTGCCGCTCGACTGGCCGGAGCCGTTCGGCCTGGTGATGATCGAATCGATGGCCTGCGGCGCGCCGGTGATCGCCTACAATCGCGGCTCGGTTCCGGAGATCATCGAATCCGGGCTGACCGGCTTCATCGTCGAGGACGAGACCAGCGCGGTCGCCGCCGTGCATCAGCTCGAGGAGCTCGACCGCTCCGCCATCCGCGCCCGCTTCGAAGAGCGCTTCACCGCCAAGCGCTTGGCGTCCGACTATGTGGCGCTGTACGAGCGGATGATCTTGCACTCGTCGCCGCGTCCGC
>NZ_JBMDXE010000284.1:0-23921 GCF_048594845.1 Rhodopseudomonas sp. | reverse complement strand
CTTGGAGACGTCGATCTTCTCTTCCTTGCCGTTCACCAGATCGTCGTAGCGGGCGATGTAGGTGCCGTTGTCGCAGATGTAGCGGAAGAAGGTGCCGAGCGGGCCGTCATTGTTGAACGACAGCGACAGCGTGCAGATCGCGCCGTTTTCGGCCTTGAGCTGGATCGACATGTCCATCGCGATGCCGAGCGACGGGTTGATCGGCCCCTGCACCGCATTGGCCTTCACGATCGGCGAGCCGGCCTGATAGGCGAACAGATCGACCGTGTGGGCGGCGTGGTGCCACAGCAGGTGATCGGTCCAGCTGCGCGGCTGGCCGAGTGCGTTCATGTTGGTGCGGCGGAAGAAGTAAGTCTGCACATCCATCTGCTGGATGTTGAGTTCGCCAGCCTTGATCTTGTTGTGCACGTACTGATGGCTCGGATTGAAGCGGCGGGTGTGGCCGCACATCGCGACCAGGCCGGTCTTCTTCTGCAGGTCGACGACCGCCTGCGCGTCCTTCAGCGAATCCGCCAGCGGGATCTCGACCTGGACATGCTTGCCGGCGTTGAGGCAGGCGATGCCCTGCTCGGCGTGCATCTGGGTCGGCGTGCACAGGATGACCGCGTCGACCTCCTTGATCGCCAGCGAGTCGGCGAGGTCGGTCGAGACGTGCTTGATGCCGTATTTGTCGGCGACTTCCTTGGTCTGGTCGAGCCGGCGCCCGACCAGCGAAATCACTTCGACGCCGTCGATGTTCTTGATGCCGTCGAGATGCTTGATGCCGAACGCACCCGCTCCCGCGAGGGCGACCTTGATCGTCTTTGCCATATCAGGCGTTCTCCAGAATGAGGTGGCCGACCGCGGTGTTGCTGGCCGGGACGTGATAGAAACGGTGAGCGACCTTGGGCTTCGGGCCGCCGGTGGCGTCGGCCATCGCGCCGCGCGCGATCAGCCACATCACCAGCTCGATGCCTTCCGACCCGGCCTCGCGGACGTAGTCGATATGCGGCTTCTTCGACAGCGCATCCGGGTCGTTGATGATCTGGTCGAGGAAGGCGTTGTCCCACTCGCGGTTGATCAGGCCGGCGCGCGGACCCTGCAACTGGTGGCTCATGCCGCCGGTGCCCCAGATCTGCACGTTGAGGTCTTCGTCGTAGGAGCGGATCGCCTTGCCGATCGCCTGGCCGAGCATGTAGCAGCGCCGGCCGGACGGAACCGGATACTGCACGACGTTGACGGCGAACGGGATCACCGGGCATGGCCAGGCCTGCGGCTCGCCGCACATCAGGCTGAGCGGCACGGTGAGGCCGTGATCGACATCCATCTTGTTGACGATGGTGAGGTCGAAATCGTCCTGGATCACCGACTGGGCGATATGCCCGGCGAGCCGCGGATGGCCGATTACCTTGGGCACCGGGCGCGGCCCCCAGCCTTCGTCGGCCGGCGTGTACTCCGCCGCGGTGCCGATCGCGAAGGTCGGGATCAGGTCGAGGCTGAACGCGGTGGCGTGATCGTTGAAGACCAGGAAGATGACGTCGGGCTTCTCGTTCTTCAGCCACTCCTTGGAGAACTCGTAACCCTTGAACACCGGCTTCCAATAGTCTTCGCCGGTCTTCTGCATGTCGATGGCGGCACCGATCGCCGGCACGTGCGAGGTGTAAACGCTGGCGGTGATACGGGCCATTACTTCTTCTCCCCGATATAGCGGTTACCTTCGGCGGAACGGCCGCCATTGATCATCATGTTGCGATACTCTTCCTCGGTCATGCCGGTCATCGAGCCCGCCATCTGCTGGAAGCTCTTGCCGTCGGTGGCGCCGATCTTGGCGAGGAAGTAGATGTTGCCGCCGAGCGCGATGCAGCGGTTAAGGTCGCGATCCAGCACCGCCTGCTTCTGTTCCTCGCTCATCGGCCATTCGTCGAGATAGGCTCGCTCGTCCTCCTTGAAGCGGGCGCGGTTCTCGGCCTTCATCAGCGACATGCAGAACTGGTTGAGATGATAGCCCTGGCGCGACATGTCGGCATCGAAGATCGTGGTGCCGGGCACGTCCTTGTAGGGTTTGTCGAGGGGCATCGCGGGGTCTCCTCTGGAATTTGGTTATGGTTCGTCATTGCGAGGAGCGAAGCGACGAAGCAATCCAACTCAGTGCTCTGGATTGCTTCGCGGAGCTTGTCATCGGGCCGGCCAAAGGACGGACCCGGTGGCTCGCAATGACGGCGGTGAATTACTTCTCCTCCGGCCAGTACAGCCGCATCGGGTTGTCGACCAGCAGTTTGCGCTGAAGTTCCGGCGTCGTCGCGATGTGGGGGATGAAGTCGACCAAGAGGCCGTCATCCGGCATGTGGTCCTTCAGGTTCGGGTGCGGCCAGTCGGTTCCCCACAGCACGCGATCCGGGAAGGTCTCGACGATGCGGCGGGCGAACGGGACGACATCGCGATACGCGTTCTGTTCGCCGTTCAGCGCCGGCGGACCGGACACCGAGAGTCGCTCGGGACAGCTCACCTTCGACCAGACATTGCCGTGCTCGCGCATGAATTTGACGAACAGCTCGAACTCGGGGCCGTCGACCGGCTTGGTGACGTCCGGCCGGCCCATGTGGTCGACCACCACGGTGGTCGGCAGCGAGGTGAAGAAGTCCCATAGCTCAGGCAGGTCGACCGCCTCGAAATAGATCACCACGTGCCAGCCGAACTGCTTGATCCGTTCGGCGATCTCGACCAGTTCGTCTTTCGGGGTGAAGTCGACCAGCCGCTTGACGAAGTTGAAGCGGACGCCGCGAACGCCGGCATCATGCATCGCCTGCAATTCGGCATCGGTGACACTGCGCTTCACGGTGGCGACGCCGCGCGCCTTGCCGCCTGAATTGATCAGCGCGTCGACCATCGCCCGGTTGTCGGCGCCGTGGCAGGTCGCCTGCACCACGACATTGCGGGCGAAGCCGAGATGGTCACGCAGCGC
The DNA here is from genome assembly GCF_048594845.1 of Rhodopseudomonas sp. Classification (GTDB taxonomy): domain Bacteria; phylum Pseudomonadota; class Alphaproteobacteria; order Rhizobiales; family Xanthobacteraceae; genus Rhodopseudomonas. Next base: position 20,980 of record NZ_JBMDXE010000284.1, on the reverse strand, counting down.
GTAGAGCTGCTGCTTCGACGCGTCGCACGGCGTGTATTTCCGCTCCGGCGCGAACGGAAACTCGTCCCCGGGGCCGAACACGTGGCAATGCGCATCGACGGCGCCGGCCGGCACTTTGAATTTCGGCTTCGAGGGGCCTTGGTACCAATCCAGCCAGCCTGGGGTCTTTTCGAATTTCATTTCGATACTCGTCTCAATAAGCGTTGGTTCGAGTCAGCGCTAAATCAAGTAAGCGCTGGTTAAGTCACTTGTGTTTCGCCTCGGCCTCTCGCTCCCCTCCCCCTTGCGGGGCGGGGTCGGGGGTGGGGGTCCCCAGGCACAGTGCCCGTGGCCCCCCACCCCGGCCTCCGCTTCGCTCGGCCGACCCTCCCCGCAAGGGGGAGGGGTGCCATCAGCGCCGCGGCCAATCAAACCGGCCGCTGAGCGGCTAATTAGTCCTGCCGCCAAGCCGCCGATCCCTGCGGCGTTACGCCTTCGTCTCGTCCTTCACCTTCGCCAGAATCCGATCGGCTTCAGTCCGCCAATCCGAACTCCGCGCAAAATCCTTGTCGCTGCGCTTTCCAAACAGCCCTTCATCCGCCAGATCCGCCACCCAAGCCTGCCGCTCCGCCGTACCCTGCGCCGACCACGGCGTCAGCCCCGCGTCGCGCACCGTCTCGGCGACTTCACGGACTTCTTCGGCGCGGCGGCGGCCGTGTTCGATCACGCGCTGGAAGAAGTAGGCGCCCTGCTTCTCCCAATCGATCTGCGGAAACGTCTCCTGCAGCGAAGCGATCACCGCGTCCTCGACGCCATAGGCGCGGGCGGTGGTGAAGCTCTCGATCACCATCGCCTCCAGCCCCTTGATCATGATGCTGCGGCACATCTTGGTGGCCGAGGCGACGCCGAGCTGATCGCTCGCCGGCTTGGCGGCGAAGCCGAGCGCACCCAACAGCGGGGCCAGCTCCGCGGCGTGCTGGCCGCCGAGCAGCAGCGGCACCTTGATCCGATAGGGCGGCACCGAGGTCATCACGGCGCCTTCGACATAGCGGCCCTGTTCGCCGTCGATCAGCGCCGCGGCGCGCTGCTTGGCGCCGGGGGAGGCCGAGTTGAAGTCGAGAAACCAGGTGCCTTGATTGAGCGCGGCCGCGCAGGCCTCGGCGACCGCGACGGTCTGGCTCGCCGTCACCGCCGAGATCAGGAAGTCGCTGCGTGCCGCCAGATTGGCGTGCGACGAGGTCAGCGTCACGCCGTGGCGGCTGGCGTGCTCGCGCAGCGGCCCGCCGCGATCGTCGCTCAACTTGACGTCATAGGCCGCGACCTTGACGCCCTGGGCGCGCAGATCCTCGGCGAGAATCTTGCCGACCTCGCCATAGCCGACGATCCCGACCAGCCACTGTTTCGGATCGCTGCTCATCAATCGATGTACTTCAGGCCGGCTTTCTCCAGCGGCTCGCGCATCTTGTACATGTCGAGGCCGAGCACGCCCGACGCCAGCTTGGCGCGCTTGTCGGCCTCGTTGGCCTCGCGCGCTTCGGCGGCGTCGGCCGCCATCTGCGCCACCGCGGCCGGCACGATCACCACGCCGTCGTCGTCGGCGATCACTACGTCGCCGGGCGTCACATGCGCGCCGGCGGCCACCACCGGGATGTTGACCGAGCCGAGCGTCGCCTTGACGGTGCCCTTGGCGTGGATTGCCTTCGACCACACCGGAAATTTCATTTGCGTGAGATCGCGAACGTCGCGGACGCCGGCGTCGATGATCAGGCCGAGCGCGCCGCGGGCGTGGAAGCTGGTCGCCAGCAGATCGCCGAAGAAGCCGTCGGTCGAATCCGCCGTGCAGGCCGCCACGACGACGTCACCGGGCTGCAGTTGTTCGGCGACGACATGCATCATCCAGTTGTCGCCCGGCTGCAGCAGCACAGTGACGGCGGTGCCGCAGATATGCGCGCCGGGATAGATCGGCCGCATATAGGGATGCATCAGGCCGACGCGGCCCATCGCCTCGTGCACGGTGGCGACGCCGAAGCGCGACAGCTTGTCGACCGCCGCCTTGTCGGCGCGGGTGATGTTGCGCTTGACGATGCCGAGATCGTTCATCCGCACGGTCATGATTACTTGCCCTTCGCTTTCAGCGCCGCATCGAGCCGCGGATAGACGCGGCGGGCGTTGCCTTCGTAGATCTGCTGCTTCTCGTCCGGCGTCAGAATCTTGGACGCCTCGATGTAGCGCTTGGTGTCGTCGTAATAGAACCCGGTCTGCGGATCGATGCCGCGCACTGCGCCGATCATCTCCGAGGCGAACAGCACGTTGTCGACCGGGATCACGGTGTTCAAGAGGTCGATGCCCGGCTGGTGATACACGCAGGTGTCGAAGAAGATGTTGTTGAGGACGTGGTCCTCGAGCAGCGGCTTCTTCATCTCCTGCGCCAGACCGCGGAAGCGGCCCCAGTGATAGGGCACCGCGCCGCCGCCGTGCGGGATGATGAACTTCAGCTCGGGAAAGTCCTTGAACAGATCGCCGGAGACGCACTGCATGAAGGCGGTGGTGTCGGCGTTGAGATAATGCGCGCCGGTGGTGTGGAAGCAGGCGTTGCAGCTGGTCGAGACGTGGATCATCGCCGGAATCTGCAGCTCGACCATCTTCTCGTAGATCGGGTACCACTGACGGTCGGTCAGCGGCGGCGAAGTCCAGTGCCCGCCCGACGGATCGGGATTGAGGTTGATGGCGACGAAGCCGTAGTCCTTGACGCACTTCTCCAGCTCGGGGATGCAGGTCTTGGGGTCGACGCCGGGCGACTGCGGCAGCATCGCGGCGCCGATGAAATTATCGGGGAACAGCTGCGCGACGCGGGCGCACAGCTCGTTGCAGATCGCCGCCCAGGTCGAGCTGACATTGAAGTCGCCGATATGGTGCGCCATGAACGAGGCGCGCGGCGAGAACACCGTGAGGTCGCTGCCGCGTTCCTGCATCTTCTTGAGCTGGTTGTCGATGATCGAGGCGCGCAGCTCGTCGTCCGAAATCTTCAGCTCGGACACTTTCGGCATCACGGACGGATCCTTGATGCCGGCGATCTGCCGGTTGCGCCAATCCTCCAGCGCCTTCGGCGCGGTGGTGTAGTGGCCGTGAATGTCGATGATCATCGGGTGTCCCTGGACGTTATCGTATTCTGGTTTCCGTCATTGCCGGGCTTGACCCGGCAATCCATCCTCTTGCGAAGAAGATGGATGCCCGGGTCGAGCCCGGGCATGACGCCTGTTGTTGTTGCTGCGCTTGCGACCCAAGCGAGCGTCGTTGTTACTTTCTCTGTCTCTTCGTCATCTCAGCCCGTCCGCCGAAGCGGGGCGTCGGCTTGCTTGCCGCGCCACACCGAGCCCGGCACCATGGCTTCGCCGCGCATGATCAAGCGCGCGGTGCGCAGCAGGGCGGCGCGGGTGACGTTTTGCGGATTGGCCGGATCGACTTCGAGTTCGACCGAGAACTCGCCGGTCGGATGCTCGACCGAGATCTGCTTGACGTTGCCGTCCGGCACGACGGCAATGCCCTCGGTGACGCTGCCCTTCAGCACGCAGGCGGTCGCCACCGTGACGGCGGCGAGTACACCGATGGCGTCGTGGCAGACATGCGGGATGAAGCTGCGGGTCGAGATGCTGCCGCCGGCGCGCGGCGCCGCGATCAGCGTCATCTTCGGATAATTCTTCTTGGTGACGTCGCCGAGCTGCATCGCATGGCCGCAGGCGATGCGCAGCGTCTCCAGACGCGCCTTCAGCTCGGTGTCGGCATTGAGCTCTTCGACGCTCTCATAGCCGGTGCGGCCGACGGCTTCGGCCCTGAACATCACCAACGGCATGCCGTTGTCGATGCAGGTGACCTCGACGCCGTCGATGTCGTCGCGGACATTGCCGGTGGGCTGCAGCGAAGGCGCGACCGAACCTGCGGTGTCGAGGAAGTTGATCTTGATCGGCGCCGAGGTGCCGGGCGCGCCGTCGATCCGGGCATCGCCGTCGTAGGAGACATGGCCGCCCGGCGTCTGCACCGTGATGTCGCACTGCATGTCGGTATTGAGCGTCAGCACGCGCAGCGTCGTGGTGTCGCCCTGCGGCTTGATCATGCCGGTCTCGAGCGCGAACGGCACCACGGCGGCCAGCATGTTGCCGCAGTTCGGCGTGGTATCGACGGTGTCTTTATCCGGCTGCAGCTGCGCAAACAGGAAGTCGAGATCGACGCCGGGCTTGGAGCCCTTCGACACGATACCGACCTTGCTGGTGAGCGGATGTGCGCCGCCGAGGCCGTCGATCTGGCGGCGGTCGGGCGAGCCCATTACGGCGAGCAACACCTTGTCGCGCGTCGCGATGTCCTGCGGCAGATCGGCCGCATTGAAGAACGGGCCACGCGAAGTGCCGCCGCGCATGAACAGGCAGGGGATCGCGGTTTGCATCCGTTTCCTTCCCGGAATTTGTTCATTGTATTTTGGCCCCGGCGGGCCGGAGGCGCCACCGTGCCGTATCTATAACAGCTATCGGCTTAAGGCATGGCGACAGCATGACGCCATGCCTTTCCGGCAGATGAGCGATGCGTTAGCCCGGCAGGCCGCGCGCCAGCTCGGTCAGCAATCCCATCGTGTACTGCGCCAGCGGCGTTGGCCGCTTGGTGGCGGACACCGCCAAGCATAGCGCGCTGGTCGCTTCCGGCGAGACCAGCCGCCGCATGCTCAGCTCGGCGCCGCGCGGCGAGGCGGCGACGCCGCTCGCGGTCAGCACCGCGTGGCCGTAGCCGGCGCACACCAGTTCGATGATCGACGGCACGCTCGACACTTCCCAGGCAATGTCGAGCTTGACGCCGGCGAGCGCCGCCTGGGTCTCGAGCAACCGGCGCATCGCGTGGACGCGTTCGGGCACGATCAGCGGATAGTTCGCCAGCTCCTTGAACGGCAGCGGCGGCGCCGGCCGGCCGCGCTGCGCCGGCGGCACGTAGCTGACCAGGCCGAGCGGCTCCTGCAGCAGCGGCGTGATCTCGATGCCGGATTGCGCATCCGGATTATACACCAGCCCGACATCGGCGCGGCCGGTGGTGACCCACTCGACGATGTGGCTCGACAGCCCCTCGACGATCGCCAGTCGCGCATCGGGCAGTTCGCGCTTGAAGCGATCGATCAGGGGGAGGGTGAGTTGCCGGCCGATCGACGGCGGCAGCCCGATGGTGACGCGGCCGACGGGTGCGCCGCGGCTGGCGCCGAGGTCCTCGCGGGCATGCGCCACCATCTGCATGATGCCGACGCTGTGGTCGAACAGCCGTCGCCCCGCTTCGGTCAATGCGACGCCGCGGCCGTTGCGCAGAAACAGCTGCTGATTGAGCTCGGTCTCCAGCCCGCGGACCTGCCGGCTCAGCGCCGGCTGCGCGATGTCCAGCATCATCGCCGCCTTGCTGAACGAGCCGAGCTCGGCGACCCGCATGAAATATTCGAGCTGCTTCAGATTCATCGGAGTGCCTCGGCCGCTTCGGCCGTCACTGTTTCTCGATCCCGGAGGCGTCGATCACGGCTTTCCATTTGTCGATGTCGGATTTCAGCCGCGCCGCGAGTTGATCCGGCGTCGAGGCGCGCGCGTCGATGCCGAGGTCGAGCAGCTGCTTCTTCAGCGCGGGATCGGCGAGGATCTCCTGCAGCGCGCCGTTCAGTGTACTGATCACCGCCGGCGGCGTAGCGGCCGGCGCGAACAGTGCGTTCCAGGATTCGATGCTGACTTCCAGCCCGTTTTCACGGAGCGTCGGGATGTCCGGGGTGATCTTCGAGCGCAGTGGGCCGGAGGCGGCCAGCGCGCGGATCTTCTTGTCGACGAGGTTGCCCTTCAGAGCGGAATAGCTGTCGATTGCCATGTCGACATTGCCCTGCAGCAGCGACACCAGCACCTCGGGCGTGCCCCGGTGCGGAATGGTGACGAAGTCGATGCCGGCCGCCGTCCTGAACATCCCGGCCGCGAGGTTCTGCGTGCTGCCGAGATTGATGGTGCCGACATTGTAGCGGCCGGGGTTCTGCTTGGCCGCCTTGATGAAGTCTTCCATCGTCTTGAACGGCGCGTCGGCGCGGACCGCGAACAGGAAGTCGAACACGCCGAGGCTGGAGACGGGGGTGAAATCCTTGACCGGATCGAACGGCAGCTTCTTGAACAGCGACACGCTGATTGCCGTGCCGTTGGACAGCAGCGCCAGTGTGGTGCCGTCGGGCTGCGACGAGATCACGGTGCGGGCCGCCGCGATGCCGCCGGCGCCGGGCTGGTTCTCGATGTAGAAGCGACTGCCGAGCTTGGCCCCGAGCTTGTCGGCGACCAGCCGCGCGGTGACATCGGCGACGCCGCCGGCCGCAAACGGCACCACGATTCGCACCGGCCGCGACGGGTAAAGGCCCTGTGCCGCGACGCGGGACGCCGGCAGAAACGGGAGGGTGGCCGTCAGGGCGGCGAGGCGGAGCGTGCGGCGTCGGGAGATCAGGGGCATCTGCCAACGATAGTCCAAAGCGGGCTGATTTCACAATGACTGCAAGCAATTGACCGAGGTCGGCAAACGCATGGCGCGGCGCAGCAGCGCGCCGCGAGCGGACGGCCGCAGCGACCGCCGATTGACGCTGCGCGCCCCGCGGTGCAGATCGGGCTGCCCATAAATTCGTCAGATCTCAGAGCTGTGGAGTTGTCCGATGTCGCAGCCGCCGCTGTTTCGCCCCTTCACCCTGCGCGGTGTCACCGCCAAGAACCGCATCCTGATCTCGCCGATGTGCCAGTATTCGGCGGTCGACGGCATCGCCAGCGACTGGCACCTCGTGCACCTCGGCAAATTCGCCCAGGGGGGCGCCGGCATCGTGATGATGGAGGCGACCGCGGTGACGGCCAATGGCCGCATCACCCACGGCGACCTCGGGCTGTGGCACGACGGCCAGATCAAGCCGCTGGAGCGGATCGCGTCGTTCCTTCGGGACAACGGCGCGGTGCCGGCGATCCAGCTGGCGCATGCCGGCCGCAAGGCCAGCATGCAGCGGCCGTGGTACGGCAACGCCGCGCTGACCGCGGAGGATGTGGCGCGGGGTGACCAGCCATGGCCGATCGTCGCGGCAAGTCCGATCCCGATGGAGGACGGCTGGCTGACGCCGCAGGAATTGTCCGAGGATGAACTCGAGCAGTTGCTCGACGCCTGGCGTGCCGCGACGCTGCGCGCGGTCGAGGCCGGCTTCGAGATGCTCGAAGTGCACTGCGCCCACGGCTATCTGCTGCACTCGTTCCTGTCCCCGCTGTCCAACAAGCGGACGGACCAGTATGGCGGCGACCGCGCCGGCCGCATGCGGTTTCCGCTGCAGGTGATCGAAACGGTGCGGGCGGCCTGGCCGGAGACGTTGCCGCTGTCGGTGCGGGTGTCGTCGGTCGACGGCGTCGAGGGCGGCATCGAGCTCGCCGACTCCGTGGTGTTCGCCCGCGAGGCCAAGGCGCGCGGCGCCGATATCATCGATTGCTCGTCGGGCGGGCTGCTCGGCTCCGCGACCGCGGCACGGATCCCGCGCGGCTATGGCTTCCAGGTGCCGTTCGCCGAGACCATCCGCAAGGAAGCCGGCGTGCCGACCATCGCGGTCGGGCTGATCCTGCATCCCGACCAGGCCGAGGAGGTCGTCGAGCAGGGCCAAGCCGATCTGGTCGGCATCGGCCGCGAAGCGCTGTTCGACCCGAACTGGCCGCTGCACGCGCAACTCGAACTCACCGAGGCCGACGAGCAGGTGTTCGCCGATTGGCCGAAGCAATACGGCTGGTGGCTGGAACGCCGCGAACCTGGCCTGCGCAAGCTCGACGGGCCGAAGCTGCCGTTCCGGCGGGGGTAACGTCAACCCGTAGCCCGGATGGAGCGAAGCGCAATCCGGGTGCTTGCCGCACAAGGGTGCTTGTTAGCCGAAGCTCAGTCCCGGATTTCGCTTCGCTCCATGCGGGCTACGCGTCTGGTGTTAGTCCCGTCATGCCCGGGCGTGTCCCGGGCATCCACGCCTTCACAGCCGATCAGCGCCAAAGACGTGGATGGCCGGGACAAGCCCGGCCATGACGGCTGCATTTGTGGGGCATCGCGTAGGATGGGTTTCGCTGGCGCTTAACTCATCCCGCGATTAGCGCTTACCAGCCGCAGCTGCCGCAGCGCGGGCGGACTGGGGCGTAATAGCTGTAGCCTGGCGACACCATCTCGACGCGTTCGCGGGTGGCGTATTGCGGCGGGACGCGCTCGTATTCGACGCCGCCGGGCGACACCATCACGGTCTTCGGCACCATCACGGTGCGATACTCCGGCGGGGTGCGGTGCGCGACGACGCGGCCCGGCGCCACCATCACGGTTTCCTGCACCGACTGATACTGCGGCGGCACATATTGCTGCTGATAGCAGGTCTGGCACGGCGGCGGCGCGTAGCAGCCGTAACAGGCGGAAGCGGCGGTCGGCGCCGCCACGACGGCGGCTGCGGCGGAAACGATCAAAGCAATAGCGGTGCGTGACATGTCTGGCGTCCCTGTGGGCGTGAATAATTCGGACGCGATCATTGGGTTCGCTGCTCCGTCGCGTCAACGACGGAGCAAAATCAACCTTTACGGAGATCATTAACGGCAGCTTGCGCCGTTTCGTGTCGGCTGCGCCGCGGCGTTCGTGAGTTGTTAGTGATCGACCGCCGGCGCCATCAGCCGGCGCGCACCGTGCGCAGGAAGCGCGCGACTTCGTCCTTCAGCCGGGTGCTGTCGTGCGACAGCGAATGCGCCGCCGTCAGCACCTGCGCCGAAGCCGAGCCGGTTTCGCCGGCGCCGCGCTGCACCTCGACGATATTGACCGAGACCTGATGCGCGCCTTCTGCGGCGTGGTGGACGTTGCGGGAGATTTCCTGCGTCGCCGCGCCCTGTTCCTCGACCGCCGACGCGATGGTGGCAGCGATTTCCGACATCCGCGAGATCGTGGTGCCGATGCCGCGGATCGCCGTCACAGACTGGTCCGTAGCGCTCTGGATGCTGCCGACCTGCTGGCTGATCTGCTCGGTCGCCTTGGCGGTCTGCTCGGCCAGCGCCTTCACTTCAGACGCCACCACCGCGAAGCCGCGCCCGGCGTCGCCGGCGCGCGCCGCCTCGATGGTCGCGTTCAGCGCCCGCAGATTGGTCTGTCCGGCGAGGGTGTTGATCAGCTCGACGACGTCGCCGATCCGTGCCGCGGCCTCGGACAGGTGGCCGACGCGCTCGTTGGTTTCCTGCGCCTGCGACACCGCCTCGGCGGCGATCCGCGCCGACTCCTGCACCTGGCGGCTGATCTCGTTGACCGAGGAACTCATCTCCTCGGCCGCTGAGGCGACCGACTGCACGTTGGTCGAGGCCTCTTCCGAGGCGGACGCGACCAGCACGGTGAACTGCTGTGCGTGCTGCGCCGTGGAGGACAACGTCGTTGCCGAAGCCTCGAGTTCGGTCGAGGCCGACGACACCGTCTCGACGATCTCGCCGACCGCGCCTTCGAACTGATCGGCGAGCTGGTGCATGTCGCGCCGGCGCTGCTCGGCGGCGAGCCGGTCCTGTTCGGCCTTGGCTTCGGCCTCGGCGTGGGCCTTCTCCTGCGCCAGCACCTTGAACGACTCCACCGCCTGCGCCATGTCGCCGATTTCGTCGGTGCGATCGAGGCCGGGCAGCACCACGTCGAAATTGCCGGCGCCGAGCTGCTTGAGCCCGCCGGTCAGTCCCTTCAGCGGCCGCGCTACCGAGCGGCCGATCAGCAGGCCGAGCGCGCTGACCGCGAGGATGATCAACACGATCGCGATCTGCATCCGCTGCGTCGTCGCCTCGCGCGCCGCGGCGGCTGTCGCCTGCGCCCGTTCGGCGGCCTGGCGGATGGTCGCGCCGACGCCGACGATCACCGGCTCGACGGCACGGAAGCTTTTCACCATCGCGGCTTCTGCCTCGGTGATGAGGCGGGCGCCGTCGACCCAGGCGGCGAAGTCGCGTTGATACGCGGCAAGTTTGCGCGTCAGTTCGGCCTTGGTGGCGGCGGGCAGATCCGAGGCGGCGAGGTCGGTGGAGAACTGCGCGGCCCGCTTCTTGATATCCTCGACGTATTTGGCGTTGCGCCGAAGCATGAAGTCCTTCTCGTGCCGGCGCATCATCAGCAATGCGATGCTCAGCTTCGGCTCGTCGACGTTGCCGAGCGCGGTCTCGATGTCGTGGACCGATTTGCGCAGATCGCCTTCCAACCCGAGATTCTCGGTCAGCCCGAGCCGGGTCTGGGCGGCGGCGAGCTGGCCGAAATACTCGTCGTATTCCTGATAGCCGGCCTGGATCGTCCGGAGGTGGCCGGCGAGCTCCTGCTGCCCGGCGGCCTCGGTCTGCCGGATCATTTCCGTCATCAGGGCTTTGATCGACTGGCCGATCTCCCGATACTGCGTGACGTACTTCTCCTCCTTGCGGATCATGAAGTTCTTCTCGGCGCGCCGCTGCTCCAGCATCGCGATCTGCATCCGGGTATTGTTGTCGCCCAGCGCGCGGGCGCGTTCGTCCTGGATCAGCGCGGCCTGCTCGGTGGCGTTTCCGATCATGTACAGCGCGCCCAGCGCGAGGACGCCGAGGATGCCGACGGCGGCGATGGAGTTGATCTTGTGACTGAGGCGAAGGCGGAGCATGGAGATTCCTGCGCTAACGGTCTTTCGAATATGGCCGGCACTCCGCCCGCGCCGCGCGGGCGTTCGTCTCCGGGCGTGATCCGGCGGACGGTGGATCGACGAACTGGTCTCGTCCCGAACAATGCCGGCTGCTGCCGACAGGCAGATCACCGGACGATGAAGTATTCGCGAGTGATGCCGGATTTGTACTAAGCTTGAATTAAATCGCGCGCGCGGCCGCGACGTCCTGGTAATCGTCCCAAGACGCGTAGCGTCGCGAGCCATTCGCAGTAGTCGCCTACTAACTGCTTCATTCTTCGATGAGTGGTGTCAGGCAACCGCCTTTGCGGCCGCGCGTCCGGCGTTGCGCCCCGAGAACAGGCAGCCGCCGAGAAATGTACCTTCCAGCGAGCGATAGCCGTGCATGCCGCCGCCGCCGAAGCCGGCGGCTTCGCCGGCCGCGTAGAGGCCGGGCATGATGGCGCCGCCGGTGCCGAAGACGCGGCCGTCGAGGTCGGTTTCGAAGCCGCCCAGCGTCTTGCGGGTCAGGATGTTGAGCCGCACTGCGATCAGCGGGCCGTACGCCGGATCGAGAATCTTGTGCGGCTTGGCCGTCCGGATCAGCTTGTCGCCGATGTAGCGGCGCGCGTTGTGGATGTTCATCACCTGCGCGTCCTTGACGAACGGATTGGCGATCTCGCGGTCGCGGGCCTCGATCTGGGCCTGCAGTTCACCGAGCTTCAGCAGATTGTCGCCGCTGAGCTGGTTCATCGCGGCGACCAGGTCGGCGAGATTGTCGCGCACCACGAAGTCGGCGCCCTTGGCCTTGAAGGCTTCGACCGGGGCCGGCGCGCCCTTGTTGGTGGCGCGGCGCGCGGTCATCAGCCAGCTCTTGCCGGTGAGGTCCGGGTTCTGCTCCGAGCCCGACAGCGCGAACTCCTTCTTGATGATCGCCTGGGTCAGCACGAACCAGGAGTAATCGTATCCGGTCGCCATGATGGCGTGGAGCTGGCCGAGCGTGTCGGAGCCGGGGAACAGCGGCGCTGGCAGCCGCTTGCCGGTGGCATCGAACCACATCGACGACGGCCCCGGCAGAATGCGGATGCCGTGGCGCGGCCAGATCGGCGCGAAGTTCTGCAGGCCCTCGACATAGTGCCACATCCGGTCGCGGTTGATCAGCCGCGCGCCGGCGGCTTCGGTGATGCCGAGCATGCGGCCGTCGACATGCTCGGGCACGCCGGAGATCATCCGCCGCGGCGGCGTGCCCAGACGCTGCGGCCAATTCTGCCGCACCAGCTCATGATTGCCGCCGATGCCGCCCGAGGCGACGATCACTGCCTGTGCCTTCAGGCTGAAGTCGCCGACCACGGTGCGCGAGCTGCTGGCGCCGCGTTCGACCTGTGTGGGCTCCAGCACGGCGCCGCTGACACCTTCGACCACGCCGTTCGTCACCGTCAGCGCATCGACGCGGTGGCGGAACCGGAAGGTCAGGCGACCTGCGGCCTGCGCGGCGTAAGCGCGGCGCACGAACGGTTCGATCAGTCCCGGCCCGGTGCCCCAGGTGACGTGAAAGCGCGGCACCGAATTGCCGTGGCTCATCGCGTCGTAGCCGCCGCGTTCGGCCCAGCCGACGACCGGAAAGATCCGGTGTCCCATCGCGCGCAGCCAGTCGCGCTTCTCGCCGGCCGCGAAGGCGAGGTACGCTTCAGCCCAGCGCCGCGGCCACAGGTCCTCGTCGCGATCGAAGCCGGCGGCGCCGAGCCAGTCCTGCAGCGCCAGCTCGTAGCTGTCGCGGATGCCGAGCCTGCGCTGCTCCGGCGAATCGACCAGGAACAATCCGCCGAACGACCAGAACGCCTGGCCGCCGCAATTCTGTTCGCCTTCCTGATCGAGCACGATGACCTTGCGGCCGGCGTCGGCGATCTCGGTCGCGGCGACCAGACCGGCAAGGCCGGCACCGATCACGATGACATCGGCATCTGTTGGCATGTGCGTCCCCCCTGGAACCGATTGAAGCGTGCGCGATGCGCAACGGTCAACGGCTTTCGCCGCCGCGCATGTTTCAGTTTGGGACCTCGCCGCGGAACGGGTGCAGCCCGCCTGCAACACTCGATTTGAATTTAAGTGGAGCCGTGGTTGCGATCTGGACAAACACCCGATCCGAAATCACGCTGACGATGTCTTGAATCAGCACGCTGCATCACCTGGCTGATCGACGGACATTGGAAGCGAACTAACTGGGGCGGGCGATGAGAGTGCTGACGGGGTTGATTGCGGCTGTGCTCCTGATCGCGGGCATGGGGTCGAGCCACGCAGTGGTACGGATCGCCGACGATCGCGGCGGCCGGATCGGAACCTACGTCGACAAGTACCAGAGCCTGCGCACCTCGGGGGAGACCGTGGTGATCGACGGGCTGTGCGCATCGGCCTGCACCATCGTGCTCGGCGCCGTACCGCACGACAAGATTTGCGTCACCTCGCGCGCCAATCTCGGCTTCCACGCCGCCTGGGACATGGGCCAGAACGGCCGGGCGATCACCAATCCCGAAGCCACCCACATGCTGTACACGATGTATCCGGCGGAGATCCGGCGCTGGATCTCCAAGCGTGGCGGGTTGACGCGTCAGATGATCTTCCTGCGCGGCAAGCAGCTGATGTCGATGTATCGGCCTTGCTACATGGACGCGCAGGCCTCGGCCTCGCGCTGAAGCCAGCCGCTGTGCATGCGGATGATGCGGCGCTCCGCATGACGTGATCCGCCGCGGCGGTGTGGCGCTTGCCCGCCGCAGCGTCGCGCTCTATGGGTGCGGCACTCGCGGCCGCGCGCCGCGTGCCCTGCCGGGCGCGGACTCGCTTCGTCGACCGGTGTTCGACGCGAGGACCCTGCCATGGCCGCTGCAAGCCGATCCACCCGCCCGCTCGTCATCATCGCGGCGTTCGCCGGCAGCCTGGTGGTCGGCCTCGTCGTGGTGCTGTGGCTGCTCGGCGGCCTCACCAAGGTGGCGGCGCCGGCGTCGATCGGCGGACCGTTCCAGCTCACCGACCAGAACGGCCAGACCGTCACCGAGCAGAGCCTGAAGGGCAAGCCGACGCTGATCTTCTTCGGCTTCACGCATTGTCCGGACGTGTGCCCGACCTCGCTGTTCGAAATCTCCCAGGTGCTGCAGGCGATGGGCAAGGATGCCGACCGCATCAACGCCTATTTCATCTCGGTCGATCCGGAACGCGATACGCCGGTCGCCATGAAGGATTATCTGTCGAGCTTCGATCCGCATCTGAAGGGCTTGACCGGCACCCGCGAGGCCACCGACAAGATCGAGAAGTCGTACCGGGTCTATGCCAAGAAGGTCGAGACCAAGGACGGCGACTACACCATGGATCACACCGCGCTGATCTACCTGATGGACAAGAACGGCAACTTCGTCGCGCCGTTCAACCTGAAGCGGAAGCCCGACGAGGCTGCGGCCGATCTGAAGCGGTATCTGTAGGGCGGACAGGCTTCGGCCCGGCGGACCAGGAGGCCCGCGCGGCGATGCCGTGCTCGGTCTTCTGCCAGTGGTCCGGCTTCACCACCAGTTCGGCGAGCGCCCGCCAGGCCGCGAGCGACAGGCCGATCCAGTACAGCGGCATCGCCAGCAGCCATACGGCTTCGCGCAATCGTCCGATTCGTCTCAGCCCGATCGCCGCGACGATCGCGCTGCCGAGATAACCGGCCGCGATGGTCAGGCCGTAAAACCACCCGGAGGGTTCGCTGCCGAAGCTCGCACCGCTGCGCGCCAGCGTCCATCCGGCCAGGACGAGGTGCAGCAGCAGCAGCGGATGCATCAGTGCCGACACCACACCGCCGCCGACATAGAGGTTGAGCGTCAGCAGCCCGCGCCAGCCGGCGTCGCGCCAGAACTCGACGGGTCGCCGCATATGCACCCACCAGGTCTGCATCCAGCCCTTCATCCAGCGCGTGCGCTGTCCCCACCACGCGGCAAAGCCGATCGGCGCCTCCTCGCAGGTGCGCGAGGGAAAGCTGATCGAGCGATAGCCGAACCGCGCCAGCCGGAAGCCGAGGTCGGCATCCTCGGTCACGTTGTGCGCATCCCAGCCGCCGACCGCGCGCAGCACCGTGGTGGGGAAGTGGTTCGACGAGCCGCCGAGCGGCAGCGGCAGGCCGAGGCGGGAGAGGCCGGGTAGCACAGCTTCGAACTGGCCGGCATATTCGGCGAGGAACAATCGTGACAACCAGCTGTGCGTCGTGTTGTCGACCTGCAGGCTCGCCTGTACGCAGCCGATCTGCGGGCCGCCCGCGACGAATGCTTCCAGCGCCGCACGAAGCTGGTCGGGTGCGGGGCGGTCTTCGGCGTCGAACACCGTCACCATGCTGCCGCGCACGAACGGCAGCGCGTAGTTCAGCGCCTTCGGCTTGGTTTGCGGAGCGTCTGCCGGCGCGACCAGCACGCGCAGTTGCGGCCCACGCCGCATCCGGGCGATCGCGGCACGGGTCGGCAGGTCGTCGGGCTCCACCACCAGGATGATGTCGAGCTTTTCGCGCGGGTAGTCGAGCGCCTCGATCGCCTCGACCAGCGCCGCCACCGATGAGGCCTCCCGATACAGCGCCGCGATGGCGGTGTAGATCGGTAGCTCGGCGTCCGGCCAACGTCGCGAAGCTGGCGGAGCGGGGAGTGGCTGCGCCGTTGCGAGCAGCCGCAGTCCGATGAAGACGAGAAACAGCAGCGCCGGCACGATGCCCCAGGCGATGTCGGCCATCAGCAGCAGCGCCAGGATCAGCAGCGCTGCTCCGGCGGCGCGCTTGGCCGCGGAGCGCCAGCGCGGCTCGCCCGCCGCCGGCGCTGCCGACAGCGAAGCGTCGAGATGCGCCAGCCCGGCACAGGCATGCCGAGCGAGACCGGGACTGCTGCGCTCAAGCAACTCCTGCAGGGCGCTCTCGGTGGCGAGACGAAAGCGGTCGCCGAGCGAAGGATCGCGCTGCAGCGTTTCGCACAATGTCCGCGCCCCGACCCGCCGCGGCGCGACCGCCGAGACCAGCTCGCCATCCTGCCACAGCGGCAGCACGCCAGCGGTGGCGGCGAAGCGCATCTGCTCGTCGCTCAGGGCGATGTCGCATCGCTCCAGCCCGGCGAAGTCCTGGCACGTGATTCCGAGATGATGCGCCAGACGGTCCAGATAGGTGGCTTCGTCGATCACGCTCCAGCGGATCAGCACCTGGTCGGCACCGATGCCGAGTTGCTGCGCGCGCCGCTCCGCCGATTGCAGCACGGCCGGCGCCAGCAGGCCGCGCAGGCAATCCAGTTCGATCGCGGAGGATGGCTCAGGCTCGGGCGGCTGATCGGTGGCCGGCGCAGCGGGGTCGCCATCCGAGTCGTGCAAGACTAGCGGGCGCTCGCTGCCGTCCGCCGAACGGCGGGCCTCGCCGCCGGCAAAGGCTGGAGCATCGCTGGGCTGGGCGAGGTCGACGACCACCATGACGCACTCTTACGCAAACGGCACTCGCGTCTCGCGCCGGATGGTCTATAAGACCGCCGGTGCGGACCCTCGTTATGCAACCATGGATTGAATTGGTCATCAACGGCCGATTGGCCGGCGTACGCGGCTGCCTGCTCGCGGCGGCGGTGCTCTGTGCCGCGCTGGTGCCGGTCTATGGTGCGCGGGCGGCCGAGCCCGATCCGGAAGCCAAGGCGGTGGCGGCCGTCACCGCCCATGCGGTGCCGGGCTTCTGGGATCCGCGGCGGCGGCCGGAGCGGCCCGACCTGTCGCGCCTCACCGTGATCCGCTTTCTCACCGAGACCGACTACCCGCCGTTCAACTACACCGGACCGGACGGCAATCCCGCGGGCTTCAATGTCGATCTGGCGCGGGCGCTGTGCGAGGAGATCAAGGTCACCTGCACGGTGCAGATGCGCCGGTTCGAAACGCTGCTCGATGCGCTCGCCAGCAACCGCGGCGACGCCATCATCGCGTCGCTGGCGGTGACACCGCAGACCCGCGCCAAGGTCGACTTCACCGATCCGTATTATCGCGCGCCCGGCCGCTTCGTGGCCCGCAAGGACGCGGTGCTGCCTGAGATCCGTCCAGAATATCTCGAGGGCAAGAAGGTCGGCGCCGTCGCCGGCTCGGCGCACGAAGCCTATCTCAAGGCGATGTTCACCGACGCCGAGCTGCATTCCTATCCGAACGACGAGGCGCTGCGCGGCGCGCTGAAGCGCGGCGAAGTCGACTTCATCTTCGGCGACGCAATCTCGCTGGCGTTCTGGATCAACGGCACCGATTCCGACAATTGCTGCGCCTTCAGCGGCGGCCCGTTCACCGAAAGCCGCTATTTCGGCGAGGGCGTCGGCATCGCGGTGCGCAAGGGCAACGATTTGCTGCGCCAGTCGCTGAACTGGGCGCTGTTTCGCCTCTGGGAAAAGGGGCGCTATACCGACCTGTGGCTGCGCTATTTCTCTGTTAGCCCGTTCTGAGCCGAAACACCGTTCGATCTGAAGACCCGCCTGCCGGCGGTTGGAGACGTTGATGACCACGACCGATTTGCCCAGCGCGTCCGATCTGCGCACGCTCGCCGAACAATCCAACGCCTGGCCGTTCGAGCAGGCGCGCGCGCTGGTGAACCGGCTGAAGAAGCAGCCCAAGGACGAGGTATTGTTCGAGACCGGCTACGGCCCCTCGGGCCTGCCGCACATCGGCACGTTCGGCGAAGTCGCCCGCACCTCGATGGTGCGCCACGCGTTTCGCGTACTGACCGACGACAAGATCAAGACCAAGCTGCTCGCCTTTTCGGACGACATGGACGGCCTGCGCAAGGTGCCGGACAACGTGCCGAACAAGGAGCTGCTCGAGCAGAATCTCGGCAGGTCGTTGACCAGCGTGCCGGATCCGTTCGGCACCCACGATTCGTTCGGCGCGCACAACAATGCGCGGCTGCGCGCCTTCCTCGACACCTTCGGCTTCGACTACGAATTCGCCTCGGCGACCGACTACTACAAGGGTGGCCGGTTCGACGCGACGCTGCTCAAGGTGCTGGAGCGGCTCGACAAGGTGATGGCGATCATGCTGCCGAGCCTGCGCGAGGAGCGTGCCGCCAGTTACTCGCCGTTCCTCCCGATCTGTCCGCGCACCGGTGTGGTGCTGCAGGTGCCGATCGTGGAGCACGACGTCAAGGCCGGCACGGTGTCGTACGACGATCCCGAGACCAAGGAGCGTGTCACCGTTCCGGTCACCGGCGGGCACTGCAAGCTGCAATGGAAGCCGGACTGGGCGATGCGCTGGACCGCGCTCGGCGTCGATTACGAAATGGCCGGCAAGGACCTGATCGACTCGGTGAAGCTGTCCGGCAAGATCTGCCAGGCGATCGGCGGCACGCCGCCGGAAGGCTTCAACTACGAGCTGTTCCTCGACGACAAGGGCCAGAAGATCTCCAAGTCGAAGGGCAACGGCCTGACCATCGACGAGTGGCTGCGCTACGCCTCGCCGGAATCGCTGTCGCTGTTCATGTATCGCGAGCCGAAGGCGGCGAAGCGGCTGTATTTCGACGTCATCCCGCGCAACGTCGACGATTATCAGCAATTCCTCGACGGCTTCACCCGGCAGGACCTCAAGCAGCAGCTCGCCAATCCGGTCTGGCACATTCACGCCGGCCGGCCGCCGAAGGCCGACATGCCGGTGACGTTCCAGCTGCTCTTGACGCTGGTGTCGTCGTCGAATGCCGAGAATGCCGAGACACTGTGGGGCTTCATCGGCCGCTACCGGCCGGGCGTGACGCCGCAGTCGCATCCGAAGCTCGACGCCATGGTCGGCTACGCGATCAACTACTATCGCGACTTCGTGGCGCCGACCAAAGTCTTCCGCGAGCCGACCGAGCAGGAGCGCGCCGCGCTGCAGGATCTGCGCGATGCGCTGTCGCAGCTTCCGGCGGACGCGACCGCCGAGGCCATCCAGGACGTCGTCTATGAGATCGGCCGCCGCGAGCCGTTCCTCGACCACAAGAAGGCCGCCAAGGACGGCAAGCCGGGCGTGTCGCTCGACTGGTTCAACATGCTGTACCAGGTGCTGCTCGGCCAGGAGAAGGGTCCGCGCTTCGGCTCCTTCGTGGCGGTCTATGGTCTCGGCAACGCCGTGACGATGATCGACGGCGCGCTGGCGCGGAGCGCGTAGCACCGGCGTCCATCCGTAGCGTGGGTTGAGCATAGCGAACCCACGTCTGCCGGCGCGATGCACGGAATGGGGCCTGTACTATTCCAAACAATCGTAGGCTCGTCATTGCGAGCGAAGCGAAGCAATCCAGCCGCGTGCATAGTCTTGGATTGCTTCGCGGATCCTGTCATCGGGCAGCGCTTAGCGCCGACCCCGTTGGCTCGCAATGACGTGGAGAGGCGGATCATCATCGAATATGGAATTCGTCGGCTCAGTTATTCCCGATAGATATCGCAAACGGCCTGCTGATACCTGTTAGTAAGCGATCGCTGCCGTTCCGCGCGCAATTGCCGCAGCTCTGCTTGTCGCGTGATTTGATTCAAAACAAAGTTTGTTCCGCTGCGTCTTTCGCAGGCTGTCGGCAATGATATCCCTCGTGCGTGATCCGTGCGGCCGCTTGCGGCCCAAGAGGGAAGGATGGTGCCGATCTGACCCCATCTGCGGAGAACCCAAACATGCTCACCTTCAGTGAACTGCCATACGACGCCAACCTGCCGGCGATCGTATGGGCGCTCTACCTCGTGTCCGCCGTTCTGTATTGCAGTCCGATGCTGATCGGATTTGCCCGGAACGTGGAATACAAATGGCCGCTGTATTTCGGCAATCTGCTACTCGGCTGGACCGGAATCGGCTGGGCCTATGCGTTGTACTACGCGCTGTTCGCTGATCTCGAACATGCACCGCGCCGGCCGCTCGCGCTGGCTGCCTGATCGATCGCCGGCACGCGCCGCAAGTGAGCGTGCCGGCGATGCGGATGCGGCCGCGCATCGCTTCGATCAGCAGATGATGGTCCGACCTTAGCCCCCTTATTAAATGCGCTCGTGCTCCGGTTGCCGGATTGGCTCGCCTGCGCGAAATCGGATGACGAATGGCCTGCGACCACGCGCGGGCGCAATCGCTTTCGTCAGAGGCGTCGTCTTGGCAATTTGTCGGGACGGCCTGCGGTGCGGCTCTTTCCTTCATTTCAAAACGATTAGTTCGTCGAGCGCAGCGTCGTCCCGCTGGTCGCTGAGCGGCGACTTTCGCAATTGACACATTCCGCGGACGTGCGGTGACATTCTACCTTTACACTTCATTTAATGAAAACCGGTAACTACTGGTTGACGACAATGACAGATTTGCAACCATTAATAGCGATGCCGGAAAGGCGCCCGCATGAGGATGTTCTCGCTTCGATTGAGCCATAAGATTGTTTTGATCGGCGCCATCGGCCTTTCCAGCCTCGCAGTGTTCGGCGGCATCTATCTGGTGGGCAGCCACTCGCAGGATCGCTCCCACGTTTTCGCCGAAGGCGTCCGCAGCATTTTCGATCTCAATGCCAAGCTGGCGCGGGACCTGCTGGATGTCCGCCGCTCGGAGAAGGACTTCCTGCTGCGACGGGATGAAGCGTCGTCGAAGCGCCATGAGGCGACCGGGCAGATGATCGAACGCGACATCGATCGGCTCGCAGCGGAGACCCGGACGCAGGGCTTCGACAAGCTGACCGGACAGGTCGCGAGCCTGCGCAGCGGCTTTGCCGAGTATCTGAAGAATTTCGACGCCACGGTGCAGACCGAAGTCAGGCTCGGACTGAACGAGAAGCTCGGCCTCAACGGCGCGCTGCGCGCCGCGGTGCACGACATCGAGGCCAAGCTGAAGGAGGTCGACGATCCGACGTTGACCAGCGGCATGCTGATGATGCGGCGGCACGAGAAGGATTTCATGCTGCGCCGCGACCGCAGCTATGTGGACGCCTTCCAGAAGGCCGCCGCCAGCTTCGGCCAGACGGTCGCCAATGCGAATCTCGCACCGGCTTTGAAAGCGCAGATCCAGGACAAGCTGCAGGCCTACCGCACGCAGTTCCTCGCCTGGGCCGACGCCTCGCAGCAGTCGGCGCAGAGCGCGGCGGCGATGTCCAAGGCGTATGCGGATATCGAGCCGGTGATCGAGCGGATCGAGACCGACGTGCGCCAGCGCGCTACCTCGGCGCAGGCCGAGCAGGAGGAGACGATCAGCACGGTGCGGCGCTGGATGCTGATCACTCTGGCGCTGGCGGTGCTGATCGTGTCGACGCTGTCGCTGACCATCGCGCGGTCGATCACCAAGGCGATCGCCGGCATGGTGCGGGCGATGGTGCAGCTCGCCCGCTCCGATCTCAGCGTGGTGATCCCCGGCGTCGGGCGGCGC
>NZ_JBMDXE010000283.1:0-9471 GCF_048594845.1 Rhodopseudomonas sp. | reverse complement strand
CACTTCGCGGTTTTTGCCTTCGCGGATCGCGAACACCAGCCAGACATTGGCCCCCTGGTCGCGTTCGAGCTTGGCGTCGATCTCGCCATATTTGACGCCGTCGACCTCGATGCCATTCTTCAGCTGATCGAGCTGCGCCTGGGTCACCTCACCATGGGCACGGACGCGATAGCGCCGCAGCCAGCCGGTCTCCGGCAGCTCCAGCGCGCGCGCCAGCCCGCCGTCATTGGTGAGCAGCAGCAGGCCCTCGGTGTTGAAGTCGAGCCGGCCGATCGAGATCAGCCGCGGCAGATCCTCGGGCAGATGATCGAACACCGTCGGCCGGCCTTCCGGATCGGCGTGCGTGGTCATCAGGCCGCGCGGCTTGTGATACAAAAACAGCCGCGTCCGCTCGCGCTCCGGCAATGGCTTGCCGTCGATGGTGATGACGTCGGACGGCAGCACGTCGAGCGCCGGACTATCGATCACCTTGCCGTTGACGGTGACGCGGCCGTCGGTGATCCAAGCCTCGGCGTCGCGCCGCGAGCACATCCCGGCGCGGGCCACCACCTTGGCGATGCGGTCGCCGGGCTTGGCCGACGCCTTGGCGTCGCGGCGGTCGGGCTTGCCGCGACCGGGCTTCTTGTCGAACTTGCCGCGCTCACCCGCCGGCCGTTCGCGATAGGCACCGCGGCCGCCGAACGCCGGGCGCTTGGCAAATACCTTGCTATCATCTTCGTTATCACGACGTGGCCGGTCGAAGCCGCGGCCTTCGCTGCGCGGACGATCGGACGAGCGCGCTTCGCTGCGCGGATGCTCGTGCCAGTCGCCGCCGCGCTCGCGGCGTTCGAATTTCGGCCGCTCGTCGCGTCCGAACCGCGGCCGCTCACCGCCGCGCTCTTCACGCGGGCGATCGAACCGCGGCTTGTCGAAGCCGCCCTTGCGTTCGCCGCGCTCGGGCCGATCTCCACGCCCAGCCGGAGCGCTATCGCGCTTCTGCCAGGGCTTGTCATTGCCGCGGTCGGTGCCGCGCTCGGCACGGTCGCCAAAGCTCTTGCGCGGACCGCGATCCGGTGCGCCGCGGCCGAACTTCTTGTCGCCGCCATCACGCGGCGTGTAGGGACGCTTGTCGCCGTCTTCGCGGCGCTGATACGGCCGCTTGTCGCCGCCCTCGCGCGGCTTGCGATCGCCGAACGGTTTGTCGCCGAATTTCTTCTCGCCGAAGCGGCCGGCCGGGCGGGCGTCGTCGCGGTCGCGGCGCGGGGCGCGGTCGTCGCGCTTGAACGGGCGATCACCGCCACGATCGTCGCGCGGCGGGCGCGGCGTATAGGTCCGCTTCTCGCCGCCTTCGCGCGGGCCGAACGAGCGCTTCTCGCCGAACTCCTTGCGGGGGCCGCGCTCGGGGCGATCACCACCGCGAGCCGGACGCTCGTCGCGATTGAAGCGCGGACGCGGCGCGTCACCCTCGCGGCGCGGCGCACGATCGTCGCGCTTGAACGGGCGGTCGCCGCCGCGATCGTCGCGCGGCGGGCGCGGCGTGTAGCTGCGCTTCTCGCCGCCTTCGCGCGCCCCGAACGAGCGCTTGGCTTCGCCGTCGAACGCTTTCTTGGCGTAGGGCCGATCGCCGCGGGCCTCGCCGCCCACGGCCCGCTTGGCGAATTTCTTGTCCGGACCGCGCGCGGCGCCCGACCGGCCTTTGCCGCCGGCGCTCTTTGCTCCGTAGCCGCCTTTCCCGCCGAAGCCACCCCTGCTGCCGCCGCCCGCAGCTTTGCCGCCGCCGGGCCGATCGCGGCGGCCGCGCGCTGAGTTGTTTTTGTCGGTGTCGCGGGGCATGAGTGGTCTTTCTTCAGGGGATCCGTCGGGATCGGCAATGGGGCTCAGGCAGGAAACGGGCTCGCGCCAGGGTCGCTCGCGCTCTCATCGAAGGCGCTCGGGTCCCGCAAAACCGGTATCCACTGTTGCTGAATGGGCTCTCCTAGCAGAGTTTTCCCGGCGAGACGAGCCATGACGACGCACTCTTTCATGGATTTGGCGCTACAGGCGGCGCAAACCGCTGCCGACGCCGGCGAAGTCCCGGTCGGCTGCGTCATCGTCCGCGCCGGCACGGTGATCGCCACCGCCGCCAACCGCACGCTGACCGACCGCGACCCGACCGCCCACGCCGAACTGCTGGCGATCCGCCAAGCCGCCGCCGCGCTCGGCAGCGAACGGCTGACCGACTGCGACCTCTACGTCACGCTGGAGCCCTGCACGATGTGCGCCGGCGCGATCTCCTTTGCGCGGATTCGGCGCCTCTATTTCGGCGCGTTCGATCCCAAAGGCGGCGCGGTCGAGAGCGGCGTGCGGTTCTTCAGCCAGCCCACCTGTCACCACGCGCCGGAGATCTACTCCGGCGTCGGCGAGCGCGAAGCCGCGGCGCTGCTGCGGGAGTTCTTCAAGGCGCGGCGATAGGCGCCGACGTCGGGCGCAAACGCGCAGTGCGCCATGCCCTATGACATCAGCGCTGGTGGTGGAGATCACTCATGCTGAGCGAAGACGTGGGCCGCTTCGAATCTAGTCTACGCAGCACCTGCGCGGTTGCGCGCCCGCAGCCACTGATCGCGTCCCTACAACCACTTCTTCCACTTGAAAAACATATACGGCACGATCGCCGCGACCAGCATCATGCCGAGGGCCATGGTGTAGCCGTGGGCCCATTCGAGTTCGGGCATGAACTTGAAATTCATGCCGTAGATCGAGGCGATCAGGGTCGGCGGCATCAGCACGACGGCCATCACCGAGAACAGCTTGATGATGTTGTTCTGCTCGAGATTGACGACGCCCAGCATGGCGTCGAGCACGAAGGTGATCTTGTTGGACAGGTAGCTGGCGTGGTCGGTCAGCGAGATCACGTCGCGCTGCATGGTCTTGAGCTGGGTGCGGCTGTCCTTCGGCCATTTCAGGCCTTCGCCCTCGACGGTGAGGAAAGCGACCAGCCGGCCGATCGACACCAGGCTCTCGCGCACCTTGGACACCAGGTCGCCCTTGCGGCCGATCGCGATCAGGATGTCGGAATAGCGCTTGGGGTGGCCGGTGCGGGCGGCGCCCTCCGGCTCGAAGATCTCGCGGCTGACGTCGTCGACCTCGGCGCCGGCGCGTTCCAGAATGTCGGCGCAGCGGTCGATCACGGCGTCGAGCAATTCGAGCAGCACGGTCTCGCCGGTGGCGCTGAATGACGGCGTGCGAGCGAGCCGGTTTTCTACCACCGGAAACGGCCGCGGTTCGTCGTAGCGCACCGTGACCAGCTTGCGGCCGGCGAGGATGAAGGTGACGGGCGACAGCCGCGGCGACGTTGTGTCGGCGCCGCACATCAGACTGGCCGTCATGTAGCGGGCGCCGTTCTCGATATAGAGACGGCTGGAGATTTCGATCTCCTGCATGTCCTCGCGGGTCGGCACCGCGATCCCGGCGAGCTTCTCGACCGCGCGATCCTCGTCGGCGGTCGGCCGTTCGAGATCGATCCACACCGCGTCTTCCGGCAGCGCATTGAGGTCGATCGGCCCGGCGCGCTTGAGGGCGGAATCGGCGGGAGCGAAGAGCGCGAGCATGAGGGCTCCGGTGCTGGCGGGACGTGACGGCGGAGGTGGCACTGGAGTGCCGTAACTGCGCCGAGGTGGCAAGCGCCGCTGACGCCGGTCATGACGTTTTCGATGAAGCGGCTTCACCGACCACGGCGAAGATGCGGGACAGATGCGGCGGGTCCGCCACAGCTATTGCCGCGAAGTTAATCATCTACCTCGGTTCTGCGGCAGAAATGCAACAACGCTGCGCCACCGTACGGAACCACCCGCAGAAATGCTGGTAAAGCGGCCGCGTTCGGCGATACTAAAGCCTAGGAATCGTCGTTTACGAGACCTCGTCCGGCGCGGCTGTAACGCGCAATGCTGATCAGGCGCGCAGCTTGGGGCGCGCTATTCTGAAATGGAACGATAATGGCGTCTCTTGGAAAGAAGCTGGGGCTGCTCGTCGGCGCGGGCCTGCTGTTGTCCGGCTGTATGCAGGCCACGACCTATCAGGAGACGTCGTCGTCGGCGCTGAAGCCACGCGACAAGGAGCTCCTCTCCAAGGTCTCCTATGTGAAGACGCCGGTGCCGGAAGCATTCCGCCGCGCCATCGTCGACTACCATCGCAAGGAAGCGCCCGGCTCGATCGTGGTCGATTCCGACAATCACTACCTCTACTACGTGATGGATGGCGGCAAGGCGATCCGCTACGGCATCACCGTCGGCGAAGAAGCGATGGCCTGGTCGGGCATTGCCAAGGTCGGCGCGATGACGGAATGGCCGGCTTGGCATCCCACCCCCGGCGAAATCTCCCGCCTGGGCGTGCCGAAGTTCGTCGCCCCCGGCCCGGACAATCCGATGGGCTCGCGCGCGATCTATCTGTATTCGGGCGGCAAGGACACGCTGTTCCGCATCCACGGCACCAACCAGCCGGAATATATCGGCGCCTCGATCTCGTCGGGCTGCATCCGCATGACCAACGAGGATGTCATCGACCTGTACAACCGGGTCAAGATGGGCGCGATCGTCGTAGTGCTGGAGCCGAAGCACGGCGACTCGCCGTACAACTCCAAGATGGCGCTGCAGGGCGGCTCGTCGAGCTGGCAGTAAGCCGGCGAGCAAGAGTTCAGCCGCGCATCGCGCCGGCTCGATCAGATCAAAAAGCGCCGGCTCGTCCGGCGCTTTTTTGTTGGCCGACGCGCAGCGACGAACCGCAGCGCGCCCCCTCTCCCGCCCGCGCGAGAGGGCCGGGGTGAGGGCGCCCCAAGCACTGACTCAACGAACTTGTGGAGAGCCCCGCTCTCACCCGTCCCGGCCTCGCTGCGCTTCGCCGGGCCGACCTCTCCCGCAGGCGAGAGAGATTGCTCCATGCTCGCGGCACGTTTGATCGAAACGTCACTTCGGCAGGCTTGCTTCACATCGCAAAGGACGCGGACGCTAACGTAGTTCGGATTGCCGCTCACTCCGTGGCTTCTTTGGCTGCGCTTTGGCCTTGGCTTTCTTGCTCGCTGCCGGCGGCGCTTCCGGCTCGGCGGTTTGCTCACCCTGCTCCGGCTCGGCCTGCTGGGGCTCGGCCTGCCCGGGGCGGCCCTGCTCCGGCTCGCGTTGCGGCTCACGATCCTGCCGCTGATCGGCGGCGACTTCGCGCGGCGGCGCTTCGTCCGGTCGCGGCGCCGGCAGCAGCGGCGCGATCTGCGGCAGCGGCTCGAGCACGTCCCACTGGCACATCCGATAGTCCTTGCGCCGCTGCGCCAGGTCGAGGTGGATGTGATCCTCGTGATAACCATCCGAGCCGGGGCCGAGCACGGTGGAGAAGCGGTCGCACACCGACTGCCGCACGCTCTCGCGGATCGCGCGCGGGCTGGTGCGGTCGGTCAGCGACAGCAGCCGGCCGCTGGCGAGCTTGAGACCGCGGATGTCGATCGCGTTGGCCTTGCCGTGCTCGCTGAGCTTGGCGCCGCGCACCCGGTTGCGGCCGCGGCATTCGTAAGAATCGAAATTGTCGAGCGCAGCGAGCCGCGACTGCAGCGCGCTCGCGAGCGGCGCCACGTCGGCGCGCACCCATTCCGCCACCGCGCTCGCCATCGAACAACGCAGGGTCGCCGCCGGCGTCAGCGCGACGCGAGCGCCGTCCGGCAGCACGACGGCCTCGAGCCGGACCAGATCGGTGCCGCCACAACCGCCGGGATCGTTGATATCGGGAATGCTCGGCGCGATCGCGATCTGCTCGGTCAGTGCCAGCCGGCACGCGCTCGGCGGCTTCGGCTGCGGCTTGGCATCGGCCTGTGCGGGCGGCTGCGCGGCCGGGGCTGGCTCCGCACCGCTGGATTCGGGCGCAGCCGCGCGATCATCCGGTTGTGGCGCGGAAGCGGGACGCGGTTTCGGCAGCGGGATGGCGCTTCGCCCCAGTGCCGGCTCGGCGGCGAACGCAGCCAGAGCGACCAGCACCGTCCAAACCGGCGCTTTGCCGCGGAACAGATTGCGACAGACCTGTTTTCCGCGGGCCGCGACCGCGCTAAGGTCCGCGCCAATCCCAAGGGGATAAAAATCAGGAGGACAATTCGGATGCTTGGACTGATGCAAGACTGGCCTTTGCTGTGTCATCGGATCATCGAGCACGCGGCTCAGGTCCACGGCAACCAGGAGGTGGTCACCCGTTCGGTCGAGGGTCCGATCGTCCGCACCACCTATGCGCAGATCCATCAACGGGCGCTGAAAGTCAGCCAGATGCTGGACCGCGCCGGCATCAAGCTCGGCGATCGCATCGCGACGATCGCCTGGAACACCGCGCGGCATCTGGAATGCTGGTACGGCATCATGGGAATCGGCGCGATCTGCCATACGGTCAATCCGCGGCTTTTTCCGGACCAGATTGCCTGGATCGTCAATCACGCGCAGGACCGCGTGATGATCACCGACCTCACCTTCATTCCTGTTCTGGAGAAGATCGCCGACCAGATGCCGAGCATCGAGCGCTTCGTGGTGCTCACCGATGCTGCGCACATGCCGCAGACCACGCTGAAGAACGCAGTCGCGTATGAAGAGTGGCTGAAGGAAGCCGACGGCGACTTCGCATGGAAGACCTTCGACGAGAACACCGCGGCAGCGATGTGCTACACGTCGGGGACCACCGGCGATCCCAAGGGCGTGTTGTATTCGCATCGCTCCAACGTCTTGCACGCGCTGATGGCCAACAACCCGGACGCGCTCGGCACCCGCGCCGCCGATACCATGCTTCCGGTGGTGCCTTTGTTCCATGCCAACAGCTGGGGCATCGCATTCTCGGCGCCGTCGATGGGCACCAAGCTGGTGATGCCCGGCGCCAAGCTCGACGGGGCGTCGGTGTATGAGCTGCTGTCGACCGAGAAGGTGACGCACACCGCCGGCGTGCCGACGGTGTGGCTGATGCTGCTGCAGCACATGCAGAAGGAGAAGCTGACGCTGCCGGATCTGAAGATGGTGATCTGCGGCGGCTCGGCGATGCCGCGATCGATGATCAAGGCGTTCGTCGACATGGGCGCCGAGGCTCGCCACGCCTGGGGCATGACCGAAATGAGCCCGCTCGGCACGCTGGCGACGCTGAAGCCGCCGTTCGACAAGACCAGCGGCGACGCGCGCCTCGACGTGCTGGCGACGCAGGGCTACCCGCCGTTCGGTGTGCAGATGAAGATCACCGACGATGCCGGCCAGGACGTGCCGTGGGACGGCAAGACCTTCGGCCGGTTGAAGGTGTCGGGCCCGGCGATCGCCAAGGCGTATTACCGCGTCGACAAGGAGATCCTCGACGAGCAGGGCTTCTTCGACACCGGCGACGTCGCCACCATCGACAAGGACGCCTACATGCGGATCACCGACCGCTCAAAGGATGTCATCAAGTCCGGCGGCGAGTGGATCTCCTCGATCGACCTCGAAAACCTCGCGGTCGGCCATCCCAAGGTGGCGGAAGCCGCTGTGATCGGCGTGTATCACCCGAAATGGGACGAGCGTCCGCTGTTGATCTGCCAGCTCAAGCCGGACGTCACCTGCACCCGCGACGAGATCCTGCAATACATGGATGGCAAGATCGCCAAATGGTGGATGCCCGACGATATCGTGTTCGTCGACGCCATCCCGCATACGGCGACCGGCAAGATCCTGAAGACCGCGCTACGCGATCAGTTCAAGACCTACACGCTGCCAGGGGCGGCGGCGTAGAGCTATCCGTCGGGGCGCTGACTCACTGCTTGGGGCGCCCTCACCCCAACCCACTCCCGCCAGCGGGAGAGGGAGCGCGCCGTACTCTTCTCCCCTCCCCCTTGCGGGGAGGGGTCGGGGGTGGGGGTCCCCAGGCACCGAGCCCGTGTCGCCCTTACCCGGGCTCTCTCCCCCAAGCGGGAGTGCGCTGCGGTCGGAGCGGGCGCCACCTTCTATCTTCAGCGCCCGCACATTTGCTTGAACGGACCACGGTCGCTCGACATTTCCGGCGCTAACGCTGGTGGCTTCCGATATGACCGACTCGCGCAAATGATGCGGTGAACGCGCGGCGACGGAGCGTCCCGATGCAGATGGGTGTGACGGCTCAGCCTGTTGTGGATGTGCGTCCCCAGCCGGCACCCGACGCGCGGCCGGGCCGCAACGGCGGGCTGGATGCGCTGCGCGCCACGATGACGCTGCTGGTGCTGTTTCATCATGCGGCGATCACTTACGGCGCCAGCGGCGGTTGGTTCTATCATGAGCTACCGGCCGATCACTCCCCCTCCTCGCAATTGCTGACCCTCTTCGTCGCCATCAATCAGGCTTACTTCATGGGCCTGTTCTTCCTGCTGGCTGGCTATTTCACGCCGGCCGCCTTGCGCAGCAAAGGATCGTTGCGCTATGCGCGCGATCGGCTGATCCGGCTCGGCCTGCCGCTGCTGGCCTTCGGCTGGGTGATCGGGCCGGTCAGCGAAGCGCTGGGACAGACCGCCCACGGACATCCGTTTATCGCGACGCTGGCCGCGATCATGAGCAGCGGCCGTTTCATCCAAGGGCCGTTGTGGTTCGCGCACGCGCTGCTGATCTTCGGAGCCGGCGCGATGCTGTGGTTCAACCTCACGCGGCGACCGATACCTGCTGCTGACGCGGCTACGACATCATTCCCGTCAAATCTCGTTCTGCTGTGCGCGGCGCTGCTCACCGGCGTTGCGGCGTTCGCGTTGCGGCTGTGGTGGCCGGTGGGGTCGGAGTGGAACGGACTGCAGCTCGGTTACTTCGCCAGCTACACAATGCTGTTCGCCGCCGGCTATGCGGCCGCCGACGCGCGCTGGCTGGAGCGTGTGCCGTCCACAACCACGCGGCTGTGGTTGACGCTGACGCTGATCTGCCTGCCGGTGCTGCCGATCGCGTCGCTGTCGGGCGCGATCGTCCCGGCGCTGCATCGATCCTCGGCCGGCGGCTGGACGTGGCCGG
Organism: Rhodopseudomonas sp.; assembly: GCF_048594845.1. GTDB lineage: Bacteria > Pseudomonadota > Alphaproteobacteria > Rhizobiales > Xanthobacteraceae > Rhodopseudomonas. The sequence continues at coordinate 523 of NZ_JBMDXE010000283.1, read as the reverse complement.
CCGCAATCTACGCGCTGTGGGAGCCGCTCGTCGCGTGGGGACTGATCCTGTGGCTGCTGCCGACGTTTCAACGTCGCTTCGCCACGCTGAGCCCGATCTGGGGCAAACTCGCCGACCGCGCCTACGCGATCTACATTATTCACCCGCCGGTGCTGGTCGGCGTCGCGTTGGCGGGGCGCCCGCTTGCGCTGCCGGCGCTGGTCAAATTTCCGATCGCCGGCACATTGACCTGCGTGCTGTGCTACGCGCTCGCCGGGCTGCTGCTTCGGACTCCGGGGGCGCGGCGGATCGTCTAGCGCAGCGCTTGGAGAACTGACTCACTGCCTGGGGCGCCCTCACCCCAACCCTCTCCCGCAAGCGGGAGAGGGAGCGCGCTGCGGTCGGGGAGATGTATCGCCCTGACCGATCGGGTGCTGGTTCAGCCCAGCACCGGCAACGTTCGCACGTCGTAGCCGCTGCTGATGCTACGATTCAACACCGGGTCGATGAGTTCGTAGTCGAACCGCGTCGCAGGGCGGATGCC
>NZ_JBMDXE010000282.1:0-12147 GCF_048594845.1 Rhodopseudomonas sp. | reverse complement strand
CCGATCGATCCGGCGATGCGGCCGGAATAACGAGACATGACACTCATGACGAACTCCCGATCACCCGATCTCAGACCTCGTCGTAGATCACTTCGAGCGACGGCTTGTTCAGCACCGAGGCGCCGCACATATCTTCCATCGTGGCGGGCTCGAGCACGACATCGCGACCGGTAACGTCGCTGGAGAACAACCCGAGCAGACCATCCTGGGTGAGCGGCTTCGGCCGCACCGGCGGCGCGGTGGCGACGTTCTCGGCAAGCGTCGCGAACAGCGGCCCCCACTGCCCATCGGGCAGGCCGACGATCTCGTAGTTGGCGCTCTTGCGGCGGATGCCTTCGTCGGCGGGAATCGCCGACAGCACCGGAATGCCCGCGGCCTGCGCGAAGGCCTGCGCCTCGCCGGTGCCGTCGTCCTTGTTGATCACCATGCCGGCGACGCCGACATTGCCGCCGAGCTTGCGGAAGTACTCGACCGCCGAACAGACATTGTTGGCGACGTATAGCGACTGCAGATCGTTGGAGCCGACGATGATCACCTTCTGACACATGTCGCGGGCGATCGGCAGGCCGAAGCCGCCGCACACCACGTCGCCGAGGAAGTCGAGCAGCACGTAGTCGAAGCCCCATTCGTGGAAGCCGAGCTTCTCCAGCGTCTCGAAGCCGTGGATGATGCCGCGACCGCCGCAGCCGCGGCCGACTTCCGGACCGCCGAGCTCCATCGCGAACACGCCGTCGCGCTTGAAGCAGACGTCGCTGATGGTGACCTCTTCGCCGGCGAGCTTCTTCTTCGACGACGTTTCAATGATGGTCGGGGTCGCCTTGCCGCCGAACAGCAACGAGGTGGTGTCGCTCTTCGGATCGCAGCCGATCAGCAGCACCTTCTTGCCCTGCTGGGCCATCATGTAGCTGAGGTTGGCGAGCGTGAAGCTCTTGCCGATGCCGCCCTTGCCGTAGATCGCGATGATCTGGGTTTCCTTGGTGACGGGAGTCGTCACCGGAGCGTCGGGTTCGATCGACGCTTCGGCCCGGAGTTGTGCGTCTTGCAGCTTGATCTGCGGAACGACGTTCATCAGCTCGGTCTCCAGTTCAGAACCATTTTGAGGCAGGCGGGATCTTCGAAAGCGATGCGATAGGCGTCGGGGGCCGACGCCGCCTCCTGGTGGTGAGTGATCAGTCCGTCGAGCGAGAGCTTGCCGCTGTCGATCAGCGCCTTGGTGGCGACGATGTCCGGCGGCTGCCATTCCGCCGCGATCCGGATCCGGGCTTCACGCATGAAAGCCGGAGGGAAAGCGAAGGACAGCGGCTCGCTGTAGAAGCCAGCGAGCACGATCTCTCCGGTCGCCGCGATGCGCGAAATCAAAACGTCGAGGAGTTTCGGGTCGCCGCTGACATCGTAGATGCTACGATAGTCGCGTCGCTCGTCGGTTTCGGGATCGATCACCGCGTAGCCGTCGGCACCGCCGGTGCGCACCGGGTTCTTCTCCCACACCGTCGGTGGCGGATTGCCGAGCGCGATCGAGATCCGCGCCAACAGGCGGCCGAGCACGCCGTGACCGACGATGCACTCCGGCGGGGTCGCGGCGCGCGCCGCGATCGCATGATACGCAGTTGCAGCTAGAGCTATCAGGATACCGCGCTCGCCAAGCTGCTGATCGAGCGGCACCACGCGCTTGGCCGGAACGACGAGCCGCGAGGCGGACGCGCCGAACAGGCCGCGAACTTCGCCAAAGCATTTCGCGCCCGGCACGAACACCATCTGGCCCGGCTGCAAGTCGGTCGCAGCGCCAGCCTCGACGACTTCGCCGACCGACTCGTACCCCGGCACCAGCGGATAACCCATTCCGGGGAATGGCGGCATCCGGCCGGACCACAACAGCCTTTCGGTCCCGGTGCTGACCCCGCTCCACGCAACGTCGACAACGACGTCATCGGCCGTCGGCGCCGTGAGGCTGAGACGACTGAGTTCGACGTGTTGTGGCTGCTTGAGTACGACCGCGATGGTTTCCATCGCCTACTCCAATCCAGGCGGCAGAGTCCCGCCGCTGGAGTGTCAGAGTAAACTGACGGAAGACAGTGTCAAGCTAGATTAACACATCGGGCGCTTGATTGCGGTAATTACGGAGGCGACCATGGGCATCGGAACCGCGTGCAACCGGATGTCGCCAAAGCCGGCGGCCTCCAGCAGCTCGGTCAGCCGGGCGAAGGTCCGGCCTTGCCCGGTGCCCATCGCCCGGAGGTAAAACGCGAAATAGGCGTCGGTGCTGGATTCGCGGCCGGGCGGGCCGGCGAGCGGCTCGGCGATCAGCAGCTCTCCGCCCACCGGCAGCGCCTTGTGGACGGCGCGCAGCAGCGTGGTGACGACGTCGTCGTCATGGTCGTGGATGATGCGGACCAGCGAGACGATGTCGGCGCCCTCGGGCAGCGGATCGTCGCGAAAACTGCCGCCGATCGCGGTGGCGCGGCCGGCGAGGCCGTTCGCCTGAAAGCGTTCGGCCGCCTTGGCGGCGACGGCGGGCAGATCGAACAGCATCACGCGCAACCCGGGCGTCTGCTCCGCCACCGCGGACAGGAACGAGCCGTCGCCGCCGCCGACGTCGAGCAGGCAACGATGCTGCTTGAACGACATCACGTGCAGCACTTCGCGGGCGATCATCGGCTGCGAGGCGGCCATCAGCGCGGTGTAGGGCAGCACCTGATCGGCCGGCAGCTCGGCGGCGCCCTCGCCGCGCACATAGGCCCAATATGCTGCGAGTTCGCCGCCGCCGCGCGGGCCGCGCAGCATCGCGAGCGGATCGGCGAGGTCGCGGTACAGCATGGCGTGATGCTCGACCAACGCGCGGACGCCGGGATTGCCACACAGCTCGGCGCCGAGCTGGCCGAGGCCGTAGCGGCCGCCGCTACGCGGCTGCACCAGCTTCAGCGCGGTCGCGGCGTCGAGCAACAGCTGCATCGACTCGGGCGGCAGCGACAGCCGTTGCGCCAGTTCGCCGGCGCTGGCGGGACGCTCGCGCAGCAGCTCGAACAGCCGCAGCTGCACGCAGGCGAGCAGGATCTGGGAATAGACGAAGCCGGCGACGATATCGAACATCGCGCCGGCACGGCGGCGCGCAACGCCGCGCGTCAGCGGAAACACCGCGGCGAAGCGCTGAAACCGCGCACTCGACAGGATCGCGTCGCGCCAGCCGAGCAGCCGGTCGCGCAGGCTGAAGGAACTCATCACTCCTGCTACCACCGGCCGGCCGCAAAGGCCAAGCCGGAGCGCATCACGCCGCGGTCGCGGCGAGCTTGGCGGGCACCAGGCGGGTGGCTTCCGACATGATCAGCGAACGCAGCTCGTTGCCGTTGGAGCACGGCGGCATCGCATCGACCGCGCCGCGCACCAGCGACTTCAGGTGATAGATCGCGCCGTCGATGCCCATCTCGCGCACTGCGCTGGGGCGATCATGCGCGATATCCTGGCCGACCGGCTTGCCGATCTCGTCTTCATCCGCGGCGGCATCGCGCAGATCGTCGGCGACCTGATAAGCCTCGCCGATCTTCTCGCCGACCATCCGCCACGGCTCTGGATCGGCGCCGGCCGACACAGCGCCGGCCGCGGTCGCGGCGACGAACAGCGCGCCGGTCTTGGAGCGGTGATAATGCGCGAGGTTGATCTCGGACTCGCATTCCCACGCCTGTCCGGCGACGATGCCGAGCGGCACGCCGACGGCGCTGCCGATGATCTGGGTCAACTTCAGCAGCCGCTCGGGCTGGCATGACACCCGGGCGATCGACTGGAACGCCAGCACGATCAGCGCGTCGCCAGTCAGCACGGCGAGCGGCTCGCCAAACGCCTTGTGTACCGAGGGACGGCCGCGGCGCAGATCGGCGCCGTCGAAACAGGGGAGATCGTCGTGCACCAGCGAGGCGCAGTGCATCAATTCGAGGGCGGCGCCGGCAGCTTCCGTGGCGGCCGGATTGTCCTCGCCGCAGGCGGCTGCAACGCTGTGGCAAAGTCGTGGCCGGACCCGCGCGCCGCGCGGGAACACAGCGCTGCGCATCGCGGCCGCGAGCCGGGGCGGACAGCCTGCGAGGTCGGCCTGGTTGAGGGCCTCGGTGAGGGCGCGCTCGATCCGGTTGGTCACGTCCATGGCAGACTCCCGCTCTAAGCCAGCAAGTGTCAATTTAACTTGTCATCTGCGACTGTAAGTTATTATGGACACCTGTCAATGACATGGCTCAATGACACTTAGGGCTAAGCGGGAATCGCGATGAGGGATCTGGCCGCACGGAATCGGGTGGTGATCGTCGGCGCCGGGGTGGCCGGACTGACGTCGGCGCTGGCGCTGTCCGCGCGCGGGCTCGACGTCACCGTGGTCGAACGCGCCGCGGCACCGGGCGGCAAGATCCGCGAAGTCGGGATCGGGCCGGCACGGATCGACAGCGGCCCGACTGTGTTCACGATGCGCTGGGTGTTCGAGGAATTGTTCGCCGGCGCCGGCTTGAACTTTTCCGACTACGTGCAACTCCGTCCGCTCTCCGTGCTGGCGCGGCACGCCTGGGACGACAAGGTGCGGCTCGATCTGTTCGCCGACGAAGCGCGCTCGACTGAGGCGATCGGCGCCTTTGCCGGCGCCGCCGAGGCGCGGCGCTACCAACAATTCTGCGCCGACAGCCGCAAGATCTATCAGATCCTCGAGAAGCCGTTCCTGCGCGCCACCGCGCCGAGCCTGCCGGGGCTCGCCACCGCCAATGGCGTCAGCGGGCTGCTCGAACTGCGCAAGATCCGACCGTTCACCACGATGTGGAACGCGCTCGGCGATTACTTCAAGGATCCGCGGCTGCGGCAATTGTTCGGCCGCTACGCGACCTACTGCGGCTCCTCGCCGTTCCAGGCGCCGGCGACGCTGATGCTGGTGGCGCATGTCGAGCAGCAGGGCGTGTGGATCATCGAGGGCGGCATGCATGCGCTGGCCCGCGCGCTGGCGGATTGCGCCACCAAGCTCGGCGCAACCATCCGCTACGAGCAGGAGGTGCGCGAGATCATGGTGTCGGGCGGCCGCGCCGCCGGCGTGATCATGGCCAATGGCGATCGCATCGAGGCGTCGTCGGTGATCGTCAACGCCGATGTCGGCGCCCTGCCCGGCGGCTTGTTCGGCGAAGCGGTGCAACGCGCGGTGCCGCCGATCGCGCCCAAACTGCGCTCGCTGTCGGCGATCACCTGGAGCATGGTGGCGAAGACCGAGGGCTTTCCGCTGAGCCGGCATTCGGTGTTTTTCTCGCGCGACTATCCGCGCGAGTTCACCGACATCTTCGGCCGCGGCGAAGTACCGGGCGAGCCGACGGTGTATATCTGCGGTCAGGATCGCATCGACGACACCGCGATGCTCGGCGCCGACGGCGAGGAAGAGTTGCTGGTGCTGGTCAACGCGCCGCCGATCGGCGATCGCAAGCGGTTCGATGCGGACGAGATTGCGCGCGTGACGCAGCGGACGTTTGCGGTGCTCGAACGTTGCGGCCTGCGCGTGGAAGCAAAACCCGACAAGACGCGGATCACTACGCCCGAGGACTTCAACCGGCTGTTTCCGGCGACCGGCGGCGCGCTGTATGGCCGCGCCTCGCATGGCTGGAGCGCGTCGTTCGAACGTCCCGGCGCGCGCACCAAAGTGCCGGGCCTGTATCTCGCCGGCGGCAGTACGCATCCCGGCCCCGGCGTGCCGATGGCCGCGTTGTCCGGCCGCGCCGCCTCGGCGAGCCTGCTGGCCGATCTGGATACTGAACAGCGGCGGCTGCGCCCCGCCTCAACCAAAGCCACCTAAAGCCTTCGAGTAGAGTGTAGACGCGACAAGATGATTGCCTGGCCCAACGAGACCGACGAACGCCGCGCCGGCTTCAACCTCGACGTTCCGCCGAACGGCTACGCCTGGTGGTACGTCGACGCGATCAGTGACGACGGCCGCGAAGGTCTCACCATCATCGCCTTCATCGGCAGCGTGTTCTCGCCCTACTACGCGCATGCGCGGCGCAGCGGCGCGGCCGATCCGCTGAATCACTGCGCGATCAACGTCGCGCTGTATCACCAGGGCAGCAAGCGCTGGACCATGACCGAGCGCTCGCGCCGCAAGGTCGCGCGCAATCTCGGCTCATTTCTGATCGGCCCGAGCGATCTCGGCTGGGACGGCCGCGCCCTGACCATCAACATCAACGAAGTGAGCGCCCCAATCCCCGGCCGCATCAAGGGCCGCATCCGCGTCGTGCCGCAATTCATTACCAAGAATTACTTCGTCCTCAACGAGGACGGCAATCACCGCTGGTGGCCGATCGCGCCGCGCTCGCGGATTGAAGTCACGCTGGAGCAGCCGCAGTTGTCCTGGCAGGGCGAGGCCTATCTCGATACGAATGCCGGCGACGCACCGATCGAAACCGGCTTCACCCATTGGGAGTGGGCTCGGGGCGCACTGCGCGACACCACCGCGATCCTGTACGAAGCCGAACGCCGCGACCGCAGCCGCATCGACCTCGCGATCACCTTCGACGCGCAGGGCAACATGCAAACGTTCACGCCGCCGCCACTCCTCCCTCTGCCACGCTCAGGCTGGCGCATCGCCCGCAGCGCCCGCAGCGAAGCGGATGCGCGTATCGTCCGCACAGTCGAAGACACCCCGTTCTACGCCCGCTCGATGGTCGAGACCACCTTGCTCGGCGAACGCGTCACGCTGATGCACGAAAGCCTGTCGCTGGACCGCTTCAAGATGCCGGTGGTGCAAGCAATGCTGCCGTTCCGGATGCCGCGGCGGACGTGAGAGACTCGGTGCCCCGGACGCGCTGCGGCACGAAGTGCTGCTGCGCAGATCCGGGGCCCCGGTTACTTGCGTTGCCTGAAGAAACCGGGGTCCCGGGTCTGCGAAGCGGCGTTGCACGCCGCTTCGCGCCCGGGACACAAGTGACGAAGCTTCACGCTAAGGCCTTTCCGGCTGCTTCGCCTTCTCCGCCTCGCGTTTCTTATCCAGCCGCTTGCCCTGCCATTCCAGCACCAGCCAGGCTGCGGCAAACATCCCCAGCATGAGGATCTCGAAGTAGTTGAAGGCGCTGTCGCTATTCATGGGGCGCCTTCTCGCGGTCGGCGCGGGCGCGGTCGAGGCGTTTGCCTTGGCGTTCGAGGATCAGCCAGCCGGCGATCAGGCAGAGGAAGACCGCCGCGAGTTCGATCAGTCCGTAATAGTCTTCCATCGCCGTCTCCCGCGATGCGCTTGACTACGCCTCGTTCAGCTCCAGCTCACCAGCGGAGGCATCGAGCTCATGATGGTTTCGGTGTTGCCGCCGGTTTGCAGGCCGAACATCGTGCCTTTGTCGTAGAGCAGGTTGAACTCGACATAGAGGCCGCGGCAGGCCAGCTGCTGCGCGCGCTCCTCGTCGGTCCAGGGCTCGACCATGCGCTTGCGGACGATCTTCGGATAGATGTCGAGCAGCGCCGAGCCGACGTCACGGGTGAAGGCGAAGTCGCGTTCGAAATCGCCGCTGTTGAGGTGATCGTAGAAGATGCCGCCGACGCCGCGCGCGGTGCCGCGATGCGGCAGGAAGAAGTAGGTATCGGCCCAGGGCTTGAACTTCGCGTAGTAGGTCGGATCGTGCGCGTCGCAGGCGGCCTTCATGGCGGCGTGGAAGATCGCCGCGTCCTCGGCCTCCTGGCTGCGTTGCTCGGGCAGCATCGGCGTCAGATCCGCGCCGCCGCCGAACCAGCCCTGCGAGGTCGACAGGAAGCGCGTGTTCATATGCACGGTCGGCACCCGCGGGCTGCGCGGATGCATGATCAGGCTGATGCTGGTCGAGACGTAGTCGAGCGTGACCCCGTCGCCGGGAAGATTCTTCGCCATCTCCGGCGTCAGCTTGCCGTTGGCCGACGACGTGTGGATACCGATCTTCTCGAACAGCCGGCCGTTCGACAGAAAGCCGCCGACGCCGCCCCCGGCGCCAGTTTTGCGCTGCCACGGCTTGTAGGTGAACGTCGCGGGCTCGCCGGGAAACAGCTCGGCCGGCGCCTCGCGCTCGAGCGTTTCGATCTCGGCGCAGATCCGGTCGCGCAGGCCTTCGAACCAGGCGCGGGCCCGCGTGCGGCGGGCTTCCACCGGGTCGTCCGAAGTCGCGGGCGTGCGGTCGAGGTCGGTGTCGATGGTCATGGCGATGATCCGTTGCGTTCGTCAGCATCGGTATCACGCCAGTGTGGCGGCTTCGAGAGTTTTTGCAAATGGGTGGCGGTTGACGCGGGGCTTGGTCAGGCGCGCGCGACCCATCCTTCGAGACGGCCGCTATGCGGCCTCCTCAGGATGAGGATGAGGCGTGTTGAAGTGTCGCGACCAGGACAGCCACAAGTACATCCTCATGGTGAGGAGCCCAGCGACGCCGATAAGGCGACGCTGGGCGTCTCGAACCATGGGCAACGCGATCAGCGCTGCCAACTACACCCGGCTGCGCTGCAGCATCTGGTCGCGGCGTTCGAGGCGGGTGAACAGGTCGACCAGCCAGGCGACTTTCTGTTCGAGCGGCTTGACCTTTTGGCGGGGCGCGATCTCGCGGACCGGATAGGCGATCACGGCGTCGACCAGGAAGCGGGTTTCTTCCATGTCGCCGAACTTGGCCGGCAGATACTTCGCCGGCGCCCATTCGGTTTCCTGCAGCGCCAGCATCCGTGCCAGCACCGCGAGCTTACGGCCGGTCGAGACCACCGCGCGGCTCGACACCGAGTCGAGACCGCTGCGTTCGACCTCGCGGCCGATCTCGGCATACAGCGCGCGTGCCGCGAAGATGCCGGGACGGCACGAGCGCGGCAAATTGGCGATGCCGAGCGTGGCGCGATCGTACAGCGCGTCGGCGGTGTCGATCAGCCGCTTGACGATGCTGGCGATCTCCGGCGTGAATTTCGGATCGGCGAGCCACGTTTCCGGATCGAGGCCAGCCTCACGCATCCACGACAGCGGCATGTAGATGCGGCCGTTGCGGGCATCTTCGCCAATGTCGCGGGCGATGTTGGTGAGCTGCATGGCGCAGCCGAGATCGCAGGCGCGGGCGACGATATCAGGACGGCGCTGGCCCATCACCAGCGTCATCATCACCCCGACGGTGCCGGCGACGCGCGCGCAGTACGCGTACAGATCGGACAGCGTCTCGAAGCGCCGGCCCTGCGAATCCCATTCCAGGCCTTCGATCAGCGCCTCGGGAATCGCCGGCGGGATCGAGAACCGCGCGATCACGTCGGCGAAGGCGCGGTCGGACGGATAGGCGCGCGGCAGGCCGCGGCAGGCGCGATCGAGCCGATCCTTCAGCACGTCGACCGCGTTGGTGCGATCGAGACCGAGATCGACGGCGTCGTCGGCGACGCGACAGAACGCGTAGAGCGCGATGGCCGGATCGCTGATCCGGCGCGGCAGCACCATCGAGGCTGCATGGAAGGTGCGCGACCCTTCCTTGATCATCTCGCGGCACGCGAGCATGTCGGACTGGGCCAGCAGATCGGATTGCAGACTCATGATGTCACCAGACTGTTGGCCTCGGGAACCAGGGAATCGAGCACGCGCGCGGACGAAAGCACGCCGGGCAGCCCGGCGCCCGGATGCGTGCCGGCGCCGACGAGATATAGACGCTTGACGTCTTCGCTCTGGTTATGCGGGCGGAACCAGGCGCTCTGCCACAGCACCGGCTCGAGCCCGAAGGCGGCGCCGCGGAATGACGACAGCCGATCCTGAAAATCCAGCGGCGTGGTGATCTTCGAACTCACCACCTGGTTTTCGAGATCGGGCAGCACGGTGGCGCCGAGCATCTTGGCGATCGAGGCGCGATACGGCTCGGCCTTGCTGTGCCAATCGACATTGCCGAGCAGATTCGGGACCGGGGACAGCACATAGAACGTATCGCAGCCGGGCGGCGCCAGCGACGGATCGGTCGCCGTAGGGCGATGCAGATACAGGCTGAAATCGTCGGCAACGATCTTGCGGCCGAAAATGTCGCTGATCAGCTCGCGATAACGCGGGCCGAGCAGAATGGTGTGATGCTTGACGTCCTCGTAGCGGCGCTTCGTGCCGAAGTACCAGACGAACAGGCTCATCGAGTAGCGCGACTTCTCGATCTTGGCGTCGGTCCAGCGCCGGCGGGTTTCAGGCGATAGCAGATAGCGATAGGTCGAAGCCGAATCGGCGTTGGACACCACGATGTCGGCCTTGATCACTTCGCCATCGACCAGCTTGACGCCGGTCGCGGTGCCGTTCTCGACGACGATCTGGCGAACGTCCTGATTGTAGCGGATGGTGTTGCCTTGCCCTTCGATCAGGCCGACCAGCCCGGTCACCAGCGCGCCGGTGCCGCCCATAGCCGAATGCACGCCCCACTGCTTTTCGAGGTAGGTGATCAGGCAATACACCGAGCTCGACATGAACGGGTTGCCGCCGATCAGCAGCGGATGGAAGCTGAACACCTGGCGCAGCTTCGGATCCTTGAAGTGCTTGGCGACCAGGCTGTAGACGCTGCGATAGCTCTCCAGACGGATCATCGCGGGCGCGATCTTCAGCATGTCGGTGAAACGGCTGAACGGCTGATCGCCGAGCTGCTCGAAGCCGACTTTGAAGATTTCGTGCGACGCCGCCATGAAGCGGTCGTAGGCCGGCACATCATCCGGGCAGAACTTCGCGATCTGGTCGAGCACCGCGTTGCGGTCGTCGGAGTAATCGAAGGACGTGCCGTCGTCGAAGCGGATACGATAGAACGGCGACATCGGCTTCAGCGTGATGTCGTCCGACATCCGCTTGCCGCACAGCTTCCACAACTCTTCGAACAGATACGGCGCGGTGACGATGGTCGGGCCGGCGTCGAACGAGAAGCCGTCCTGCCGGTGCACATAAGCGCGGCCGCCGGGCTGATCGAGCTTCTCAAGAACGGTGACGCGATACCCTTTAGCGCCGAGCCGGACGGCGGCAGCGAGGCCGCCAAAGCCGGAGCCGATCACCACCGCATGCGGGGCACGATCGCGCGGAAGACGAGGAGACTGAGGACCGGGATCGAGCATGACGACCACTGTAACAAAAAATTGACAGATGCCTAGCCCGAATGTGTAAGTCGTGACTGACAGTCCGTCTTTGATCTATTCGACATTGGCAGTTTTTTCCGCATAGCGCCGGATCAGCGCGGCGATCAGCTGCGGCTGTTCCTCATGGGCCAAATGGCCGAGGCCGGGAATCCGCTCGATCACCGAATTCGGCTGAATTTCCTGCACCTTACGCGCAACCGACGGCGGAATCGCGCGGTCGCCCTCGGCCGCCACCAGCACCAGCAGCGGCTTCAACCCGGGCAACGCCAGCAGCAACGGCTCGAGGTCCCAGTTCGCCATCATCCGCAGCGCGGCGGCGACGTGGCCGCTATTGCCGACCAGTTTGCCGTAAAGCTTGATTCCCTGCGCATCGATGGTCGAGCCGGTATTGCCGATCAGCCGCTCGACCGCGCCGCGCGAGCCGGCCTGCCAGGCGAACAGGCCGGGCACGAACGGATTGAGCACCAGCATCTTGGCGAGCGGCGAGAAGAAGTTCGCCGCCGGCCCCCCATAGGGCAGGAACGCGCCGTTGAGGCTGATCAGCAGCCGCGGCGCGATGCTGCCGTCGAGGCACATCCGCGCGGCGATCGCGGCGCCTGCCGAGTGGCCGACGACGATCTGCGGCGAGACGCTCAGGACGCGCAGCAGCGCAGCGAGATCGGCCGCCATGCCGGGCAGCGACAGCCGATGCGCGCGCGGCGACTGGGTGAAGCCGTGGCCGGGCAGATCCGGCGCGATCACCTGATAGTCTGTCGCCAGCAGCGGCATCAGGCCGCGCCAGGAATGTGTCGCGGCGCCGGTGCCGTGGATCAGCAGCATCACCGGCGCGCCGGCCGGCCCCATCTGCTGCACATGCCAGCGGAAGCCTCCGGCCTCTACGAACCGGCTCGCCTCCCGATGCGGCCAGTCGGCGCCGTCGCGGCTCCAGACGAGATCGCTCATCGCCCGCCCCGACTACAGGCCCTTCATGGTGAGGAGCCCGCCCTGCGGGCGCCTCGAACCATGAGGATGCAGGACGCCATCCTTCGAGACGCGGCCCGGCGGGCCGCTCATCAGGATGATGCCGCTTGTGTTGCGAAGCCGTGCCATAGCCGC
>NZ_JBMDXE010000281.1:0-5345 GCF_048594845.1 Rhodopseudomonas sp. | reverse complement strand
CAGGATCTGCACGTGACCGAGAAGCCCGACCTCACGCCGGTCTCCGACGCCGACACCAGCGTGGAGAAGGCCATCCGCGCGACCCTGGCCCGGACCCGCCCGCGCGACGCGGTGCTCGGCGAGGAGTTCGGCGCGACCGCGGCGGCCGCGGGCTCCGGCAAGCGCCAGTGGGTGATCGACCCCATCGACGGCACGAAATCCTTCATCTCGGGCTTCCCGACCTGGGGCACCCTGATCGCGCTGCTGCACAAGGGCACGCCGGTGTTCGGCATGATGCACCAGCCCTTCATTGGCGAGCGTTTCTCCGGCGACAACGGTTCGGCGTCCTACAAAGGACCATCGGGCGAACGGCGCTTGGCGGTGCGGCGGTGCCCGTCGCTCAAGGACGCGACGCTGTTCACCACCTCGCCGCTGCTGATGAACGACAGCGACCGCGCCATCTTCGAGAAGGTGCAGGCGGAGTCGCGGCTGACGCGGTTCGGCGGCGACTGCTACGCCTATTGCATGCTGGCGGCCGGTCAGCTCGATCTGGTGATCGAAACCGAGCTGAAGCCCTACGACATCGCGGCGCTGATCCCGATCGTTACCGGCGCGGGTGGCATCGTCACCACCTGGGACGGCAAGCCGGCGCAGAGCGGCGGCCGAATCATCGCGGCCGGCGACAAGCGCGTCCACGAGGCGGCGCTGAAGATCCTGAACGCCTGAAGGCGTCACCGCGGCAGGGCCAATCCCTCGATCATGCCTCGCAACGCGGCCAGCCAATCGGTGCGATCGCCGCCCCCGGCCAGCGCGAGCGCGGCCCGATCGTAGGCGGCGCCGAGGAGTTGCGCCGTCTGTTCGATCGGCACCGGCCTGAGCGCGCCGGCTTCGGCGGCTGCCTGTAATCCCTCCCGCAAGGTGCGAACCCCGTTGCGGCCGTCGATCGCATCGACCTCCTCCCCGCCGAGCACGGATGGCGCATCGATCAGCAGCAGCCGCGTCCGGCCCGGCGCAGCCATCGCCTGCAAATAGGCTTCACCCCCGGCAACCAGCGCAGCGATCGGGGACCCGGACGAAGGCGCTGCCTCGATCTCCGCCGCGACAGCCGCCGCTTCAGCCTCGATCACCGCTCGAAACAGCGCCTGCTTGTCGGCGAAGTGGTGATAAAGCGCGCCCCGCGTCACCCCTGCGGCTTCGGCCAGATCCGGCGTACTCGTGTCCGCATAGCCGCGAGTCACAAACGCCTCCCGTGCTGATGCAAGCAAACCCGCGCGGGTCGTGCTGGAGCGTTCGAGATTGGTGCGTCGCTTCGCCACTGGCATACATGCAGCCTGTATGTTAAATAACATACACAGTGTATCTTTATTCGGCGACGGAGGGAAGCGATGCGCGTGACCAGCTACTATCCTGTGATCATGACCGACGATGTCGGCGCGACGGCGCAGTTTTATGCGCGGCATTTCGGCTTCCGGGTGCTGTTCGACTCCGACTGGTACATGCATCTGCAATCCGCCGACGACGCGACCATCAATCTGGCCGTGCTCGACGGTGCCCATCCCACCGTTCCGGCAGCCGGGCGCGGCAGGATCGCAGGCCTCATCCTGAATTTCGAGGTCGAGGATCCGGATGCCGAATACGCCCGGTTGCAGGCGGCGGAGCTGCCGATCCTGCTTCCGCTTCGTGACGAAGAGTTCGGCCAACGTCATTTCATCACGGCCGATCCGAACGGCGTACTGATCGACATCATCAAGCCGATTCCGCCGAGCGGCGACTACGCGGCCCAATACGTCGAAGGCGCTGCATCGCAGGCATAAGCGCGGCACCGGTTGTGCGCGGGCGCGCGATCGGTCAGGTTGCCCGCCGTGTCCGACTCGCTCCTGCTTCTCATCGCTTTTGTCTTCGCCTTCGCGGGCTTCATCAAGGGCGTCATCGGCCTCGGCCTGCCGACGGTCTCGATTGGCCTGCTCGCCGTGGTGATGCCGCCGGCGCAGGCGCTGGCGATCGTCATCGTGCCGGCCATCGTCACCAACATCTGGCAGACCTTTGCGGGCCGCTATTTGCGCGACATCCTGCGCCGGCTGTGGCCGCTGATGCTCGGCACCGTGATCGGCATCCGCCTCGGCTCCGGCCTGATGACCGGGCCTTATGCGCGCTATGGCACGCTGGTGCTCGGCGCGCTGCTGGTGGTCTACGGAATCTTCGGTCTGAGCCGCGCGCGCTTCGAGGTCTCGCCTGCGCATGAGAAGTGGCTGGGCGGGCCGGTCGGACTGGTCACCGGAATCGTCTCCGCCGCCACCGGCGTACAGGTGATCCCGTCGATGCCGTTCATGCAGGCGATCGGCCTGGAGAAGGACGAACTGGTTCAGGCGCTCGGCGTGTTCTTCACCACTGCGACGCTGGCGCTGGCGTTCAACCTCACCGACGCCGGACTGCTGTCGGTTGCGACCGCCCTGCCCGGTGCCATCGCCCTGGTCGCCGCCTTCGCCGGCATGTTCGCCGGACAGGCGGTCCGGACGCGGATGCATCCGGATCTGTTCCGGCGCTGGTTCCTGGTCTCGATCATCGGTCTTGGCTGCTACCTGTCGGCCGAAACGCTGGTACGACTGTTCGGCTGACCACCGCAGCGAACCGGCGTGACATGACGTAGCAGCCGTGTCGCACCGCCCCGCCGGGACCGGCGCGGCTTTGGCCGCCGCCACGGTCGTTTCTGCGTCTCACGGATGTGAAGCGGGATTTCGCCCGGCCATGCCGAGCCGGACAAAAAAACGCTTTGTTAAGCTGATCGAAACCGCAGCCGGGCCTCCTGACCGCGGGGGCTTCGACGAGCAGACGGGATCGATGCGCATGACACGACCAGGCAACAGACTGACGCGCACGGCGGCAATGGCGCTGCTCGGCGCCATGCTGCTACCAGGTGCTGCGCCGGCGCAGAGTCCGTTCGACGTCTTCAACTTCTTCACCGGTTCGCTGCCGGACAAGAGCGCCGCGCCAGCGGCGCCACGCCGCGCGACCGTCACCGCGCAGCAGGAGCCGGTGGCCGCCCTGCCCGGCAGCAGCGCAACGCCGGCCTGGAGCGGCGAGGACGGCGCCTCGGGGCATCCGTTGATGACCGCGCAGGCGATCCGCGAGGCCGCCGCCAATTTCGACAATTGCGTCGCCGCATTCTGGCCGGACGCGGCGCGCCGCGGCATCTCGCGTGAAAGCTTCGAGCGGTTCACCGCGAACCTGTCGCCCGATCTGCGGCTGATGGATCTGATGGATTCGCAGCCGGAATTCACCAAGGCGATCTGGGACTATCTCGACATCCTGGTGAACGACAACCGGCTCGCCCGCGGCCGCGAGATCCTGGCGCAGTACAAGCCGCAGTTCGACGCGGCGGAGCGCGCCTACGGTGTCGATCGCTACATCATCGCGTCGATCTGGGGCATCGAGAGCAACTACTCGACCCAGATGGGCGATCGCTACGTGCTGAACTCGACCGCGACGCTGGCCTGCGTCGGCCGGCGTCAGGCGTACTTCAAGGACGAGTTTCTTACCGCGTTGGAGATCCTGCATCGCGGCGACCTGCGTCCCGAACAGCTGCGCGGCTCCTGGGCCGGCGCGTTCGGCCCGACGCAGTTCATGCCGACAGCGTTCAAGCGCTTCGCCGTCGATGCCGACGGCGACGGCCGCCGCGACGTCGTCGACAACCCCGCCGATTTGATCGCCTCGACCGCCAACAACCTCAAGAAGGACGGCTGGCAGAGCGGCCAGACCTGGGGCTACGAAGTGGTGATGCCGCAGGGCTTCGACTACATGAAGGCCGATCGCAAGCAGATGCTGACGCTGGCGCAGTGGGAGCAGATGGGCGTGCGGCGCCCGAACGGCCAGGGCTTCCCGCGCAGCAGCGACAAGGCCTATGTACTGGCGCCCGCCGGCTCGGAAGGCCCCGGCTTCCTGATGCTGAACAACTTCCGCACCATCATGAAGTACAACCCGGCCGAAGCCTACGCACTGGCGATCGGCCATTTCGCCGACCGCCTGCGCGGCGGCCAACCCTTCGTCCAACCCTGGCCCCGCCACGAACGCGTCCTCTCCCGCAGCGAACGCCTCGAACTGCAACAGCTACTCGCCCAGCGCGGCTTCTACCGCGGCACGCCGGATGGCCAGTTCGGCAGCATGACAAGGGAGGCGCTGCGGAATTTCCAGGCGTCGATCGGAGCGCCGGCGGATGGGTTTGCGACGGGGGATATGTTGGAGAGGCTGAGAGGAAGGTAGGGGCGCGCCGCAGCTCTGACCGTTGTTACTTCAACTCCGCGTGTTGCCGATCGGCAAGCCGTCGCAAATCGGGTGGCCCCGCACCTTCGTCGTTGACAAAACTCCCGTCGCGGGTCCTACTGACTGCATGATCACTCGCGTCGCTCATCACGCTTACAAAAACCGCGCTCCTCTCGGGGCCGGGGATGCACGCGCGCGTTAATCGATCGCAGTTACGCATTCACCAAGCCCCGCCGGTTTCGACGGGGTTTTTTGTTGTGCTTCGTCGGCCGGCTCCTTTCGAAGGAGACACGACGATGGAATCCGACTCCGAACCGCCCAGCGGCCTGTGGCTGCCGTTGATCACGCCGTTTCGTGACGGCACGCTCGATGCCGCTTCGCTGCGGCGGCTGATCAGGTACTACGCACGGCAGCCGATCGACGGGCTCATCCTCGCCGGCACCACCGGCGAAGGGCTGGCGCTCGACGACGGCGAGATCGAGCAGCTGGCGATGCTGACCGCCGAAATGCTCGCCGAAGCCGGGCGCGCGCTGCCGGCGTGGCTCGGCCTCTCCGGCAGCGACACCCGCAAGCTGGTGCGGACGCTGGCGCGCACCGCAAACTGGCCGGTCGACGGCTATCTGATCGCCTGCCCGTACTACACGCGGCCGTCGCAGGACGGGTTGGTCCAGCATTTCGAGACGCTGGCGGGCGCCACGGCCCGGCCGATCATGCTCTACAACATCCCGGCCCGCACCGGCGTCAATCTCGGCAACGCGGCGCTGCTGCGGCTGGCCGAGCGCCCCAACATCGTCGGCATCAAGGATTGCTGCGCCGAGCTGCGCCAGACCGTCGAGCTGCTGCGGCTGCGGCCGCGGGGGTTCTCGGTGCTGAGCGGCGAGGATGCGGTGTTCTACGGCGCGCAGGTGCGCGGCTGCGACGGCGCGGTGCTGGCCTCGGCGCATGTCGAGACCGAGGCGTTCGCGGCCGTGCGCCAGCGCATCCTGGCCGACGACCGGCTCGGCGCCTCGCTGGAATGGCACCGGCTGGCCGAGCTGACGCGGCTGCTGTTCGCCGAGCCGTCGCCGGCGCCGCTGAAATACTGGCTGTGGCGGCAGGGGCTGATCGCC
>NZ_JBMDXE010000280.1:0-7767 GCF_048594845.1 Rhodopseudomonas sp. | reverse complement strand
CCAGTCGAGCCGCTCGAGGCCGCCGCTCGCCGTATCGCCCGAGACGCCGGCGTTGATCATGGTGGTTGGGATGCCCTTGGTGTCGAGCGCCTTCTGCAGCTTGACCGGGAAGGCCGCATCTGCGGGCAGTCCGTAACCTGCCGTGAGTGAATCGCCGAGCACCACCACCTTCAGCGGCGGCTGCTGGGTCTGCGCCTCCGCGCCCCTCATGCCGATCAACGACAACATCGCGATAACCATCGCCCACGCAAACGTGCGGCCAAGCCTCTCGACCGCACCGAAACAATTGCCATATGCACCAGCCATGGACAGTCTTATGGACAACTTCATCGACCCCTCGTCGCGGCCCGGCCAACGGCCGGACACCATCTCCATTTCGAACGTCAATCTGTCGCTGGGCAGTGGCGCCGCGCGGGTGCACATCCTCAAGGATATCAGCCTCCGCGTCGCCCAGGGCGAAGCGATCGGTCTGATCGGCCCGTCGGGCTCGGGCAAATCCACCCTGCTGATGGTCATGGCCGGGCTGGAGCGGCCCGACAGTGGTGAGGTGGTCGTCAACGGCACCGCTTTCAATGGCCTCGGCGAAGACGCGCTGGCGCGCTTCCGCGGCCGCGAGGTCGGGATCGTCTTCCAGTCCTTTCACCTGATCCCGACCATGACGGCGCTGGAAAACGTTGCGGTGCCGCTCGAACTCGCCGGCGAACGCGATGCCGCAGCGCGCGCGGCGCGCGAACTTGTCTCGGTGGGACTGGGCGAACGGCTGCATCACTATCCATCGCAACTCTCCGGCGGCGAACAGCAGCGCGTCGCTTTGGCGCGGGCGCTGGCGCCGGATCCGGCGATCCTGGTGGCGGATGAGCCGACCGGCAATCTCGACGAGGCGACCGGACGGCAGATCGTCGACATGCTGTTCACCAAGCATGCCGAACGCGGCATGACGCTGGTGCTGGTGACGCACGATACGGGCCTCGCGGAGCGCTGCGACC
Organism: Rhodopseudomonas sp.; assembly: GCF_048594845.1. Lineage (GTDB taxonomy): Bacteria > Pseudomonadota > Alphaproteobacteria > Rhizobiales > Xanthobacteraceae > Rhodopseudomonas. The sequence goes on along the minus strand of NZ_JBMDXE010000280.1, from coordinate 6,781 downwards.
GGGTGATCCGGCTGCGCTCGGGGCGGATCGACACCACCCAGCCGGGCACCGCCCGCGCCCGCTCGGCCTGACCGATGACGGCGCTGGCGTCTTGCGGCAAACCTGTGGCAGCAGCTGCGAACCTGTCGCTGCCATTCCGCTACGCGCTGCGCGAGATGCGCGGCGGCCTGAACGGGTTCTACGTCTTCATCGCCTGCATCGCGCTCGGCGTGATGGCGATCGCCGGGGTCGGCTCGGTGGCGGCGAGTCTCGGCGAGGGGCTGGCCCGCGAGGGGCGTACCCTGTTAGGGGGCGACGTCGCGTTCTCGCTGATCCAGCGCGAAGCGACCCCGCAGGAACTCGATTACCTCCGCGCCCGCGCGCCGGTATCGGTTGCGGCGACGATGCGCGGCATGGCGCGGACGCCGGCGGGGCAGTCGGCGCTGGTCGAGATCAAGGCGGTCGACAATCTTTACCCGATGCTCGGCGAGCTGAAGCTGGCGCCGCCAATGCCGCTGGGCGATCTGCTGGCCGAGCGCGACGGCGCGTTCGGGGCAGCGGCCGATGCGGCGCTGCTGGCGCGGCTTGAGCTGAAGGTTGGCGACCGGGTCAGCATCGGCAGCGCCAATTTCCAGATCCGCAGCGTGGTCGAGTCCGAGCCGGACAAGCTTGCCGGCAATGTCGGCTTCGGGCCGCGCTTCCTGATCAGCGAGGATGCGCTGCGGGCGACGCAATTGCTGCAGCCCGGCAGCCTGGTGCGCTGGATCTATCGGGTGCGGCTGCCCGACAACCGCGCCGACGATCAGGCGGCGATCCGCTTTGCCGACGACACCCGCGCGGCGCTGCCGCAGGCCGGCTGGGAAATCCGCAGCCGCGGGAACGCGTCGCCCCAGCTCGAACGCACCATCACCCGCTTCACGCAATTCCTCACGCTGGTCGGACTCGCGGCGCTGCTGGTCGGCGGCGTCGGCGTCGCCAATGCGGTGAAGAGCCACATCGACCGCCGCCGCGAAGTGATCGCCTCGTTCAAGGCGCTCGGCGCCACCGGCCGCGACGTGTTCGCGATCTATCTGACGCAGGTGCTGGTGCTGGCGACGATCGGCTCGCTGATCGGCCTGGCGCTCGGCGCCACGCTGCCGTTCGCCATCGTCGGCCTGTTCGGCAAGCTGCTGCCGCTGCCGGTGGTGCCGTCGCTGCACTGGGGTGAGCTCGGCCTGTCGCTGATCTACGGCCTGCTCACCGCGCTGGCGTTCGGTCTGTGGCCATTGGCGCAGGTGCGCGACGTGCCGGTGGCCACGCTGTTCCGCGAGGCCGCGACCGCCGACGGGCACCGGCCGAAGCTGCGCTACATCATCGGCATCGGCGCAGTGATTGCGCTGCTGCTCGCGGTGGTGGTCGGGCTCGCCTACGACAAGCGCGTCGCGATCGCCTTCGTGGTCGCCTCGGTGCTGGTGTTCGCCCTGCTGCGCGGCGTCGCCGCCGCCGTGATGGCGATTGCGCGCCGGCTGCCGCGCTCGCGCATCACCATGCTGCGGCTCGCCGTCGCCAACATCCACCGCCCCGGCGCGCTGACGCCCTCCGTGGTGCTGTCGCTCGGCCTCGGTCTCGCCGTGCTGGTGACGATCGCGCAGATCGACGGCAATCTGCGCCGGCAGTTCACCGCCGCGCTGCCCGAGAAGGCGCCGGCGTTCTTCTTCATCGACATTCCGTCGAGCGAGACCGACCGTTTTGGCTCGTTCCTCAAGCAGATCGCCCCGACCGCGACGCTCGAAGACGTGCCGATGCTGCGCGGCCGGATCGTCGCCGCGCGCGGCGTGCGCGCCGAGGACCTCAAGCCAGCGCAGGACGCCGAATGGGTGCTGCAGAGCGACCGCGGTCTCACCTACGCGACCGACCTGCCGGCCGGCTCCAAGGTGGTGCAGGGCCATTGGTGGCCGAAGGACTACAGCGGCAAGCCGCTGGTGTCGTTCGACAAGAAGCTGGCCGACGGGCTCGGCCTGAAGATCGGGGATACCGTCACGGTCAACGTGCTCGGCCGCGAGATCACCGCGACGATCAGCAATCTGCGCAGCGTCGACTGGCAGAGCCTCGGCATCAACTTCGTGCTGGTGTTCTCGCCCAACACGTTCCGCGGCGCGCCGCATACGCATATCGCCACGCTGACCGAAGCGGGCAGCACGCCGCAGAGCGACGCCGCGCTGATCAAGCAGGTGGCGGACAAATTCCCGATGGTCACCAGCGTCCGGGTCAAGGAAGCGCTGGAGACGGTCGGCGGCGTGGTCAGCAATCTGGCGCTGGCGGTACGCGGGGCGAGCTCCGTCACGCTGATTTCGGCCATCCTGGTGCTCGGCGGCGCGCTGGCGGCCGGCCATCGCCACCGGGTCTATGACGCCGTGATCCTGAAGACGCTGGGCGCCACGCGGGGACGGCTGATCGGCGCCTTCGCGCTCGAATACATGATGATCGGGCTCGCCACCGCGGTGTTCGGCGTGATCGCCGGCTCGGTTGCCGCGTGGCTCATCGTCACACGATTGATGACGCTCAGCTTCGTCTGGCAGGCCGGCTCGGCCGCCGGGGTGGTGGCGGCGGCGCTGGTGGTGACGGTGGGGCTGGGGCTGGTCGGGACCCTGCTGGCGCTTGGCCAGAAACCCGCCACCGTGCTGAGGAATCTGTAACCGCGGCCGGGCCCCGAGGGTGGCCGCCTTGGCCGGCGATCCGGGGACCCGGCGGGCACCAACCGGCGCGGGAAAGTGCGGCGATTTCGACCAAAGTCGCGCCGGCGGGCCCGGCCTTGATGCTGCGGAGCGACATTCAGCCGCGCATAAACCCTTGCCCCTATTGTGTTAGTTTCCCACATATCGGAATGGGTCGGACAGCGCGCCGGCGAGTTGAATGGGATGACCTGAATTCGTCATCCAGGTTCGGTAAGCCGAGTTCGGTCAGACGGGTCGAGTGCATGACTTTGGTGACTCGAACTTAATGTCTGCCGCGCATCACTGTCCGGGATAGTTTTCATCGGCTTTCGCCACCCTTCGCGAGGCCGAACCAACTCAGGATCTCGACCATGTCGGACTTGGACCGTAACTACGCCTCTCCCTTCGGCCGGGCCGCCGGTCGCGTCGACAGCGCGACCGTGGATGCCGGTCTGCGCGCCTACATGCTGCGCATCTACAACTACATGACGATCGGCCTGGCCATCACCGGCCTGGCCGCTCTGGGCGTCTACATGGGCGCCGTGACCACCGACAGCACCGCCGCCGCGGCGCGGGTCGGCAACACCATGCTGACCTCGTTCGGCGTGGCGATGTTCGTCAGCCCGCTGAAGTGGGTGTTCATCCTCGCCCCGCTGGCGATGGTGTTCGCCATCTCGTTCGGCATCAACCGGCTGAAGCCGCAGACCGCACAGATGCTGTTCTGGGCGTTCTCGGCGCTGATGGGCATTTCGCTGTCGTCGATCTTCCTGGTGTACACCCACACCTCGATCGTGCGGGTGTTCTTCATCACCGCCGCCTCGTTCGGTGCGCTGAGCCTCTACGGCTACACCACCAAGCGTGACATGACCGGCATGGGCTCGTTCCTGTTGATGGGCCTGATCGGCATCATCATCGCCAGCCTGGTGAACCTGTTCGTCGCTTCGTCGATGCTGCAGTTCATCGTGTCGGTGGTCGGCGTGCTGGTGTTCGCGGGCCTCACCGCCTGGGATACGCAGCGCCTGAAGAACGACTACATCTACGGCTACGCGTCGCAGGGCGGCGAAGTCGCCGAGCGTGCGGCGATCACCGGCGCTCTGTCGCTCTACCTGAACTTCATCAACCTGTTCACGCTGCTGCTGCAGCTGCTCGGACAGCGCGAATAACTCCTTCACCTCGGTGAAGCTGAAAGCCCCGGCCTCGCGCCGGGGCTTTTTTGTTGGCTTGGACGAATGTCCAGACCAAAGAACTCGCGCAGGACGTCTCACGGCAAAGGCCCGTCATCGCCGGGCTTGACCCGGCGATCCATCTTCTCAAGAGACCACATTCAAGCAGTGCGAAGAGGATGGATACGCGGGTCAAGCCCGCGTATGACGGCGAACATTAGCGATCCGCTCCGAGCCCGATTTTCGCATGTCCGACCTTCTTGTCCGCCCGACCACCGCCGCCGACCTGCCCGCTATCACCGCCATCTACGACGAGGCCGTCCGCACCGGCACGGCCACGTTCGAGCTGATCCCGCCGGACCTCGCCGAGATGACGCGGCGGTTCGAGACGCTGACCGGGGGCAGCTTTCCGTATCTGGTCGCGCTGCTGGATGGCGCGGTCGCCGGCTACGCTTATGCGGGGCCGTATCGCCCGCGGCCGGCCTATCGGTTCACGGTCGAGAACTCGGTGTATCTGGCGCCGGCGGCGCAGCGCCGCGGAGTCGGCACCGCGCTGCTGAACGAACTGATCGCGCAGTGTGAGACGCGCGGCTTCCGCCAGATGATCGCGGTGATCGGCGATTCCGCCAACGCGGGCTCGATCGGCGTGCACCGCAAGACCGGCTTCGAACTGATCGGCACCCACCGCAATGTCGGGCTCAAATTCGGCCGCTGGCTCGACACCGTGATGATGCAGCGCGCGCTGGGCAACGGCGGGGAGAGCGTGCCGGAGCAGAGTGGCGTTTAGATCGCGGCGTCCGCGCCACTCTCAGCCGTCACCCTCCGCGAACGCGGAGGGCCCAGTATTCCAGAGCCTCAGTGAGTCACACGAACGCTCTGGGATCCTGGGTCGCCCGGTCAAGCCGGGCGATGACCTCACTGCTTGGGGCGCAGTCTCACGAACCGTTCGCGCTCTCCGACCGAGCGTACCGGTTACACCAGCGCCAGTTTCCGGTCGATCACCAGCAGGACGCGGTCGAGTTCGTGGCCGCGGCGGAGGATCTGGCCGCTGGCGCCGACCACGCTGTAGGCGCCCTGCTTGCGGGCCAGCCGTGGATCCTTGACAATGCGGTAGATCGGAACCTCGGAGGCACGGCGGAACACCGAGAACACCGCGTGATCCTTGAGGAAATCGATGGCGTAGTCGCGCCATTCGCCTTCGGCCACCATCCGGCCGTAGAGGTTGAGGATGCGATTGAGTTCAAGGCGATTGAACGTCACTCTGGGCTGCAACGGAGCGACGCCCTGGCGCTCCGCCGCGCGGCTCTCGCTGGGATCGGCCTCCTCGGAATACAAGCTCATCGGCGCCTCCTGTCACTGAGGTGACATGATTGCGCCGACCCGGGTGCACCGCAAGGGGACTTAAAGCAGGAGGCCGGGCGGCCGCCGCAGAGGTGACCGGCCAGAAACACCGGCTCACACGTTCGTTAGGATGAATCTTATTACCGCCCGAATTTCGCCAAGCGATAGCCCAGCGGGCTTGCGATCTTACGATCACTGCGTTGGCTCGGTCTCTTCGGCTTCGGATTCCTCAGCCCCCAGCCCCCCGAGGCGGTCGAGACCGGGCCTGCGCAGCAGCTAAATCCCCCGACTGGGCCAACGCAAGTTGGTCCTTTTTGTTTTTGGGGGCCCTGTGTAGTCCGTCGCCGTGGCGCGCCAGCCACCGCCATCGTCAGTGCAGCGACGTGAACGCTCCGCCGAGCATCGGGCCGGGCCGGTCGCGGCTGCCGTCCTGGACATAGACCGCGGCCGCATCGATGCCGTCGTGCGCGATGTTTTCCAGCGGCACCGCCCAGCTCCCGGCCGAGCCGGTCCAGTCGCCGACCTTCAGCAGATTGCGGACGACATTGTGGTACGTGACCTCGCGGCCGCGGTTCTCGCCGCGGGTGATCGCGATCGGCACCGCTTTCGAAACTGCGCAGATCCAGACCTCGCCCTGCGTCGCAGCGGCGCCCGCCGGCGCGGCGGCGACCGAGACCTTGATCTCCTTGCCGCTCACCGCCATCGATACCGGCACCGTCATGGTGCCGACGCCCTTGTCGGTGCTCTTGATGGCGTCCTCGATGCCGGCGCGGTTGCTGCCGACCAGATGCGCCGCGCCGTTGACGACCACCTGCGGGGTGTAGACGTCGCGGTCGCCACGCATCTGCGAATAGGCTTTCTGGCGCGCGCTGAAGCGGGCGTCCGCTAGCGTGTCCTTCCAGCCCAGATAGTCCCAGTAATCGATCGGCAGGCTCAGCGCGATCACCGACGGGTCCTTGGCGAGATCGCCGATAATGCGGTCCGCCGGCGGACACGACGAGCAGCCCTGCGAGGTGAACAGCTCGACGACCGCGCGCGGACCAGCGGCCTCGGACGCATGTGTCGTCGCGATCAGGGCGCACATGCCGAGTGCGCCGGACCAACGCGGAAAGCCAGGAAGTCGGATCATCGTCGCCTTTACCGGGAGCAGGCGACGGCTGTGCGCCGCCGCTCGGGAGTGCCTTGAAAACGAAAAGGCGGCCCTTTGCATAGGCCGCCTTCCGTTCACCTGCCACTCACTTCGCAGTGAGGCTTTTTGGCCACGTTTGTGGCTGCTGAAGCCCGCTTAGGCGGCGAGCTTGCGCAGCACGTAGTGCAGGATGCCGCCGTTACGATAGTACTCCAGCTCATCGAGCGTATCGATGCGGCAGAGCAGCGGGACGCGCGACACCTTGCCGGCAGCCGACTTGATCTCGGCCTCCAGCATCTGCCGCGGCTTGAGATCGCCCTGCAGGCCCTTGATGGTGACGGTCTCGTCGCCCTTGAGGCCGAGCGACGACCACGAGGTGCCGTCCTCGAAGGTCAGCGGCAGCACGCCCATGCCGACCAGGTTCGAACGATGGATGCGCTCGAAGCTCTGGCAGATCACGGCGCGGACGCCGAGCA
>NZ_JBMDXE010000028.1:0-10073 GCF_048594845.1 Rhodopseudomonas sp. | reverse complement strand
AACTCGGCGCCAATGATGCGCTGCGCGGCACCGATCCCAAAGTGCCTCGGCAGGCACTGGAGGAGATCGTCAAGCGGCTCAAGGCCCGCAACATTCCGGTGCTGCTCGCCGGCATGCTGGCGCCGCCGAATTACGGGCCGGACTACGCGCGGGAGTTCAACGCGATCTATCCCGACCTCGCCAAGCAATACGACGTGCCGCTGTATCCGTTCTTCCTCGACGGCGTCGCCACGGTGTCGGGACTCAATCAGGCCGATGGCCTCCACCCGACTGCGGCCGGCGTCGACCGCGTGGTCGAGAACATTCTGCCCAGCGTCGAGGCATTCCTCCGAACGGTGGCTGGGCAGAAGCGCTGAAAAACCGGCACAACATGCTTAACAGCTGGATTGCCCTCAACTTTTTCAACCGGCGGAAGTTGTCGCGGTAGCCTTGTTACACAAACCGGCTACACAATTGGCCAGTTGATTCGCCGGACGATTGCGGAGTGCAAAGTCCCGGACGTCAGGGACAGCCGCCGCGATCGGGCCCAAAAAAGGGGAGTTCCGATGCCGCGTCTGTTCACTGGACTGGAGATCCCCGCCGACATCACCCAGACCCTCTCGACGCTGCGCGGCGGCCTGCCCGGCGCCCGCTGGGTCGAGCCGGAAAACTATCATCTGACCCTGCGGTTCATCGGCGATATCGACGGCGCCACGGCCAACGAGGTCGCCTCGACGCTGTTCAGGGTCAACCGCCGGCCGTTCGAAGTGCAGCTGCAGGGCCTGTCGAGCTTCGGCGGCCGCAAGCCGCGCGCGGTAGTGGCCTCGGTGGTGCCGTCCCGGCCGCTGATCGAGCTGCAGGCCGAGCTGGAGCGGCTGATGCAGCGGGTCGGGCTCGACCCCGAGGGCCGCAAATTCACGCCCCATGTGACTCTGGCTTGGCTGCGCGACGTATCCTGCCAGGACGTCGCCCAATATCTGTCGATCCGCGGCTATTTCCCCACCAAAGCTTTTACGGCCGAGCGTTTCGTGCTGTTCTCGTCGCGGGCGTCGACCGGCGGTGGGCCGTACGTGGTGGAAGCGCCGTACGAGCTGAAATCCCAATCGGATTATCGGCTCGTCCGGACTGCATAGCTCTCAGCAGCATTCAGTTCTTGCTTTTTGCAGCGCGGTGGGGCGGTAAGAGCGTCCATGTCCCCGCCGCGCTCGTTCCGCCAACACTATCAGTCCCTGGTCTCCTCCGGCGCCATCGAGGCCGATCCGGCCCAGGCCCAGGCGGTCGAGTCCCTGGGCGCGCTCGACGAACTCCTCGCGAGCTATAAGCCTCCGAAAAAGCAAAGCTTTCTCGGCCGGTTGTTCGGCGGCAGCGACCCCGAGCCGCCGCAGGGGCTGTATGTCCATGGCGAGGTCGGGCGTGGCAAGACCATGCTGATGGACCTGTTCTTCGACGCCAGTCCGGTCCAGCACAAGCGGCGCGCGCACTTCCACGAATTCATGGCCGAGGCCCACGAGCGCATCAACGCGTTCCGGCAGAACATCAAGCGCGGCGAGATCCCCGACGGCGACGTCATCGCGCTGACGGCCGCGTCGATTTTCGACGAGGCGTGGCTGCTGTGCTTCGATGAATTTCACGTGACGGACATCGCCGATGCGATGATCCTGTCACGGCTGTTCGGCAAGCTGTTCGAGCTCGGCACCGTAGTGGTGGCGACCTCCAACGTGGCGCCCGACGACCTCTACAAAGGCGGCCTCAACCGCGCGCTGTTCGTGCCCTTCATCGGTCAGGTGAAACAGCACATGCAGGTGATCCGGCTCGATGCGCGGACGGATTATCGGCTGGAGAAATTCGCCGGCATGAAGGTCTGGCTGACGCCGGACGATCCCGAGGCGACTGCCGCGCTCGATCGCGCCTGGAACCGGATTACCGGAAACGCCCCCGGTGCGCCGCGTGACATTTCGATCAAGGGCCGGCTGCTGCATATTCCGCGGGCCGATCATCACGTCGCGCGGTTTGCGTTCGCCGATCTGTGTGAGACGCCGCTCGGGGCGTCGGATTATTTGCGACTGGCGCACGAGTACCACACGCTGATCATCGACCACATTCCGGTGATGGACTACGCCGACCGGAATGCCGCCAAACGGTTTATCACGCTGATCGACACGCTTTACGATAACGCCGTCAAGCTGATGGCATCGGCGGCGGCGGAGCCGGCAAACCTCTACCGCGCCACCGATGGTTACGAAGCGATGGCGTTCAATCGCACCGTGTCGCGGCTGATCGAAATGGGCTCGGAATCGTACCTGGCGCTGCCGCACGGGCGTAGTGACTCCGCCGCAACCGGCGCGACCACCGGCCTCGTCGAGACATGAGGAGCGCCTTTGGCAGGGCCGCTGGCCAAGAAATGAACCCGGCCCGACTTGAACGCTCCCGGCGAAAGGGATAACCACCCAAGCGGATTTCCCACCCCTCCCTCCTTCGGGCTCAAAGGACTGTTTCCCCATGGCGCGTAACAAGATTGCTTTGATCGGCTCTGGTCAGATCGGCGGAACGCTGGCTCACTTGATCGGGCTGAAAGAGCTCGGCGACGTGGTGATGTTCGACATCGCCGAGGGCGTGCCGCAGGGCAAGGCGCTCGACATCGCGGAATCGTCGCCGGTGGATGGCTTCGACTCCAACCTGACCGGCGCCAACTCCTACGAGGCGATCGAAGGTGCCAACGTGGTGATCGTCACCGCCGGCGTGCCGCGCAAGCCGGGCATGAGCCGCGATGACCTGCTGAGCATAAACCTCAAGGTGATGGAACAGGTCGGCGCCGGCATCAAGAAGTACGCGCCGGATGCGTTCGTCATCTGCATCACCAATCCGCTCGACGCGATGGTGTGGGCGCTGCAGAAGGCCTCCGGCCTGCCCGCCAAGAAGGTCGTCGGCATGGCCGGCGTGCTCGACTCCGCGCGCTTCCGTTACTTCCTGGCCGATGAGTTCAATGTCTCGGTCGAAGACGTCACCGCCTTCGTGCTCGGCGGCCACGGCGACACCATGGTGCCGCTGGTGAAGTACTCGACCGTGGCCGGCATCCCGCTGCCGGATCTGGTGAAGATGGGCTGGACCTCGCAGGCCCGCCTCGACGAGATCGTCGATCGCACCCGCAATGGCGGCGCCGAGATCGTCAACCTGCTGAAGACCGGCTCGGCGTTCTACGCGCCCGCCGCCTCGGCGATCCAGATGGCCGAGAGCTATCTCAAGGACAAGAAGCGGGTGCTGCCGGTCGCGGCGCACCTCACCGGCGAATACGGCGTCAAGGACATGTATGTCGGCGTGCCGGTGGTGATCGGCTCCAAGGGTGTCGAGCGCATCGTCGAGATCGAGCTGGCCGGCAAGGACCGCGAGGCGTTCGACAAGTCGGTCGGCGCCGTGCAGGGCCTGGTCGACGCCTGCAAGAAGATCGCCCCCGATCTGCTGGGGCACTAAGGACCTGAACTGACCGTGGCGCGCTCCCAAAGGGGCGCGCCACAACTCAACCGGCTGGATGCGATCTGGCGAGGGGCAATCGATGAATATCCACGAATACCAGGCCAAAGCGGTGCTGCGCGAATTCGGCGTTCCGGTGTCGCACGGCTATCCGATCTTCAAGGCGTCCGAGGCCGAAGGTGCCGCCAAGCAGCTCGGCGGCCCGGTCTGGGTGGTGAAGAGCCAGATCCATGCCGGCGGCCGCGGCAAGGGTAAGTTCAAGGAAGCCTCCGCCGGCGACAAGGGCGGCGTCCGCCTCGCCAAGTCGGTCGACGAGGTCAAGGAATTCGCCCAGCAGATGCTGCACGCGACGCTGGTGACGGTGCAGACCGGTCCCGACGGCAAGCAGGTCAACCGGCTGTACATCGAGGAAGGCTCCGAGATCGACAAGGAGTTCTACCTGTCGCTGCTGGTCGACCGCGCCACGTCGCGGGTCTCCTTCGTGGTGTCGACCGAAGGCGGCATGTCGATCGAGGACGTCGCCCACGACACCCCCGAGAAGATCGTGTCGTTCACGGTCGATCCGGCGACCGGCATCATGGGCCATCACGGCCGTGCCGTCGCCAAGGCGCTGAACCTCAAGGGCGAGCAGGCCAAACAGGCCGAAGCGCTTGTGACCAAGCTGTACGCGGCGTTCGTCGCCAAAGACATGGATATGCTCGAGATCAATCCGCTGGTGCTGACCAAGCAGGGCGATCTGAAGTGCCTCGACGCCAAGATGTCGTTCGACGGCAATTCGCTGTATCGCCACCCCGACATCCAGGCGCTGCGCGACGAGAGCGAGGAAGACGCCAAGGAAATCGAGGCGTCGAAATACGACCTCAACTACGTCACGCTCGACGGCACCATCGGCTGCATGGTCAACGGCGCCGGCCTGGCGATGGCCACGATGGACATCATCAAGCTGTACGGTATGTCGCCGGCCAACTTCCTCGACGTCGGCGGCGGCGCCAACAAGGAGAAGGTGACGGCGGCCTTCAAGATCATCACCGCCGACCCGAACGTGAAGGGCATCCTGATCAACATCTTCGGCGGCATCATGAAGTGCGACGTCATCGCTGAGGGCGTGGTCGCGGCCGTCAAGGAAGTCGGTCTGTCGGTGCCGCTGGTGGTCCGCCTCGAAGGCACTAATGTCGAAGAGGGCAAGAAGATCATCAAGCACTCCGGCCTCAACGTGCTGCCCGCCGACAATCTCGACGACGCCGCGCAGAAGATCGTCAACGCCGTCAAGGGAGCCTGAGGCCGCAACGGCCTCGCTCGCTTCCGACCAACCCGTTCGACCGCGAAAGCAGTTCTCCTATGTCCATCCTGATCGACAACAACACCCGCGTCATCTGCCAGGGCTTCACCGGCAAGAACGGCACCTTCCACTCGGAAGCCGCGATCGCCTACGGCACCAAGATGGTCGGCGGCACCTCGCCTGGCAAAGGCGGCTCGACCCATCTGGGCCTGCCGGTGTTCGACACCGTGGCCGAGGCCAAGCAGAAGACCGGCGCCGACGCCTCGGTGATTTACGTTCCGCCGCCGGGCGCCGCGGACGCCATCTGCGAGGCGATCGACGCCGAGATCCCGCTGATCGTCTGCATCACCGAGGGCATCCCGGTGCTCGACATGGTGCGGGTGAAGCGCTCGCTGGCCGGTTCCAAGTCGCGGCTGATCGGGCCGAACTGCCCGGGCGTGATGACCGCCGGCGCCTGCAAGATCGGCATCATGCCGGCCAACATCTTCAAGCCGGGCTCGGTCGGCATCGTGTCGCGCTCCGGCACGCTGACCTATGAGGCCGTGTTCCAGACCACCAGCGAAGGCCTCGGCCAGACCACCGCGGTCGGCATCGGTGGCGACCCGGTCAAGGGCACCGAGTTCATCGACGTGCTGGAGATGTTCCTGGCGGACGACAAGACCGAGTCGATCATCATGATCGGCGAGATCGGCGGCTCGGCCGAAGAAGACGCGGCCCAGTTCCTGATCGACGAGGCCAAGCGCGGCCGCAAGAAGCCGACGGTTGGCTTCATCGCCGGCGTCACCGCCCCTCCCGGTCGGCGTATGGGACATGCGGGTGCGATCATTTCGGGTGGCAAGGGCGACGCCGCGTCGAAAACCGCCGCGATGGAAGCCGCCGGCATCACCGTATCGCCGTCGCCGGCAAGGCTCGGCAAGACGCTTGCCGAAAAGTTGAAGTCCTAATTCAACCCTTGTGTAGTTCCGAGCTTACATTTCCATGAAATTCGGTAAAAGGTGCACTATGTTGCTGATCCGGTAACCGGATCAGCTTATCGCGTGTCCGACGCGATAATCATAATCAGGAAGCAATCATGTCTCGCCAGGACGCGAATGCCGCTTTCGCCCTCTCTTCGTTTTTGCAGGGCGCCAATGCCACCTATATCGACGATCTCTACTCCCGCTACGAAAACGACCCGTCTTCCGTCGATGCCGACTGGCAGGCATTCTTCCAGAGTCTGAAAGACAATCCGGGCGATATCCAGAAGAACGCCGAGGGCCCGTCCTGGGAGAAGGCGAACTGGCCGCTGACGCCGCGCGACGATCTGACCTCGGCGCTCGACGGCAATTGGGCCCAGGTCGAGAAGACCGTCGGCCAGAAGATTCAGACCAAGGCGCAGGCGAAGGGCGTCGAGCTGTCGACTGCCGACGTCAATCAGGCGACGCGTGACTCCGTCCGTGCCCTGATGCTGATCCGCGCCTACCGCATGCGCGGCCACTTCCACGCCAAGCTCGACCCGCTTGGGCTGGAGCCGGCCAAGGATCACGAAGAGCTCGACATCCGCAGCTACGGCTTCACCGAGGCCGATCTCGACCGCAAGATCTTCCTCGACCACGTGCTCGGCCTCGAATACGGGACCCTGCGCGACATTGTGGCGATCTGCGAGCGCACCTATTGCCAGACCGTCGGCATCGAGTTTCTGCATATCTCGAACGGCGCTCAGAAGGCCTGGCTGCAGGAGCGGATCGAGGGGCCGGACAAGGAAATCACCTTCACCCGCGAGGGTCGCCGCGCGATCCTGATGAAGCTGGTCGAGGCCGAGGGTTTCGAGAAGTTCTGCGACCTGAAGTTCACCGGCACGAAGCGGTTCGGCCTCGACGGCGGTGAAGCGCTGATCCCGGCGCTCGAGCAGATCATCAAGCGCGGCGGCAATCTCGGCGTGCGCGAAATCGTGCTCGGCATGCCGCATCGCGGCCGCCTCAACGTGCTGACCCAGGTGATGGGCAAGCCGCACCGCGCGCTGTTCCATGAATTCAAGGGCGGCTCGGCAAACCCTGACGAGGTCGAAGGCTCGGGCGACGTCAAGTATCACCTTGGCGCCTCGTCCGACCGCGAGTTCGACCACAACAAGGTGCATCTGTCGCTGACCGCCAACCCGTCGCACCTTGAGATCGTCGATCCGGTGGTGCTCGGCAAGGTCCGCGCCAAGCAGGACCAGCATGGCGATCTGCCGGAAGAGCGCGTCTCGGTGCTGCCGCTGCTGATGCACGGTGACGCCGCCTTTGCGGGCCAGGGCGTCGTCGCGGAATGCTTCGCGCTGTCCGACCTGAAGGGCTACCGTACCGGCGGTTCGATCCACTTCATCGTCAACAACCAGATCGGGTTCACGACCTATCCGCGCTATTCGCGGTCGTCGCCCTATCCGTCGGACGTCGCCAAGATGATCGACGCGCCGATCTTCCATGTGAATGGCGACGATCCGGAAGCGGTGGTGTTCGCCGCCAAGATCGCGGTCGAGTACCGGCAGAAGTTCCACAAGCCGGTCGTCATCGACATGTTCTGCTATCGCCGGCACGGCCACAACGAAGGCGACGAGCCGTCGTTCACCCAGCCGTCGATGTATCGCAAGATCGCCGGCCATCCGACCACGCTGGAGCTCTACTCCAAGCGCCTGATTGCCGACGGCGTGATCACCGAGGGCGAAGTCGAGAAGGCCAAGGCCGACTGGCGCGCCCGGCTCGACGCCGAGCTCGAAGCCGGCTCGTCCTATCGGCCCAACAAGGCCGACTGGCTCGACGGCAAGTGGGCCGGCTTCAAGTCCGCCGATCAGGAAGAAGACCCGCGCCGCGGTATCACCGGCGTCGATCTGAAGACGCTGAAGGAAATCGGCGCCAAGATCACCAAGGTGCCGGAAGGCTTCCGGCTGCATCGCACCGTGATGCGCTTCCTGGAAAACCGCGCCAAGGCGATCGATTCCGGTATCGGCATCGACTGGGCGACCGGTGAAGCGCTGGCGTTCTGCGCGCTGCTGAACGAAGGCCAGCGCGTGCGGCTGTCCGGCCAGGATTGCGAACGCGGCACCTTCTCGCAGCGTCATTCGGTGCTGATCGATCAGGAAGACGAGACCCGCTACACGCCGTTCAATCACCTCGGCCCGGATCAAGGCCACTACGAGGTGATCAACTCGCTGCTGTCGGAAGAAGCCGTGCTCGGCTTCGAATACGGCTACTCGCTGGCCGAGCCGAACACGCTGACGTTGTGGGAAGCCCAGTTCGGCGACTTCGCCAACGGCGCCCAGGTGCTGTTCGACCAGTTCATCTCGTCGGGCGAACGCAAGTGGCTGCGCATGTCCGGTCTGGTGTGCCTGCTGCCGCACGGCTACGAAGGCCAGGGCCCCGAGCATTCCTCCGCTCGCCTCGAGCGCTTCCTGCAGATGTGCGCCGAAGACAACATGCAGGTGGTGCATCCGACCACGCCGGCGAACTACTTCCATGCGCTCCGACGGCAGCTCAAGCGCGAGATCCGCAAGCCGCTGATCGTGATGACGCCGAAGTCGCTGCTCCGCCACAAGCGGGCGGTGTCGCGACTCGACGAACTCGGCCCCGGCACCAGCTTCCACCGCGTGCTGCTCGACGACGCCCAGACCTTGCCGGACGAGAAGATCAAGCTCGTGCCGGACGCCAAGATCCGCCGTGTCGTGGTCTGCTCGGGCAAGGTCTATTACGACCTCTACGAGGAGCGTGAGAAGCGCGGCGTCGACGACATCTATCTGCTCCGCGTCGAGCAGCTCTATCCGGTGCCGCTGAAGACGCTGGTGCACGAGATGTCGCGGTTCAAGGACGCCGAGTTGGTGTGGTGCCAGGAAGAACCGCGCAACATGGGTGGTTGGCACTTCATCGAGCCGTATCTGGAGTGGGTGCAGAACCAGGCCGGCGCGACCAACCGTCGTCCGCGCTATGTCGGCCGTCCGGCTTCGGCCGCTACCGCGACCGGCCTGATGTCGAAGCATGTCGCCCAGCTCAAGGCGTTCCTCGACGAGGCGCTGCGCTGAGACGCGTGAGGGTCGCCGGCACGGCGACCCTTCGTAATTCCTGAGTACGGATTCATGGGCTGGCGCCGGCACCAAGCCGCCGCGCCGCAAGAGGAAAACAAACGATGACTGATATTCGCGTTCCGACCCTCGGCGAATCGGTGACCGAGGCGACGATCGGCCGCTGGTTCAAGAAGCCGGGCGATGCGGTGGCGGTGGACGAACCGTTGGTCGAACTCGAAACCGACAAGGTGACCATCGAAGTGCCGGCGCCCTCCGCCGGCACGCTCGGCGAGATCGTGGCCAAGGACGGCGAGACCGTCGCGGTCGGCGCGCTGCTCGGCCAGATCTCGGAGGGCGGCGGTGCCGCCAAGCCGGCTGCGGCCACACCGGCGCCCGCCAAGGCCGCGCCCCCCGCGGCTGCGCCTTCTCCGGCCGCCGCTCCCGCGGCCCCGGCTGCCGCCAAGGCGCCGCCGGCCGATGCACCGCAGGCTCCGTCGGTGCGTCGTCTCTCGGCCGAGAGCGGCGTTGATGCTTCGACCGTGCCGGGCTCCGGCAAGGACGGCCGCGTCACCAAGGGCGACATGCTGGCGGCGATCGAGAAGGCCGCCTCCGCTCCGACGCCGGTCAGCCAGCCCGCCGCCGCCGTGCAGGTCCGCGCGCCGTCGCCGGCCGACGATGCCGCGCGCGAAGAGCGCGTCAAGATGACCCGGCTGCGCCAGACCATCGCGCGCCGGCTCAAGGAAGTTCAGAACACCGCTGCGATGCTGACGACCTTCAACGAGGTCGACATGACCAACGTCATGGCGCTGCGCGCGCAGTACAAGGATGTGTTCGAGAAGAAGCACGGCGCCAAGCTCGGCTTCATGGGCTTCTTCACCAAGGCCTGCGTGCAGGCGCTGAAGGACATCCCGGCCGTCAACGCCGAGATTGACGGCAGCGACCTGATCTACAAGAACTACTATCACGTCGGCGTCGCGGTCGGCACCGACAAGGGCCTGGTGGTGCCGGTGGTGCGCGACTGCGACACCAAGTCGATCGCCGAAATCGAAACCTCGATCTCCGACTTCGGCCGGCGCGCCCGTGACGGTCAGCTCAAGATCGAAGAGATGCAGGGCGGCACGTTCACCATTTCCAATGGCGGTGTGTATGGCTCGCTGATGTCGACGCCGATCCTGAACGCGCCGCAGTCCGGCATTCTCGGCATGCACAAGATCCAGGAGCGCCCGGTGGTCGTCGGCGGCAAGATCGAAGTCCGCCCGATGATGTATCTGGCGCTGAGCTACGATCACCGCGTGATCGACGGCAAGGAAGCGGTGACCTTCCTGGTGCGCGTCA
>NZ_JBMDXE010000279.1:0-12716 GCF_048594845.1 Rhodopseudomonas sp. | reverse complement strand
AGATGCCCTCCGGCAGGTCGAGCAGCTTGGCGCTCTGCAAGGCGGCGAGATCGAGCACGAACTCTCCGATCGCAACGCCGACGCGCAGCGAAGAGTTGCTCGCGGTGGAGAACACGCCATACGGCAGGTTCTGAATCGGAAAATCGCAGTCAGCCTTCACATCGATGAAGGAGCGCAGACGCGGATCGTTGGGATGCATGAGGAGTCCTAGAGACGTTGAACGTTGCGGTCGGTCGTTGAGCTCTCTTCACCCTCCCCTGGAGGGGGAGGGTCGGCATGTAGCGCGCGGAGCGCGGTGCGTGCCGGGGTGGGGTGAGCCGCGAGCGCAGCGGATGAACTCTTCGCCACCCCACCCCGCTCGCTGACGCGAGCGCCCCTCTCCTTCCAGGGGAGGGTGACGCGCGCTGCGGCCGCACGTGTCCGAAAGCAATGCCCTTCCGGCCGTCGTGAGGGAGGCGTTCACCTCAGAGGCTGCCAACTTACTCCGCATCCGGCTGTCGTCCCGGCTCAGCCGCCACGAAAGCCTCGACCTTCATCGCCTCCGCCTCGATCTGGCGGATGCGTTCGAAGGGGGCGAGGTCGGCGTCGAAGCGGCGGGCGTTGAAGATTTGCGGGACGAGGCAGAGATCGGCGAGCGTCGGCTGGTCGCCATAGGCGAACGGCCCCGGCGTCTGCGCCAGCCGCGCCTCGATCGCCGCGAAGCCTTGCTCGATCCAATCTTTCGACCAGCGTGCGCGTTCGATCTCGTCGACGCCGAGTTCGGTGAGCCGCTTCAGGATGCGCAGATTGCCGATCGGATGGATGTCGCAGCAGACCGCATAGGCGATTTCGCGGACGATCGCGCGGGCCTTGGCATCCTTCGGCAGCAGCGGCGGCTCGGGATGGGTCTCGTCGAGATACTCGATGATCGCCAGCGACTGAGCGAGGTCGAAATCACCCTCGCGCCAATACGGCACCAGCCCGGCCGGATTGATCCAGCGATAGGCTTCAAGGTTTTGCTCGCCGTTGCGCAGGTGCACGTAGCGCTCGGCGACGGCGAGGCCCTTCAGGTTCAGCGCGATGCGGACCCGGTAGGCGGCGGACGAGCGGAAGTAGCCGTATAGTACGGCGCCGTCATGCTCGTCCCGCGAAGCACTGTGCGTCATGGCCGTGTCGGATCGAAGCGCTTGTCCAGACCGCGCCAGCAATCGGCGTAGTCGTCCTGGAGCGTGCCGGCGCTCGCCGCATATTCGGTGACGCGCTGCGGATACCGGGTCTCGAACATGAAGGCCAGCGTGCCGGTCAGCTTCACCGGCTTCAGCTCGCCGTTCGACGCATGATCGAACGCCTCGCGATCCGGCCCGTGCGGCAGCATCATATTGTGCAACGACGCGCCGCCGGGCACGAAGCCCTGTGGCTTGGCGTCGTACACGCCGTAGATCAGCCCCATGAACTCCGACATGATGTTCATGTGATACCACGGCGGCCGGAACGTGTTCTCCGCCACCATCCAGCGCTCCGGGAAGATCACGAAGTCGATATTGGCGGTGCCGGGCGTTTCCGATGGCGAGGTCAGCACGGTGAAGATCGACGGATCGGGATGGTCGAAGCCGATCGCGCCGACCGGCGAATAAGTGCGCAGGTCGTATTTGTAGGGCGCGTAGTTGCCGTGCCAGGCGACGACGTCGATCGGCGAATGCGGCAGCTTCGTGCTGTACATCGACCCGCCCCATTTCACATAGAGCTCGGTCGCCGTGTCCTTCTCTTCATAAGCGGCGACCGGGGTCAGGAAGTCGCGCGAATTGGCCAGACAATTGGCGCCGATGGGCCCGCGCTCCGGCAGCGTGAAGGCGCCGCCGTAGTTCTCGCACAGATAGCCGCGCGCCGGGCCATCGACCAGCTCGACCCGGAACTTGACGCCGCGCGGGATCACGGCGATCTCGGCGGGCTCGATGGTGATGATGCCGAATTCGGTGACCAGCCGCAGGCTGCCCTGCTGCGGCACGAACATCAGCTCGCCGTCGGCGTCGTAGAAGTGCTGATCGACCATCGATTTGGTGATCAGATACATATGCGTCGCCATGCCGGCCTGGGTGTTGACGTCGCCGGCGGTGGTCATCGTTCGCACGCCCTGCAGGAAGGTCAGGTCCTCCTGCGGCATCGGCGGCGCATCCCAACGCAGCTGCGCGATCGGCATGTCGTGCTCGAAGCACGGCGCCGAGCGCCACAACCCACTATCCGCTTTGGCGAAGCGGCCGGAGTGCTTCACCGATGGCCGGATCCGATACAGCCACGATCGCTCATTGGCGCCGCGCGGCGCCGTGAACGGCGAGCCGGAGAGCTGCTCCGCATAGAGACCATAGGCCGCGCGCTGCGGTGAGTTGCGGCCGATCGGCAGCGCGCCGGGCAGCGCCTCGGTCTCGAACGAATTGCCGAAACCCGACATGTAGCCGGGCGTGATGCCCTGCGACCCGTGGCCGAGGATCTGCGGTGCGGCATTGATGTTCATGTCATCCTCCGATCGGTCTGGGATGCTCCCGGCGCGCCGGGACGGTGAGTGATATCAGCCGCCCTGCAGGGCAGCCCACATTTCGCGATCGCGCTCGGCGGTCCAGATCACCGGATCGTCGATGCCCGAGGCTTCGTCGAAAGCGCGCGAGACGTTGAACGGCAGGCAGTGCTCGTAGATGGCGAAGCTGGAAAACTTCGGGTCCATCTTCTCGCGCGTCGCGTCCCAGGTCTCTTTGAGGCTGCGGCCCTTGGCGACTGAGATTTCCGCGGCGCCATACAGCGTGCCGACGAAATCGCGCGTCATCGCGATCGCCTCGCGCGTCGTCTCCAGCCCCTGCAAGGCGTCGCCCCGGCCGGGAGCGATCGCCTTCGGGTTGAAGTCGCGGATCTCGTTCAGCGTCGCCGGCCATTCCCGCAAGTAAGCGTCGCCGCAATAACAGGCCGAGTGATACTCGACGAGATCGCCGGTGAACATCACCTCGGCGTCCGGCACCCAGGCGACGATGTCGCCCGACGTATGCCCGGCGCCGAGCTGCATCAGCCGCACTTCGCGCTTGCCGAGATATATCGACATCTCGCCGTCGAACGCCAGTGTCGGCCAGGTCAGGCCCGGGATGCTTTCGGCGTCCTGAAACAGCCGCGGGAAGCGCCCGTATTCGGAATCCCAATCCTGCTGGCCGCGTTCCTCGATCAGCCGATAGGTTTCCTGCGAAGCGACGATGCCTTCGGCGCCGTAGGCCGAGGCGCCGAGCACGCGCACCGCGTGATAATGCGACAGCACCACGTATTTGATCGGCTTGTCGGTGACGGTCCGAACGCGCTCGATCACCTTGCCCGCCATCGCAGGCGTCGCCTGCGCGTCGAACACCAAGCAGCCGTCTTCGCCGACGATCACCGCCGAATTCGGATCGCCCTCTGCGGTGAAGGCGTAGAGATCGGGCCCGATCTCGGAGAACGTCACCTTCTTCTCGGCGAGGTCGGTGGTGGAAGCGAAACCCTTGGCCATGTGTGGTCCTTAGTGTTGGTCGATAGTGTGATTGATTACTTTGATTGACGGACCAGTCTTTGAGTTCGTCATTCCGGGATGCGCCCCTCTTTGGGCGCAGGCCCGGAATCCATACTCCCGGCGGGGGTTATGGATTCCGGGTTCGCGCTTCGCGCGCCCCGGAATGACGAACTTGGAGGCATTGCCCGAAGCCGACCTCGTCAGAGTTAGCCTCCTCACGTCGTCGCCTGCGCTTCATCCACCACCCGCCGCTTCGCCAACGTTACGGCGTCCCGGAGCACGGCCAGGTCGCCGATGTGGTTGGCGAGGATCAGCACCAACGCGGCGTCGAGCGCCGCACTTTGCTCGTCGCTGATGCCGCGATGCGCCTCGACGATCAGCCGGTAGGCGGCGTCCGGATCGGGCAAATTGCTGGTCGTCGACAGCGCGGCGCTCACGACACGGCCCTCCCGCTCGCCCGCGCTAGTGCGGCTTCGATCGCCGCCGCCGTCGGATGCCGGAAGCGGGCGGCGACGTAGCCGTCGGGGCGGAGCAGATAGGCCGAGCCGGGCGCAGCGTCGTAGCGTTGCGCGAAGTCGCCCTGCTCGTCGCGCAGCGGCGCGTCGCCGCCTATGCGGAGATGAGCCACGCCGGCGGGCAACGGCGCGCTGAGGCCGTTAGCGCTTTCGAGCAGGACGAAGTTGCGGCCGGCCTGTGTGAACGCGTCGGTGAGAAACAGCGGCTCGCCGTCCGCCGTGCGCAGCGGCGCATCGATCAGCGCGGCGCCCGGGCGGGGACCGGCGGACCATGGATCAGCATCGGGCGTGGACAGCGGGCTGTCATACACCGACGGCGTCGACAACCTTCCGGCATTGACCATGCGCTTGGCGAAATCGACGTCCTGGGCGAGCGCCAGCACCGCGTCGCGCAGCCGCCGTTCCTGCTTCGAATGCGGCGCGATGAAATCGGTCGAGCGCGTGGAGTGGCGGATGTTATCGTCGGCGGCCTGACTACGCTCGGCCTCGTAACTCTCCAGCAAACTCGAAGGTGCATCGCCGCGCAGCACCAGCGCCAGCTTCCAGGCGAGGTTCTCGCTGTCCTCCAGACCTGAATTGGCGCCGCGCGCGCCAAACGGCGAGACCTGATGCGCAGAGTCGCCGGCGAAGATCACCCGCTCGTGCAGGAAGCGCTGCATCCGGCGGCACTGGAATTTGTAGACCGAGATCCACTCGAACGAAAAATCACCATGGCCGAGCATCCGCTCGATCCGTGGCCGGACATTCTCTGGCAGCCGCTCGACCGCCGCATCCGCATCAGCGCCGATCTGCAGATCAATCCGCCAGACGTCGTCCGGCTGGCGATGCAACAGCGCCGACTGGCCGGAATGGAACGGCGGATCGAACCAGAACCAGCGCTCGGTCGGAAACTCCGCCGTCATCTTGACGTCGGCGATCAGGAACTGATCCTCGAACACTTCGCCCGCGAACTCCGCGCCGACCAGACTGCGCAAGGCTGAGCGCGCGCCATCGCAGGCAACTACGTAGTCGGCGGCGAGCCGATAAGCGCCGTCTGGAGTGTCAATCGTCAGCACCGCGTGATCGTTGTGCTGCGCGAGTGCGGTGACCTTGTTGCGCCAGCGCAGATCAATCTGGGGCAACTCCTGCACCCGATCCACCAGGAAGGCTTCCGCGTAGTATTGCTGCAGATTGATGAAAGCCGGCATCTTGTGGCCGGTCTCGGGCAGCAGGTCGAAGCGGTAGACCATCTCGTCGCGGCGAAATACTTTGCCGACCTGCCAGACCACGCCCTTCTCGACCATCCGCGAGCCGACGCCGAGCCGATCCCAGACTTCCAGCGAGCGCTTGGAGAAACAGATCGCGCGCGAGCCCTCGCCGATCCGGTCGGCGTCGTCGAGCAGCACGACGGCCTGGCCGCGCTGCGCCAGATCGATCGCCAGCGACAGACCGACCGGCCCGGCCCCGACGATCACGACGGGATGACGCGCCGGTTCGCCGACGCGGTCCTGATCCGGATGGCGGCGGTAACCGAACTGGAACCCCTCGCGCGACATCAAGCTCAGCCTTTTCGGCTCGAGCGGCCCGGCAAAGTGCTGGTCAAGACTTCCTCCCGCATGATAGTTTCATTTGCAACCATCTAAGCCGGTGCCGCGTCGAGGCGCAACCCGGTCCGCGAGGAAAATTTTGGTGAAGCTCGATCTGTTCTCCTTCCTGCCGTTTCGGCTCAACCGGCTGGCCGCCGAAGTCAGCACGGCGTTGGCAGTGGAGTATCAGCAGCGCTACGGCCTCGACATTCCGGGCTGGCGCATCATCGCCACGCTCGGCTTTCGCGACGATGCCTGCACGGCGCAGTTCATTGCGCAGTGCACCCGCACGCACAAATCGACCATCAGCCGTGCGGTGAATGCACTGCTGGAGCGCGAGCTGATCGAACGCGTCGAAAACGAAGAGGATCGCCGCGAATTGCGGCTGCAGCTTACGCCGAAAGGCCGCGCACTGTATCAAGAGCTGGTGCCGCGGCTGAAGCGCCGGGAGCAGGAGATCCTGTCGTGCCTGTCGGCGCGGGAGCGCGACGGCCTCGCGGAGGCGCTGGGCAAGATCGAGCGGCATCTCGATTTGATCCAGGCAAGCCACGGCCACGATGATGCGATGGCGGTCAAGCAGAAGGTATCGGTCGGCTGATGGAGCACCCGGGTGGAACGACTCGTCGCGAGCGAACCTATCCTCCCCGTGCTGCGACCCAAGCGACAGTGGCGAGTTCGGCCGGTTGATCTTATGAAAGGCGTCGATCAGACTCGGATTGCCGCCGGCTTCGCCCGGCTCGGCCACCCTGCAAGGACCGGCGTTGCATGAAGCTGCGAAGTGCGTTGCTCATCGTCCTCACTCTGCTGATGGCGTCCCCGATTGCCGCGATGGCTGCCGGCGATCGCGGCGCCCGCGTCGCGCTGGTGATCGGCAACGCCAAATATCCGGACGCCGAGAAGCCGCTGAAGCAACCGGTCAACGACGCGCGCGATCTCGCCGATGAGTTGAAGCGGCAGGGCTTTGACGTCGATGTCGGCGAGAATCTCAGCGGCGATGCCATGCGCCGCGCGTTCGATAAGCTTTATGCGCGCACCAAGCCGGGTTCGGTCGCGCTGGTGTTCTTCAGCGGCTACGGCATCCAGTCCGGCCGGCAGAGCTACATGATCCCGGTCGATGCACAGATATGGACCGAGCCGGACGTGCGCCGCGACGGCGTCAGTCTCGAGACCGTGCTGGGCGAGCTCAACAGCCGCGGCGCCACCGTCAAGATCGCGCTGATCGACGCCTCGCGGCGCAATCCGTTCGAGCGTCGGTTCCGCAGCTTCTCGGCCGGTCTTGCGCCGATCATCGCGCCCGGCAATTCGCTGGTGATGTACTCCGCCGCACTGAGTTCGGTGGTGGGCGACAATGGCGGCGACCGCAGCCTGTTCGTCACCGAACTACTGAAGGAAATCCGCGTCCCCGGCCTCGGCGCCGAGGAGGCGCTCAACCGCACCCGCGTCGGCGTCACCCGTGCGTCGCGCAGCGAGCAGGTGCCGTGGATCTCTTCATCGCTGGCGGACGATTTCGCCTTCGTGCCTGCCGCGGCACAAGCCGCCGCCGACAGCGCTGCGCCCAAACCCGCAGTTGCTCCGGCCACCGACGCCAAGCCCGCGGCGCCCGCGGCAGCTGAGCCCGGCAAGCCCGCCGATCTCGCCAAACAGATCGATCTGCCTCAGCCGGTCGATGTGCCGAACGCGCTGTCGAAAGAGCTCGGCGCCGCCCCCTCCGATCCCAAACAGGACGACGAGAAGGTCCGGCTGGCGCTGCGTGACGACCCGACGGTGCAGAACCTCAGCAACCGGATCGACGAAAATCCGGGCGACGCCAACGCGTTCTATCGGCGTGGTCAGGTCTATGCCAGCAAGGGCGCGTATTGGTCGGCTATCAAGGATTTCGACGACGCGATCCGGCTCAACCCACGCGACGTCGAGGCCTACAACAACCGTTGCTGGGTCCGCACCGTCATCAATGAACTGCCCGGAGCACTCAAGGACTGCAACGAGGCGCTGCGGCTACGGCCGAACTTCGTCGATGCGCTCGACAGCCGCGGTCTGCTCAACCTGAAGAACGGCCAGTTCAAGAATGCGGTCGCCGACTTCGACGCCGCGCTGAAGATCAATCCGCGGCTGACCTCGTCGCTGTATGGACGGGGCCTTGCGCGGCAACGGCTCGGCCTGAAGTCGGAAGGCGAGATCGATATCAATACAGCCAAGGGATTGGACCCGAATATCGTCAAGGAATACGCCGGCTACGGGGTGGAATGACGGCGGCGCGGCCTGGCCAGCATTGAACCTCATCCGCCCCGGCAGCGACGACGAGTCGAGACGATCTGACCGGCCACGGAACTGGCTGCAGGCAGCGCCGAACGACACAGAGGTATCGCCATGTCGACCACACCCAGCTTCGTGCTTGCCCGCACCATCCTCGCCATCGGCGCTCTGGCACTGGCCGCCGGCATCGCCGCCGCGGCTGATGATGCGACCGAGGACCAGATCCTGCGCGCGCTTGCGCCGAAGAAGCCGCTGACGCGCAGCCTGTCAGCCCCGCGCCCAGCCGATCCCACCGAACGGCAGTTCGTCGATACGCTGCGCAACCGGCCTTCCCGCTCGCTCTCGCTCGGCGAGCGCGAGCAGATCGCCACGCTGGCGAAGGACAAGCCGGCGATCGATCTCGAAATCACCTTCGACTACAACTCCGCCAATATCAGCCGCAAGGCCGCGCCTGCGGTCGAGGCGCTCGGCAAGGCGCTGTCGAATCCGGATCTGAAGGGCTCGACCTTCGTGGTCGCCGGGCACACCGACAGCATCGGCAGCGAAGCCTATAATCAGGATCTCTCCGAGCGCCGCGCCGATACGATCAAGCGCACGCTGGTCGAGAAGTTCGGCATCGCCGGCAGCGATCTCGTCACCGTCGGCTACGGCAAGAGCAAGCCGAAGGATGCCGCAAACCCCGCCGCCCCCGCCAACCGCCGCGTGCAGGTCGTCAACATGACCAGCCAGACGACTGCGGCGAAGTGACCGGATCTGATCGAGGGCGTTTCCACTATTGCTGCGGTCATCGCCCGGCCTGTCCGGGCTACCCAGTATCCCAGAGCGTGCGCTGATCGTCCGTGCGCGTGCGGCAGGCGCTCTGGAATACTGGGTCCCCCGCATTCGCGGGGGATGACGGCGGTCGTGTGGGGTGACCGCTGCGGCCCAGCGCCAAGCCGCCGGCCGACCGCTTTAGCCCTTTTGCCGTGGGATTGCCGTGTGTAGATTTCCGCTGCGCCATGAGCGGTTTGGCGGCGCATCGAACGCCCCAAGGTGCGGCGCCCCTTTCATTGAGATTTTACGAAGCAGGCCGATGACCCGAGTACGCCGATGACCAAGATGTGGATCGAGATCGGCGCACGAACGGCTCGGACGTCGGCGCTGCGGCCGAGACGGTCGCGGGCTGCGATGTACGTCGTGACCTGCACCGTGCTGATCAGCTTCGCCAGCATCGCGGGCCTCGCTCCCACACTCGCCGCCGAGAAGGCCGAACCGCCGCCGAGCGGCGTGCAGGTCACGGTGGCGAAGGCCACCAATGCCTGCTTCTCCGACATGGTGCGCGTCACCGGCTTTGTGGTGCCGCGTAAGGAAGCGGTGGTGATCGCCGACACTGAGGGTAAGGTCACCGAGGTGCTGGTCCGCGAAGGCGATGTCGTCACCGACAATCAAGAACTGGTCCGGACGGTCGGCGCGACCGGCGCGCGGTCGCTGCGCGCGCCGGCGGCCGGATTGATCACCGAACTTCGCACCGCGGTCGGGGCCCCGGCGTCGCCGCTTGCCGGTCCGGTGGCAAAGATCGCGGTTGGCAACGAACTCGAGGTCGAGGCCGAGGTGCCGAGCATTCAGGCGCTGAAGGTGACGCCGGGTGCGCCGGCGCGGATCGGCTTTGACGGAGGCTCTGATCTGGTCGGCAAGGTGCGGCTGGTGGCGCCGCAGATCGACCGCAAGACCCAGCTCGGCAAGGTCCGCATCTCCGTCACCAATTCGCCGGCGCTGCGCGTCGGCCTGTTCGTGAAGGCGACGATCGACGCGCGGCGCAGCTGCGGCGTCGCGATCCCGCGCCAGGCGGTCGATCACCTCAAGGTGCAGGTGGTGAAGGGCAACACCGTCGAGACCCGCCGCGTCAAGGTCGGGCTGGTGTCGGACAGCAGCATCGAAGTGCTCGAAGGCGTCCGCGAAGGCGAGTTCGTCGTCGCCGATGCCGGCACCTCGCTGCACGACGGCGATCTGATCAAGCCGGTTGTCCAGGACGAATTCGACCGATCGCGGGTGCGCTAAATGGGCCTCAACGTTTCCTCCTGGTCGATCCGGCATCCGCTGCCCTCGATCGTGTTCTCGATCATCCTCTTGGCGCTGGGCTGGATCAGCTTCACCAAGCTGGCGATCACCCGGCTGCCGAGCGCCGACATCCCGGTGGTGTCGGTCGCGGTCGCGCAGTTCGGCGCGGCGCCGGCCGAGCTCGAAGCGCAGGTCACCAAGACCATCGAGGACGGCGTCTCCGGCGTCGAGGGCGTGCGCCATATCGCCTCCTCGGTCACTGATGGGCTGTCGGTCACCACCATCCAGTTCGCGCTGGAGACCAACACCGACCGCGCCCTCAACGACATCAAGGACGCGGTGACGCGGGTGCGCGCCAACCTGCCGCAGAACGTCAACGAGCCGCTGATCCAGCGCGTCGACGTCATCGGCCTGCCGATCGTCACCTATGCGGCGATCTCCCCCGGCAAGACGCCGGAGCAGCTGTCCTGGTTCGTCGACGACGTCGTCAAACGCGCGCTGCAGGGCGTGCGCGGCGTCGCGCAGGTCGAGCGCATCGGCGGCGTCGAGCGCGAGATTCTGGTCTCGCTCGATCCCGACCGGCTGAAGGCCGCCGGCCTCACCGCGCTCGACGTGTCGCGGCGGCTGCGCGGCACCAATGTCGACCTCGCCGGCGGCCGCGCCGAGATCGGCAAGAACGATCAGGCGATCCGCACGCTGGCCGGCGCGAAAACGCTGAACGATCTCGCCGGCACGATGATCAGCCTGCCGTCCGGCGGCGAAATTCGTCTCGACGATCTCGGCACCGTCACGGACACCATCGCGGACCGCCGCACCTTCGCGCGCGTCAACGGCGAACCGGTGGTGGCGCTCGGCATCAAGCGCTCCAAGGGCGCCAGCGACGTCGTCGTCGCCGAAGCGGTGCAGAAGCGGATCGACGCGCTCAAGGCCTCCAACCCGGATGTCGACCTCAAGCTGATCGACACCTCGGTCGACTACACCAAAGGCAACTACGAAGCCGCGATCTCGACGCTGTTCGAGGGCGCGATTCTCGCCGTGATCGTGGTGTTCCTGTTCCTGCGCGATTTGCGCGCCACCATCATCGCGGCGATCTCGCTGCCGCTGTCGATCTTCCCGGCGTTCTGGGCGATGGACATGCTCGGGTTCTCGCTCAATCTCGTCAGCTTTCTCGCCATCACGCTGTCGACCGGCATTCTGGTCGACGACGCCATCGTCGAGATCGAGAACATCGTCCGCCATATGCGGATGGGCAAGTCGCCCTACGAGGCGGCGATCGAAGCCGCCGACGAGATCGGGCTGGCGGTGATCGCGATTTCGCTGACCATCATCGCGATCTTTGCGCCGGCCAGCTTCATGTCGGGCATCGCCGGGCAGTTCTTCAAGCAGTTCGGCATCACCGTGTCGGTACAGGTGTTCTTCTCGCTCTTGGCGGCGCGGTTCGTCACGCCGGTGCTGGCCGCTTACTTCCTCAAGGACGCGCCGCACGAGGAGAAGCCGCCGGGCCGCGTGTTGCGGGCCTATACGCGGCTGGTCACCTGGTCGGTGCGGCATCATTACGTCACGGTGCTGATCGGGCTCGCGATCTTCGTGCTGTCGATCTGGAGCATCGTGCTGCTGCCGCAGGGCTTCCTGCCGGCGCAGGACACCGCGCGCTCGGTGATGGCGATGGAGCTGCCGCCCGGCACCCAGATCGGCACCACCGAGAAGACCACCGAGCGCATCGTCTCGCTGCTGCGCAAGCGGCCGGAGGTGCGCAGCGTGTTCGTCGACGGCGGTCGGGTGCCGCCCGGCATCCACGAGGTGCGGCGCGCCTCGCTGATCATCAACTACACGCCCAAGGGCGACCGCAAGCTCACCCAGCGCGAGCTCGAACTGGCGATCAGCAAGGATCTCGATCTGGTCCCGGACATCCGCTACTGGTTCCTCGACGAGAACGGCCTGCGGGCGATCGCACTGGTCGTGACCGGCGCCGACAGCAACATCGTCAACAACGTCGCCCAGGAGCTGGCGGCGCAGATGAAGCGCATCCCGATCGTCTCCAACGTGATCTCGGAAACATCGCTGGATCGCCCCGAACTGCGCGTCGTGCCGCGCGCCGATCTCGCCGCACGGCTCGGCGTCTCGACCGAGAGCCTGTCCGAGACCATCCGCGTCGCCACGATCGGCGACGTCGGACCGGCGCTGGCGAAGTTCGACGCCGGAGACCGGCTGGTGCCGATCCGCGTCCAGCTCGAGGACAGCGCGCGCGGCGACCTGCCGACGCTGGAGCAATTGCAGGTGCCGATCTTCGGCGGCCGCGGCTCGGTGCCGCTGTCGGTGGTGGCTGACGTCAAGTTCGACCAGGGCCCGACCAGTATCAATCGCTACGACCGCGAGCGGCAGGCGACCGTCGCGGCCGATCTCGTCGGCAACGCCGCGCTCGGCGACGCGCAGAAGCAGATCAAGGATCTGCCGGTGATGAAGTCGCTGCCGAAGGGCGTCCGTGTCAGCCCGTCCGGCGACGCCGAGAGTCTTGCCGAACTGTCCGACGGCTTCGCCACCGCGATCACAGGCGGGCTGATGATGGTCTACGCGGTGCTGGTGCTGCTGTTCGGCACCTTCCTGCAGCCGATCACCATCCTGTTCTCGCTGCCGCTGTCGATCGGCGGCGCGATCGGCGCGCTGCTGATCACCGGCAAACAGCTCACCACGCCGGTGTGGATCGGCATCTTGATGCTGATGGGCATCGTCACCAAGAACGCCATCATGCTGGTCGAATTCGCGCTGGAGGCGATCCGCGCCGGCAAAAGCCGCGAAGAGGCGATCATCGACGCCGGCCAGAAGCGCGCCCGCCCGATCGTGATGACCACC
>NZ_JBMDXE010000278.1:0-37432 GCF_048594845.1 Rhodopseudomonas sp. | reverse complement strand
GGCGCAGTTCGAGCGCGCCGGATTCGATCCGGGTGATCGACAACAGGTTGCGCACCATCTCGTCGAGGCCTTCGGCCTCTTCGCGGATGTTGGCGAGCAGGTCGCGCGTCGCCGCGTCGTCGAGCTTGTCGCCGTAGGTGGACAGACTCGTGGCCGAGCCGAGGATCGACGACAGCGGCGTGCGGAAGTCGTGCGAGATCGAGGCTAGCAGCGTGTTACGGACGCGCTCGGTTTCGGTCGCGGTGCGGGCGCTCACCATGTCGCGGGTCAGCGCGGCGCGCTCCAGCGCGGCGGCGGTCTGTTCGGTGAGCGTATCGAGCAGCGCCTGCGCTTCGGCGTCGAGAGCCGGGCTGTCCTTGTGCTGCATCACGCCGATCACGCCGTAGGTCGTGGTCCCGGTGCGCGCCGGCACGAAGCGCCACGGCACGATCGGCAGCGTGCCGGTCTCGAATCCGGCCGGCTCGTTATGCGTGAAGGCCCAGCGCGCCGCCGTCATGGCGGCTTCGTCGAGCGCGTCTTCCGGCGGCCAGGCGGCGGCGAGCGCCAGATCGTCGCCGCGCGGCAGCAGCACCATCACCGGCCGGCCGAGGCTGGCGTGGATCTCGCTGGCGGCGCCCTCCGCAATGTCGTCGCTGGTGGCGAGGCCCGACAACCGCCGCGTGAACTCGTACAGCCGCCGCATCGCGCGGACGCGGCCGGCGGAAATCCGCGCCTGCTCGCGCAGCCGGCCGGCGAGCGTCGCGGCCACGAAGGCGACCACCAAGTACACCAGCAGCGCCAGCAGTTCGTAGGGCTCGGCGATGGTGAAAGTGTAGAGCGGTGCGATGAAGAAGAAATTGTAGGCGAGGAACGACAGCACCGAGGCGAAGATCGCCGGCCACACGCCCGACTTCACGGCGCTGAACAGCACCGCCATCAGAAATACGACGGATAGATTGGCGGCCGGAATGATCTGGCCGACACCCTTGCTGACCAGCACGGCGCCTGCGACCGCCATGGCGGCGTAGAGGAAATGCGCCGGCGTCGAGGCCTCGAAGCGCGCCGCGAGCGAACGCTTCGGACGCTCGCCGGTCTCCGTATGGATCGGCACCAGATGCACGGCAATGTCGCTGGAGCGCTGCATCAGCTGTTGCGGCAGCGAGCGCGACAGCATCCGCCGCCACGTGGTGTCGCGCGGTCGCCCGATCACGATCTGGGTGACGTTCTCGAACCGCGCGAAGCGCAGCAGCTCGTCCGGGATATCGGCTCCGGTCAGCGTGTGGATCTCGGCGCCGAGGCTCTCGGCCAGCTTCAGCGCCTCGTCGATCTGTTTTCGCGCAGCAGTGTCCGGATTGACGCCTGAGCGCTCGACCGTGACGGCGATCCACGGTGCGTCCATCAGGTCTGCGAGCCGCTTGGCGGTGCGCACCACGCCAGGCGAGCCGCTGTCCGGCCCGACGCAGGCGAGGATGCGCTCGCCCGCCGCCCACGGCCCCTCGATGGCGTGCGCCTGCATCCGCTCGACCAGCGCGGCGTCGACCCGCTCGGCGGCGCGGCGCATCGCCAGTTCGCGCAGCGCGGTCAGATTTTGCGGTTTGAAGAAGCTCTCGACCGCGCGGGCGGCGGTGTCCTGGACATAGACCTTGCCCTGCGCCAGCCGCTGCAACAGCTCGTCCGGCGGCAGGTCGACCAGCACGATTTCGTCGGCGCGGTCGAACGCCTTGTCGGGCACGGTCTCGCGCACCCGAATTTTGCTGATCTTCAGCACGACGTCGTTGAGGCTTTCGAGGTGCTGGATGTTGAGCGTGCTCCAGACGTCGATGCCGGCGGCGAGCAGTTCGTCGATGTCCTGCCAGCGCTTGGGATGCCGGCTGCCCGGAACGTTGGTGTGGGCGTATTCGTCGACCAGCAGCAGGCTCGGCCGCCGCGCCAGCGCGCCGTCGAGATCGAATTCGCGCATCACCCGGTTGCGATACACGATCGGGCGGCGCGCGAGGAGTTCGAGGCCCTGCAGCAATTGCTCGGTTTCGAGCCGGCCGTGGGTCTCGATAAGTCCCGCCACCACGTCGCGGCCGCCGCTCAGTTCGCTGCGCGCCGCCGACAGCATCGCGTAGGTCTTGCCGACGCCGGGGGCGGCGCCGACGAAGATCTTCAGCCGGCCGCGCCCCTCCTTGCTGGCGAGCGCCAGCAGGGCGTCGGGCGAGGCACGCGTGGTGACGGTCGAGGTCGCCAAATCAGGATCCCGATTGCTTCGGAGCCCGCAGTCTATCCAGAGCGAGGTTTAATTTCAGTACGTTGACGCGCGGTTCGCCGAGCAGGCCGAGGTCGCGGCCGCTGCTCTGCTGCTCCACCAGCGCCCGCAGCGCGGCCTCCGGCAGGTTGCGGGCCTTGGCGACGCGCGGCACCTGGAACAGCGCCGCTTCCGGCGAGATGTCGGGGTCGAGGCCGCTGGCCGAGGTGGTGACGAGATCGACCGGCACCGGCTGGCCGGGATTTTCCTTCTGAAGCGCCGCGACGTCGTCCTTGAGCCGGTCGGCCAGCGCCTTGCTGGTCGGGCCGAGATTGGAGCCCATCGAGTTGGCGGCGTTGTAGGGCGCCGGTACCGTCTTGGTGGCGTCCTGCGGGTCGGGCGCGGTGGTGGCCGAAGGACGGCCGTGGAAGTAGGTCGGCGCGGCGAACGACTGGCCGATCAAAGCGGAGCCGATCACCTGGCCGTCCTTTTCGATCAAGCTGCCATTGGCCTCGGTCGGCAGCAGCACCTGGGCGAGGCCGGTCATGGCCAGCGGGTAGATCAGGCCGGTGAGGCAGGCGAGGGCCGCGAAGGACACGATCGCCGGGCGGATTTCTTTCAACATGACGTCACCTTTCAGGCGAGATGGAGAGCGGTCACCGCAAGATCGATGACCTTGATGCCGACGAACGGCAGCACCAGGCCGCCGAGGCCGTAGATCAGCAGATTGCGCCGCAGCAGCGCGGCCGCGCCGACCGGCCGATAGGTCACGCCCTTCAGCGCTAAGGGAATCAGCGCTATGATGATCAGCGCGTTGAAGATGATCGCCGACAGGATGGCGCTCTGCGGCGTCGACAGCCCCATCACGTTGAGCGCACCGAGCTGCGGATAGAACGCCACGAACATCGCCGGGATGATGGCGAAGTACTTGGCGACGTCGTTGGCGATCGAGAACGTGGTCAGTGCGCCGCGCGTCATCAGCAGCTGCTTGCCGATGCCCACCACCTCGATGAGCTTGGTCGGATCAGAGTCGAGATCGACCATGTTGCCGGCTTCGCGTGCCGCCTGAGTGCCGCTCTGCATCGCGACGCCGACGTCGGCCTGGGCGAGCGCCGGGGCGTCGTTGGTGCCGTCGCCGCACATCGCGATCAGCCGGCCGTTGGCCTGCTCGGTGCGGATGTAGCGCAGCTTGTCCTCGGGTGTCGCCTGGGCGATGAAATCGTCGACGCCCGCTTCCGAGGCGATCGAGGCGGCGGTGACCGGGTTGTCGCCGGTGATCATCACCGTCTTGATGCCCATCCGCCGCAGCGCCGCGAAGCGCTCCTTGACGTCCGGCTTCACTACGTCCTTGAGGTGGATGACGCCGAGCAGCCGGTCGCCTTCGGCGAGGCCGAGCGGCGTGCCGCCGGCGCGGGCGATGCGGTCGACCGCGGCGCGGAACGCCTGCGGTTCGGCGACATCGGCGCCGGAGGCGTCGCGGACGAACTTCAGGATCGAGTCGACCGCACCCTTGCGTAGTTTACGCGCGCCGAGATCGACGCCGGAGAGCCGCGTCGTCGCCGAGAAGGCGATGAAGCGGGCGTCGGCCGGCGCGGCCTCCTGGCTGAGACCGAACTTCTCCCGCGCCAGCGCCACAATCGAGCGGCCCTCGGCGGTCTCGTCCGCCTGGCTCGCCAGCAGCGCGGCCTCGGCGGCTTCGGCGTCGCTTACACCCGGCACCGGGATGATCTCCGAGGCGAGGCGATTGCCAAAGGTGATAGTGCCGGTCTTGTCGAGCAGCAGCGTGTCGATGTCGCCGGCGGCCTCGACGGCGCGGCCGGACATCGCCAGCACGTTGAAGCGTACCAGCCGGTCCATGCCGGCGATGCCGATCGCCGACAAGAGCGCGCCGATCGTGGTCGGGATCAGCGTCACGAACAGCGCCACCAGTACGATCACCGAGATCGAGCCGCCGGCGTAGGTGGCAAAGCTAGGGATCGTCACGGTGGCGAACACGAAGATGATGGTGAGGCCGACCAAGAGGATGTTGAGCGCGATCTCGTTCGGCGTCTTCTGCCGCTCGGCGCCTTCGACCAGCTTGATCATGCGGTCGAGAAACGACGAGCCCACCGCCGAGGTGATCTTCACGATGATCCGGTCGGAGATCACCGTGGTGCCGCCGGTCACCGCCGAGCGGTCGCCGCCGGATTCGCGGATCACCGGCGCGGACTCGCCGGTCACCGCCGCTTCGTTGACCGAGGCGATGCCTTCGACGATGTCGCCGTCGCCCGGGATGATGTCGCCGGCTTCGCACAGCACCAGGTCGCCGACCTGCAGATGCTCGGCGGCGACGCCTTCGTAGAGCTCGTGATTGCCGTCCATCAGCAGCCGCTTGGCGACCGTCGAGGCGCGGGTGGCGCGCAGCGTGTCGGCCTGCGCCTTGCCGCGACCTTCGGCGACGGCTTCGGCGAAGTTGGCGAACAGCACCGTGAACCACAGCCAAATCGTGATCTGCAGTTCGAAACCGATGTCGCCCTGGCCGGTGACGAGGTCGCGCACCAGCAGCACGGTGGTGAGCGCGGTGACGATCTCGAGCACGAACATCACCGGGTTCTTGATCAGCGTGCGCGGGTCGAGCTTGACGAAGGCCTGACCGATCGCCGGCAGCAGTATCGTCGGATCGAGCATGGTCGACGCCTTGCTCCGCTTGCTTATTTTCGAGGCTTGCATGGATGTGACTCCGGATCAGTAAGCGGCGCCGTTCAGCATCGCGAGATGCTCGACGATCGGGCCGACAGCGAGTGCGGGGAAGAAGGTGAGGCCGCCGACGATCACGATGACGCCGACCAGCAGGCCGACGAACAGCGGACCGCCCGTCGGGAAGGTGCCGCTGGTGGCGGCGACCTTCCGCTTGCCGGCAAGCGACCCGGCGATCGCCATCGCCGGCACGATCATCCAGAACCGGCCGAAGAACATCGTCACCGCGCCGGTGAGATTGTAGAACGGCGTGTTGCCGGTGAGGCCACCGAACGCCGAGCCGTTATTGGCGGCCTGCGACGTGAAGGCGTACAGCACTTCCGAGAAGCCGTGCGGGCCGGCATTGGCCATCGACGCGACCGCCGGCGGATACACCACGGCGATCGCGGTGAAGCCGAGCATGAACAGCGGCAGCACCAGGATCGCCAGCATCGCCATCTTGACCTCGCGGGCCTCGATTTTCTTGCCGACATATTCGGGCGTGCGGCCGACCATCAGTCCGGCCAGGAAGATGGTGACGATCACGAACAGCAGCATGCCGTAGAGGCCGGCGCCGACGCCGCCGATCACGATCTCGCCGAGCTCCATGTTGATGATCGGGATCATGCCGCCGAGCGCCGTGAAGCTGTCGTGCATGGCGTTGACGGCGCCGCAGGACGCCGCCGTGGTCACCACGGCGAACAGCGCCGAGGCGACGATGCCGAAGCGGACTTCCTTGCCTTCCATGTTGCCGCCGCTCAGGCCGAGCGACTGCAGGATCTGCGTGCCGTTGGCCTCGGCCCAGTAGCAGACCGCGACGCCGGCGATGAACAGCGCGCCCATCGCGGCGAGGATCGCCCAGCCCTGGCGCTGGTCGCCGACCATGCGGCCGAACACGTTGGTGAGCGCCGCGCCGAGCGCGAAGATCGACAGCATCTGCACGAAGTTCGACAGCGCGGTCGGGTTCTCGAACGGATGCGCGGCGTTGGCGTTGAAGAAGCCGCCGCCATTGGTGCCGAGCATCTTGATGGCGACCTGCGAGGCCACCGGGCCGAGCGCGATCGACTGCTTGCCGCCTTCGAGCGTCGTCGCGTCGACGTAAGCGCCGAGCGTCTGCGGCATGCCTTGCCACACCAGAAACAGCGTGAAGATCACACTCAGCGGCAGCAGCACGTAGAGCGTGCAGCGGGTGACGTCGACCCAGAAATTCCCGACGGTGTTGGCCGACGCGCGGGCGAAGCCGCGGATCAGCGCGACGGCCAGCACGATGCCGGTCGCGGCCGACAGGAAGTTCTGCACCGTCAGGCCGAGCATCTGCGACAGATACGACATCGTCGTTTCGCCGCCGTAGTTCTGCCAGTTGGTGTTGGTGAGGAACGACACCACGGTGTTGAAGGTGAGGTCCGGCGCCACCGCGGACTGATCCGCGGGATTGAGCGGCAGCACGCTTTGCAGCCGCAGCAGGCCGTAGAGCAGCACGAAGCCGGCGGCGTGAAACAGCAGCATCGCGACCGTGTAGGTCAGCCAGTGCTGCTCGCGCTCCGGATCGACGCCGCAAAGGCGATACAGCCCGGCCTCGACCGGACGCAGCACGAAGGACAGGGGCGTGGTCTGGCCGTTGAAGACGCGGGTGAGATAGGCGCCGAGCAGAGGCGTCAGCGCCACGATGATCGCGCAGAACAGCGCGATCTGGGTCCAACCGATCAGGGTCATCGCGATGCTCCTAGAATCGCTCGGGGCGCAGCAGCGCGTAGACCAGGTAGATCAGCAGCAACGCGCTGACCGACGCGGCGAACAAATAGTCGAACGTCATTGGATGGCTCCTCAAATCCGTTCGCACGCATAGGCGTAGCCGATGGTTACGGCGAACAAGGCGAAGCCGGCGAGGAGCATGAGAATGTCGAGCATCGAAGCCTCCTGTGATGGCTTCGATCCAGCTAGGCCTCGGCCCATAAGGAAGCGATGCGGAAACAGCGCTGCGGGCATAAAGCCGGCATAAAGACCCGGCTCAGCTTCGGCAGATCGGAGGGGTCGTTCAGGCGGCCCGGATGCCGCGGTGCTCGTCGAGCAGCGTGCGGAACTTGCGGGCAGGCACGGCCGGGCTGAACAGCCAGCCTTGCATCTGGGTGCAGCCCAGCGCCCGCAGGATGTCGCGCTGACGCTCGGTTTCGACGCCTTCGGCGGTCGTGGTCATGTTGCGCGACGCCGCGATGTTGACGACGGCCTCGATGATCGCCTTGGAGGTGTCGGTGCCTTCGACGCTGTCGACGAAGGTGCGGTCGATCTTGATCTTGTCGAACGGGAAGCGCTGCAAATAGCTCAGCGACGAATAGCCGGTGCCGAAATCGTCGAGCGAGATCCGGACGCCTAGCGTGTGGAGCTGGTTCAGCGTCGTCAGCGCGGCATCGTCGTCGTGGATCAGCACCGCTTCTGTGACTTCGAGTTCGAGCCGGCGCGCCGGCAGTCCGGTCGATCCGAGCACCGAGGCGACCAGCAGCGCCAGCGTCTGCTGCCGGAATTGCACCGGCGAGATGTTGACGGCGAGGGTGATGTCGTCGCTCCACTGCGCCGCCTCGGCGCAGGCCGCCGCCAGCGTCCAGCCGCCGATCTCATTGATCAGTCCGGTGTCCTCGGCGATCGGAATGAACTCGGCCGGCGAGATCAGGCCGCGGGTCGGATGCCGCCAGCGCAGCAGGGCCTCGCAGCCGGTGATGGCGTCGGTGCGCAGATCGACCACCGGCTGATAATGGATTTCGAAGCCGCCGCCCGCGATGGCATGGCGCAGATCGAATTCGAGTTCGCGCCGGGCGCGCGCGACGGCGTCCATCTCGGGCTCGAAGAACCGGAAGGTGCGCCGGCCGCCGGCCTTGGCGCCGTACATCGCGAGGTCGGCGTTCTTGACGAGCTGATCGATGTCCTCGCCGTCGCCGGGCGCGATGGCGATGCCGATCGACGCATCGGTGGACAGATGATGACCCAGACACTGATACGGCGTCCGGATCGCCCGATGG
The DNA here is from genome assembly GCF_048594845.1 of Rhodopseudomonas sp. Classification (GTDB taxonomy): domain Bacteria; phylum Pseudomonadota; class Alphaproteobacteria; order Rhizobiales; family Xanthobacteraceae; genus Rhodopseudomonas. Next base: position 29,497 of record NZ_JBMDXE010000278.1, on the reverse strand, counting down.
ATCTGCTCGGCCAGGATGGTGGCGCGATTGCTGTCGCCGGCGCTGGCCGCGATGATGGCGAACTCGTCGCCGCCGAGGCGGGCCACGAAGTCGCCGGCATCGACGCAGCCACGGAGCCGCACTGCCACCTGCTTCAGCAGTTCGTCGCCGACCGGATGCCCGAGCGTGTCGTTGATGCTCTTGAACTCGTCGATGTCGATATACAGCAGCGCGAAGGTGCCGCCGCGCTGGCTGCGCTGCAGTTCGAGCTCCAGCCGCTGCCGGAACAGGCTGCGGTTCGGCAGATCCGTCAGGCTGTCGTAGTGAGCGAGGTAAGCGATGCGCTCGCTGTCGCGAATGCGTTCGGTGATGTCCTCGTGGGTCGAGACCCAGCCGCCGCCCGGGACCGGCACGCTGGAGATCTGAATCGACCGATCGTCCGAGCCGTGGATCGCGGCGGCTTTTTCAACGATCACCGTCTGGATGATCCGGCTGCAATATTCGTCGACGTCGCCCTTGAACGAGCCGAGGTCGCGGCGATGCGCGACGATGTCGCGGAAGCTGCAGCCCGGCTTCACGATGTCCGGGGACAGCCCGTACATGTCGATGTAGCGCTGATTGCAGACCACCAGCCGCGCCTGAGCGTCGAACAGCAACAGGCCCTGCGACATGTTGTTGATCGCGGTGTTGAGCCGCTGCTTGTCCACCGCCAGTTTGGCCTGCGTGGCCTGATGATGCTTGCCGACCTGCCGGATGATGAGCAGCAGGATCACCGCGACGACCAGCGCCGACACCGCGGCGGCGCCGATCAGCAGCCGGGTCTGCTTGCGCCAGGCCGCCAGCGCCTCGTCTGACGTCGTGGCGGTGACGACCACGATCGGCAGATTCCTGAGCGCGTGCGACGACACCAGGCGGTCGCGTTCGTCGATCGGACTCTTGAGCTGGGCGGCGACGTTGGCTTCGAACAGCCGGGCCCGGTCGATCGCCGGCGACCGGACATTGTGGCCGATCTTGTCGTCGGCATGCGGATAGCGCGCCATCAGCACGCCGCTGCGGTGGTGAATCGAGATCGCGGAATCGCCGCCGAGCGAAACCGATGCGAGGAAGTGCTCGACATAGGAGGGCGTGAGGGACCGGCTGACGACGCCGAGAAACTCGCCGTCGGCGCTGACCAGCCGCTGTGCCATCACGATGATCCAGCCGCCCGCCATCGTGTTCTGGATCAGCTCGACGGTGATCCGCGGGGCCTTGCCGGCCTTGTGCGCCTTGAAGTAATCGCGCTCGGCGATCGACAGCTCAGGGACCGGCCATTGGGCCGAGCTGTTGATCAGCACGCCGCGGTGGTCGAAGATCGCGAGCTTGGAGATGTCGGGACCCGACTGCGTCTTGGCGCGCAGCATTTCGTGCGCCTCGAGCGTCGCCATTTGGCCGCTGAAGATCTCCGGCGAATTGAACGGCGACTGCCGGGCCATCGTGACGACGTCCGCCTGGGTCGTCAGAAAGTCCTCGAATTCCCGCTCGTAATGATGGGCCAGCAGCATCGCCGTGTTGGCGAGCTCGCGTTCGCTGTTCTTCAGCGCCTTGCCGCGGAGATCCCCGACCATCGCGGCGGTGACGGCGGCGATCAGCGCAATCAGCAGCGCACCGCATCCCATCAGCAGCGCCACGGGGCGATGATGCAGGATATTACCGACTGTGGCGGGGTCCGCTTTGCCTGGCGGGTCCGCAGCGACGCCGGTGTCGATGCGCGGGTTGATGTTCATGCCGACAGGAATAACTACCAGTGATGGAAACAGAGTTAGCAATCACGGTAATCAAACCTTAAAACGGAACTCTGAAACGAGCCGGCACCTCTGGCGCGTGCCCCGCGGCCTGCGGGCGGCCGACGAAAGCAAAAGGCCGGCACCCGAAGGGGCCGGCCTTTGAAATGATTTACGATTTCCGACGGCTGTGCGGCGGCGGTCGGATCAATTGATCCGCGAGCCGGGCTGCGTCGATGCCGAGCTGGTGTTCCGGTACACTTCGAAGACGCCGAGCGCGATCGCCGCCACGTAAATGAAGACGACGAGGTTGCGCGGCAGCAGCATCGAGACGGCGATCAGCGCCACTGCGATCGTGCACGCCTTCACCAGTTTCTGCTCGTCGACGAACAGCGCCTTGAAGCGGTCGAGGTTCTCGGGCTTCCACAGCGGCGGGGTCAGCGACTGCAGCCCGAACTTCTCCCACGCGCCCTTGAAGCCGAGCTCGCGCGCCCAAAGCAGGAACAGCGCGATCACGAAGGCCAGCAGGGCGACCACGGCGCCCGGCGGGCCACCCGCGTAGCCGATCACGACGACGAGGGCGACGGCAAATGCAGCGAGCCAGAATTGCATGTGAGCTACCTATGTTCACCCGGGGACGCGGGTGCCTTTCGGGTTCGTCCCTCAGGTTGTCCGCGCGCATCGCGCGGCCGGAAGGACAGGTGACTAAGCACGTCGGCGCGCTCGCGGAGGACGCTGAAATGACGTCCACGATCAGGCCCGCGGAGTGACCGGCACACGCCGATGCCAGTTTTGTTCAAATAAAACGAACCAGAAACAGCCGCCAGTCAGGCTAATTGCTGACAGTGGCCATCCGACGAAAGTCATTCGCCGACGCCGCAGATCCGTCGCGAGGGCGCTGTGGTGGAGTGACGACTAAGCGTTGCCGGATCGCAATTTTGCCGGTCCCGCCGTACCGCCATCGGTATTCCTACGAGCCGGTAATTTAATCTCTGCGTAACGACGTTTCCCGAATAGTCGCCGCGACGGAGATCAGCACCATGATGACTCAGACACTGGAAACGACCGACGTGAAGGAAGCACGGCGCTCGCGGATCGCGCAGTTCAGCGGCCGTGCGGCGACCCTGAAGGTCGGCGGTTCGTCGATCACCGGCATCGTTCGCGCGGTGAAGGAAGACAAGAGCGGCGAGACGCCGCGCTGGATCGTGACGGTGATCGAGAAGCCGCAGCGGGCCTAGCCGACCAAAGAGGCCGGCGGAATGAACTGACAGGCGTTACGGCCGGCCTGTCCGCGGGCTCTGGCCAGCTCCGCCCGCGCCACCACGCGCAGATGGACTTCGTCCGGCCCGTCCAGAAAGCGCATCGCCCGTCCCCAGGTCCACAGATACGACAGCGGCGTATCCGGCGTCAGTCCCATCGCGCCGAACACCTGCATGGCGCGGTCGACGATACGGGTCTGCAGCCGTGCAGCCACAAGCTTGATCGCCGAGACATCGACCCGCGCCGCCGCATTGCCCTCGCGGTCCATGCGATGCGCCGCCTTCATCACCAGCAGCCGGGCTTGGTCGATCTCCAGCCGCGATTCCGCGATCCAGTCCTGGATGTTGGCGTAATCGGCAAGGTGCTTGCCGAACGTCTTGCGCTCGAGCGCCCGCTCGCACAACAGTTCGAGCGCGACCTCGCATTGCCCGATCGTCCGCATGCAGTGATGCACGCGGCCCGGTCCGAGCCGGTCCTGTGCCAGCCGGAAGCCTTTGCCTTCCTCGCCGAGCAGATTGGCGACCGGCACGCGAACGTCGCGGAACAGCAGCTCGCAATGCCCCTCGGGCGAGTGATGATGCATGATCGGAATGTCGCGGACCACGCTCAGGCCGGGCGTATCCATCGGTACCAGCAGCATCGAATGCCGCTCGGTCGAGGACGGGTCGAGATGCTCGCCGGTCATCCCCATCACGATCGCCAGCCGGCAGTTCGGATGCGCCGCGCCGGTGATGAACCATTTGCGGCCGTTGACGACGTAGTGGTCGCCGTCACGCGTGATGGTCGTTCGGATGTTGCGGGCGTCGGACGATGCGGCGTCGGGTTCGCTCATCGCGAAGCACGAGCGGATCTCGCCGATCAGCAGCGGCTCCAGCCATTGGGTGCGCTGCTCCGGCGTGGCGGCGAGCTGCAGCAGCTCCATGTTGCCGGTGTCGGGCGCATTGCAGTTGAACACCTCGGAGGCCCAGTGGATGCGGCCCATGATCTCCGCGAGCGGCGCGTATTCCAGGTTGCTCAGCCGCTGGCCGGGATCGTCGTCGCCGAGGCCGGGCAGAAACAGATTCCACAGGTCCTCGGAAAACGCCCGCGATTTCAGTCGCTCGATCAGCTCTAGCGGATAGCGGCCCGCCGCGGTCTCGCGATGCCAGGTGAGGTTCGCCGGCTCGACGTGAAAGGTCATGAAATCTGACAGCTGCGCGCGGAGTCGTTCAACCTTCTCGCTGTATTCGAAATCCATGCTGCTGCGGCCTTCAAGGAGGAAGCCGCAACGCGGCGCGAGGAGGGTTATCAGCCGTGATGCGTCGGTAGCCTCAGTTACGCTTGAGACTGAGGATGTAGCGGACGATGTCGTCGGCGTCGGCCGGCGAGATCACGACGTTGGGCATGTTGGTGTGGCTCGAGCGCAGAAACACCTTGAGCGACAGCTCGGTCGCGGACGGCATATCGGCGATGTGCTGAAACGCCGGTCCCTTGCCTCTCGTGCCCTCGCCGGGCTCGATCGCATGGCACTCTTTGCACCAGCTCGCCGCCAGGCGATGCCCGGCCGCGACCGCGTCGGGCAAGGCGGTCGCTTCGGCGCGGTGCGGCCGGGGCATCAGCAGCACCGCGGTCAGGGCCAGCACGGTCGCGAGCGGACGGAGGACGTCCCGCGACATCGGCCGATCAGTGCCGCGCTGTGGAAGGAGCGGGCACGTGGACGTCGTCGCCGAGCGCGTCGAGCGTCACCTTGTTGGCGCAGTAGGCCTGGTAGTGCTCGGCCAGCGAGCCGTCGGCGATGTCGTGATCGCATTCGGCCTTGTGGCGGCACAGCGCGCAGACGCGTTCGAGATCGCGCAGGACCAGCGGCTGGGTGCGGGCGATGGCGTCTTCGTCGATGCCGAGGACCTTGAGGAGCTGCGGCAGCTCTTCGACCTTGTGCGGTCCCTGGCGAACCAGCTCGTCGAGGTCGGACGAGGTGACGCCGAGATCGTGCGCGATGCGGCTGAATTCCGCGGCGTCGAATTGGCACATCTCGGTGACTTCCCGACGATGCTTGAGCCAGGCGGCGAAGGTGTCGATCAGCCGATCAACGAAGGGATAGGGGCGGGTATGGGCAGGCATGGCGCCCTCCAGAGATTGTCCGGGAGTGGCGCGACAATCGCCGATGATCCGGCGCGCCACATTGCGGTAGATCAAGCTGGGGATACCACAGTGCAAATCCCACGCCTTCACGGCGCGATCTCGTCCGAACTCTGTACAAACTACGAGGTGCGTGGTCCCGACGGCGCCGCGCTGAGCCGCTGCTACATCCGTCCGGCGTTCGATCGCGGGACGGAGACCCGGGCGGGTTCGACCTCGCGGCCCGCGGGGCGCGGGCGGCTGCCGCCCAAGGCGTTGACTGTGGGCTTCAGCTCTTCGAGGAAGATCGGCTTCGAGAAGTAGTAGCCCTGCGCGTAGCGGATCTTGGTTGCGGCCTGCAGGTACGCGAGTTCCTCGAACGTCTCGATGCCTTCGGCGATCACCGTCATGCCCAGCGCCTCGCTGAGCGACTCGATCGCCTTGAGGATGCCCTGGCTGCGGGGGCGTTTATGGATGTCGGTGATTAAGGAGCGGTCGATCTTGATATAGTCGGCGGTGATATCGGCGAGCGCCGACAGCGACGAGTAGCCGATGCCGAAATCGTCGATCGAGATGCCGACGCCGATCCGGCGCAGCAGCGGCAGGATCTCGCTCTGGAAGTGACTCTTGGCCACGAAGGCGTCCTCGGTCACTTCGACGACGAAGCGCGACGGAAAGCCGGTGGCGGCGAGCGCCGCCGCGAAGGATTGCATGAAGGCGAAATTGCCGGCCTGCTTGGCGGCGACGTTGATGCTGATGCTTGCGCCGGCGCCGAACGCGCTGTCGATCAGGTCGATCGACTTGGTGATCTCGGCGAGCACCAGATGCGTCAGTTCGTCGATCAGGCCGAGTTCGACCGCGAGATCCACGAATGTGCCGGGCGCCTGGATCACGCCGTCGTCGTCGCGCAGCCGCACCAGCGCCTCGATGCCCTTGATCTCGCGGGTACGGATATCGACCTTGGGCTGGAACGCGCAGCAGAACCGCTTGTCGAGGATCGCCTGACGTAGCGACTGTTCGATCGCCATCCGCTCCAGCGCCTCGTGCTCCATCGCGATGTCGAACATCGCTGCGGCGCCCTTGGTGGCGCTCTTGACGCGGTACATCGCAATGTCTGCGTTCTGGCGGAGCGTGTCGAAGCTGCTGCCGTGCTCGGGATAGAGGCTGATGCCGGTCGAGGCCGAGGCGAACAACTCGGTGCCGTCGATGTAGAACGGCGCCTTGAGGCGCTGCAGCAGGAAATCGATATAGTCTGCGACCTCGTCCCGGCTCTGGATCGGATTGAGCAGCAGCAGGAATTCGTCGCCGCTGATCCGCGACAGCATATCGGTGTCGCGCAGTTCCATGCCGAGCCGCTTTGCGACGCCGACCAACAGCGCGTCGCCGACCGCGTGGCCGTAGTAATCGTTGATGTGCTTGAAGTTTTCGATGTCGAGAAAAGCCAGCGCGAACCGGCTGGCGGAGTCGTCACGCCGCAACAGCGTATCGGCACGGCGTTCGATTACGCTGCGATTCGGCAGGCCGGTGAGTTCGTCGAAATAGGCGCGGCGAAAGAGCTGGTCCTCGACGACCTTCTGCTCGGTGATATCGAACGAACTCGACAGCAGCAGCCGGCGGCTGCCGATCTCGACCGGCCGATGCGCGGTCAGAAACGTCCGTGCGGTGGGACCGTCGCCGATCTTCTCTTCGCCGAGGGAAGCGCGGCCGGTCGCCAGCGCGGCGAGGCCCTCGACGCGGCGATGCTCGATCGCTGAATTGGTCTCGGCGCCAGGCCCCGCGAGCGGATGAGCCGCGACGTTCATCCGCGCGGCGGCTGCGTCGTTGACGATCAGAAACTCACCACGTTCGTCCAGAACCGTGACGGCAGCCGGGAGCTTACGCACGATGTCCTGCAGCGCCTGCGCATCGAGCACATGCGCCTCCGCCGGGCACGCCGCGGACTGGGCGCCGGCTGCGGGTTCCGCAACGGACGGCGATCGGTAGGGGAAGGCGGCACTGGACATGGCAGCGGGAGCATGGCGAGGTCGGTTGTAGGTTTGGTTAAGTTACACCCGGAAATGACGGCCGAGCGGACCCTGCTACCGAATTGGATTGCGGCGGTCCGGTTTGTCATTAACAGAGAGTCAACGAACAAACCGGCGAGCGCCAGTGCGGCTCGCCCAACAGGGAGCGGCGCGATGGGACGGCTGAACGGCAAAGTAGCGGTGATCACCGGAGCGACCAGCGGCATCGGCCTGCGTACGGCCGAAGTCTTCGTCGCCGAAGGCGCCAGGGTAGTGATCGCCGGGCGGCGCGCCGCGGAGGGCGAGGCGCTGGCGGAACGTCTCGGCGATGCCTGCATCTTCCGCCAGACCGACGTCACCGAGGAAGATCAGATGAAGGCGCTGATCGCCCAGGCGGTGGACTCGTTCGGGCGGATCGACTGCCTGTTCAACAATGCCGGCGGTCCGGCGCAGACCGGCGGCATCGAGGGGCTGGAGGTCGATCGGTTCGACGCCGCGATGGCGACGCTGGTGCGCAGCGTGATGCTCGGCATGAAGCACGCCGCGCCGCATATGAAGAAGCAGGGCTCCGGCAGCATCATCAACAACGGCAGCATCGCCGGCCGGCTCGCCGGCTTCTCGTCGTCGCTGGTGTACGGCGCCGCCAAGGCGGCGGTGATCCACTTCACCAAATGCGTCGCGATGGAGCTCGGCGAATCCGGCGTGCGCGTCAACAGCATCTCGCCGGGCGCGATCGCGACCGGCATCTTCGGCAAGGCGCTTGGTCTCACCACCGAGGCGGCGGAGAAGACGTCGGCGACGATGCGCGAGATCTACCGGACCGCGCAGCCGATCCAGCGCGCCGGCATTCCGGAGGATATCGCGCAGGCCGCGGTGTTCCTCGCCAGCGACGAGTCGAGCTTCATCAACGGTCATGACCTGGTGATCGACGGCGGCATCACCGGCGGCCGCAATTGGACCCAGCAGCAGCAAGGCTACGTCGCGCTGCGCAAGGCGTTCGACCACAGCGAGGGGTGAGGCGTCTCTTCGTCATTGCGAGCGAAGCGAAGCAATCCAGCGACGTGCACGGAGCTGGATTGCTTCGTCGCTGCGCTGCTCGCAATGACGGTCTTCGGCGAAAGCCGGCGCTTACTTCACCGCCGCCACATTCACCCGCAACCCGTCCTTGGGCTTCGGGATCGGCCACATCTGCCAGCTCGATGTGTAGTTCGGCGGCAGGCTGACGTGGACGTTCTGCAGCAGGTGCACGGCGAAGCACTTCGCCTGCATGTAGGCGAAGTGCAGGCCGAGGCACATGTGGGCGCCGCCGCCGAACGGGATCCAGGCGAAGCGGTGGCGGCCGCGCTGGGCCTCGTCGGTGAAGCGCAGCGGATCGAACCGGTCCGGATCGGGCCAGATCTCCCGCATGTGGTGGGTATAAAGCGGATTCACCGCCACCATGGTGCCGGCCGGAATCGTGTAGCCGCGGAAGGTGAATTCGCGGGTCGCCCGGCGCGGCAGCGATGGCACCGGCGGACGCAGCCGCATCGCTTCCTTGAAGGCCATCTCGGTCAGCGGCAGCGCGTCGAGCTGTGCGAAGCTGATCGCTTCGCCCGGCTTCAGCCCGAGCCCGGCGATCTCCTCGCGCAGCTTCTGCTGCCATTGCGGATTGTCCGCGAGCGCCGCGACGAACGAGGTGAGCGAGGATGTCAGCGTGTCGTGCGCGGCCATCATCAGGAAGCTCATATGGTCGATGATGTCCTGGGTCGACAGCAACGCGCCGTCCTCATGGGTGGCGCGGCACAGCTGCGAGAACAGATCGTCGCCGCCTTTGGCGCGGCGGATCGGGATCTGCTCCGAGAAGTACGCAACGATGCGCTTGCGGCCGCGGACGCCGCGCGCCATCGCGGTGCCGGGCCACGGCTTGCGGATCGGCGCCACCGACGCCGCCACCATGTCGACGAAGGCGGCGTTGATCTCCTCGGTCTCGGCGCCGATTTCGGTGCCGAGGAAGGAGGTCGCGGCGAGATCGAGCGTGAGCTGCTTCATCGCCGGATAGCACAGCATCTCGCCGGGCTTGCCGCGCCACTGCGCGACGCGGCGCGCGATGCCGTCGTTGAGCGCCGCCAGATAGGATTGCATCGGCCCGGCCTTGAAGGCGACCGAGAGCGCACGGCGATGCAGCCGGTGCTCGTCGAAGTCGAGCATCATCAGGCCGCGCGGGAACAGCAGATTGAGGATCGGCCCCCAGCCGTGGCTGGACGAGAACAGCTTGGTGTTGTCGAACAGCACGAACTCGTTGGCCTCGGGGCCGAGCAGCGTGATCGAGGTCTCGCCGAGCACGCGGCTGCGATACACCGGCCCGTAGTTCCGGGCCATCATCTCGACCTGGCCCTTCGGATCGGCCAGCACCTCGAAGGTGCGGCCGATCACCGGCCAGCCTTCGTCTCCGGGAATGTGAGCGAGCGCGCTGCGCTTGGGCGGCGCCAGTCGGGCGACGAGCGATGAGTCCGCGACCTGGATCGACATGGGGTTTCCTCGACGTTTCCTGCGGCCTGCGCGGAGGTGGTCCTCCGTCTAGCGGCCTTATTGCAGTTGAAAATAGGAGGCGTCAGATCGGCTTGGCAAGCGCTAACTCGGCGCGGCGCCGGTCAGGAGGCGGCCGTTTGCGGGCGAAATGTCGCGCGCTCGTCGGGAGCCAGAATTGCCATCGGTGCTGCGACGCCGCGCAGCGGAAACTCGCCCAGTGCTTCCAACGGTACACTGATGTGGCGGGCGGCCGCCGCGGTGATCAGGATGTTGCGGCCGATGGTTTTCTGCAGCGCTTCGACGCGGCTGGCCTCGTTGACGGCGGGGCCTATCACCGTGAAGTCGAGGCGGTTCGGCGCGCCGATATTGCCGAAGAACACCTCGCCCTCGTGCAGCGCGATGCCGGCGCGCAGCGGCCGCCAGCCTTCGATCGCGGCGAGCCCGGGCGGCGGGTCGCTGTTCAGCCGGGCGAGCCCGGCCTGCGCAGCCTTGGCTGCGGCGAGCGCCGCATTGCCGGCGGCGCAACCGTCGTCGCCGAGCGGAAACACCGCCAGCAGCCCGTCGCCGATGAACTTCAGCACCTCGCCGCCTTGCACCAGCACGCTTTCGACAAGCACCTCGAAATAAGCGTTGAGCACCGTGATGGTGTCCCAACCGCTGAGGCGGTCGGACAGGTCGGTGAAGCCGCGCATGTCCGCGACCCAGATGATGGCGTGGATCGGCTCGCCGCTGCCGCGCTTGATGTCGCCGCTCAGCACCTTGGTGGCGGCGACCGGTCCGAGATACGCGCCGAGCGCATTGGTCGAGATCCGCACCGCGATGTGGCGTTCCACATGCAGCGTGAACAGCACCAGCACGCGCTTGATCTCGGCGAGATGTTCGTCGCTGAAGCCGCCCTTGCGCAGCGTCGACAGCGTGACGGCATGGCGGAAGCCCTCGCCGCCGAGCGGCAGCGCCAGGTACTCGGTATAGCCGCCGGCCGCGAGGTCGCGCATGATCGGGAATTCGGCTTGGGCGGCGGGGTCCTGCGGATTGCGCTGAATCACCGTGCCTTGCTCGAAGATCCGGCGCAGCGGGTTGAGCTTGAAGGCGTCGGTATCGGCGGTCGATTGCTGGACCTGCACCTCGTCGCACAGCCCGTCCGACGAGCGCCAGTTCCAGGCGAAGCCGAGCAGCTGCGGATGCAGCGTGCCGATATGCAGCGTGGCGCGATCAATCGGCAGACCGGCCGCATTCATCCGCCACATCAGCGCTTCGAAGGTCAGCAGCAATTCGTGCTCGCCGGACGCCTCGAGCAGCAGCCAGCGCTGCAACTCCTCGATCGTCGAGGTGGCCGGCGCGCAGCTGCGGCCGCGCTGGCTGCGCTGTAGGATGGTCACGCCGGGCGGATAGACCCGCACGGCATCGCGCGGCGCGGTGGGGTCGACGATAGCTTCTGAGGTGGCAGGATCGGTCACTGCGACAATCTGCCCCGGCGCGGCGCCCGCGGCAAGCCGCGACGCGCAGCCGCACGCGCCGATCTTGTTCGAAAGCAACGAGTTACCCATCTCACGGATGCGTTATCCGCATTACGATGCGGGCGCAGGAGGAGGACCATGAGTTACTTCAAGACTGCGATGCTGCTCGCCGGGTTGACCGCGCTGTTCATGGGCGTCGGCTACCTGATCGGCGGCGCCAATGGCGCCCTGATCGCGCTGGTCGTCGCGGCGGCAATGAACGTCTTCACCTACTGGAATTCAGACCGGATGGTGCTGTCGATGTACGGCGCCCAGGAGGTCGACGCGCGCACCGCGCCCGACCTCTACGCCATGGTGGCGGAGCTGGCGGGCCGCGCCGGGCTGCCGATGCCGCGGGTGTTCATCATGGACAATCCGCAGCCCAACGCGTTCGCGACCGGGCGCAATCCGGAGAACGCCGCGGTGGCGGTGACCACCGGCCTGATGGGCCAGCTCAGCCGCGAGGAACTCGCCGGCGTGGTGGCGCACGAGCTCGCGCACATCAAGCATCACGACACACTGCTGATGACCGTCACGGCGACGTTCGCGGGTGCGATCTCGATGATCGCGCAATTCGGCATGTTCTTCGGCGGCAACCGCAACAGCAACGGCCCGGGCATCATCGGCTCGCTGGCGCTGATGATCCTTGCGCCCCTCGGTGCGATGCTGGTGCAGATGGCGATCAGCCGGACCCGCGAATATGCTGCCGACGAGATGGGCGCGCGGATCTGCGGCCAGCCGATGTGGCTCGCCTCGGCGTTGCGCCGTATCGAAGCCGCAGCGCATCAGGTGCCGAACGAGGACGCCGAGCGGGCGCCCGCGACCGCGCATATGTTCATCATCAACCCGCTGTCGGGCCAGGGCATGGACAATCTGTTCGCCACCCATCCCTCGACCGATAACCGCGTCGCCGCGCTGCAGCGCCTCGCCGGCGAAATCGGCGGCGGTGGCGCCCCGCGCACGACGTCGTCGTTCACGCGCGGTCCAGCCGCCGGCCCGTGGAGCGGCCAGCCGCGCGGCAGCGGCGCCGCGCGCGGCCCGTGGAGCGGCGGCTCGTCGCGCGGTCCGTGGGGATAATGCACCTGTGCCGATCGTCGGAGGCCCCGGGTCGCCGGGGGCGTTTGTTTTTGCCGAACTAACCCCGTTATTGCGAGGAGCGAAGCGACGAAGCAATCGAGCGCAGTGCTCTGAGCTGGATTGCTTCGCTCCGCTCGCAATGACGGGGAGGGCACATTGCTTTGTCCAAGAGTGCCTCTTTGTGCGGTGCACCTTCCATTGACGCGTGACGTGGCGCTGTTCACACTCGCGTCGTTTCGATCGACAGCGTCGTCCGCAGTTAGCGGATGTCGTGTTGGCTTTAAGTAATTAGGTGCCGGTGCCCGAGCATTTTGCGGGCTGCGGCCATGACAACTGATTTCACTTACCTGTCGGGTAATCGACCCGACGACGACCGGCTGCGAGGCTTGGCCCGCAGCTCCATTGCCCGGGATCGTCGCCATGCAGTCCACGTCCACCGCCGCCGTCACTCCCGTCTCGTCGCGCCGATGGCACGTCCTGGCGATCGTGGTCGCGGCGCAGTTCATGTTCGGGGTCGACTCCTTCATCGTCAACGTCGCGCTGCCGACCAGCGCGGCCGATCTGAACGCGTCGTCGTCGCAACTCGGTGCGGTGATCGCGATCTATCTGATCGGCTATGCGACGCTGATCGTCACCGGCGGCCGGCTCGGCGACATCTACGGCACCAAGACGGTGTTTCTGCTCGGCGTCGCCGGCTTCACGCTGACGTCGCTGTGGTGCGGGCTGGCGCGGTCCGGCACCGAGCTGATCCTGGCGCGGCTGGCGCAGGGCACGACGGCGGCGCTGATGGTACCGCAGGTGCTGGCGACGCTGCACGTGCTGTTTCCCGATGCGGCGCGCGCCAAGGCGTTCGCGATCTACGGCGTGGTGCTCGGCCTTGCCGGTGCCGCGGGCTTTGCGATCGGCGGTCTGCTGGTGACGCTGGATCTCGGCGGCTTCGGCTGGCGCGCGATCTTCTTCGTCAACGGCCCGGTCGGGCTGATCATCATCGTGGCGGCCGCGCTGATCGTGCCGCAGGCGCCGTGGCGGCCGGGCACGCGGCTCGATCTGCCGGGCGCTGTCATCCTGTTCGTCGGGCTGCTTGGTATCATCGGGCCACTGCTGTTCGGCCAGGAGCTGGGCTGGGCGCCGTGGATCTGGCTGCTGATGGCGGCCGGCGCCGCGATCGTGGTGCTGTTCCTGCGCTACGAGCGTGTGCTTGCGGCGCGCTCCGGCATGCCGCTGATCGATCTCAAACTGCTGGGCGACCCGGCGTTCATGCGCGGGCTCGGCGCGGTGGCCTGCTTTTTCTTCGCCAACCAGTCATTCTATCTGGTGATTACGCTGTATATGCAGATGGCGCTGCAGATCCCGCCGCTGCCGGCCGGTCTCGTGTTCCTGCCGCTGGCGCTGGCCTTCGTGATCGCCTCGCGGCATTCCGGCGCGCGCGCCAGGCATCGCGGCACGCTGGTGCTGATCGAAGGCTGTGTGCTGCAGATCGCCGGGCTGGGCGTGATCGCCGCAACGGTCGCGACCGTTGCGGCGCCGCCGCCGGCGCTGCTGGCGCTGGTGCTGATCGTCGTTGGCTATGGCCAAGGGCTGGTGATGGCTCCGCTGTCGGGCGCGGTGCTTGCAAGCGTGCAGGCGACCAGCGCCGGCTCGGGCTCCGGCCTGTATGGCACGACGACGCAGATCTCCAGCGCAGCCGGCATCGCGGCGATCGGCTCATTGTATTTTTCGCTGAGCGCGGCATCCTCGGGCCGCTTCGCCCTGCTGGTGGCGCTGGCGGTGCTGGCCGCGTCGCTGATCGGCACCATCGTGCTGTTGCGCTGGATGCGGCGCGCCGCTTTGGTCCCATCGTAGGGGATGTCGCTCTGCTTCGCGCTGCGTTAGCCTTTCGGCGCCACGCGCCGGGGGACACGTGGCCGGATCGGCTCGCGCCACTGCCTGACGCTCGCGCGTCATTTCCCTTGAGTTGAACGAGCGGTTGGTTAATTTATCAGCCGCAGCGAAACCGGACCGCCAAGTGTCCGGATCGCATCGGGGGAGGACGCGTGGACACCACGATATTCCTGTTTCTTTTGCAGGACGGCATCATCAATGGTGCGGTCTATGCGCTCGTCGCCATCGCGCTGGTGCTGGTGTTCGCGGTCACGCGCGTCATCCTGGTGCCGCAGGGCGAATTCGTCGCGTTCACGGCGCTGACCATCGCGGCGCTTGAGAACGGCGTCGCGCCGGCGACGCCGTGGCTGCTGCTGGCGCTCGGCGTCCTCGCGGCGGCGTCCGAACTGATCCGGCATTTCCGCGACCTGACGCTGCGCCGCGTCGCCTTTATCGTGCTGTTCGATCTGGCGCTTCCGATTGGGCTGCTGCTGCTGACGCGCGCGCTGGCGCCGATGAAGATCGGCCAGGTCGGCAGCATCCTGCTGGCGATCGCGCTGATCACCCCGATGGGGCCGATGCTGTACCGCATCGCGTTCGAGCCGATCGCCCACGCCTCCGTACTGGTGCTGCTGATGACTTCGTTCGGCGTGCACTTCTCACTGATGGGGCTGGGGCTGCTGTTCTTCGGGCCGGAAGGCACCGGCACCACGCCGCTGTCGTCGCAATCGTTCTCGCTGGGCGAATTGCTGATTACCGGGCAGAGCGTCGCCGTGCTGGTCGTGACCGCCGTGCTGCTGGCGCTGTTCGCGCTGTTCTTCGGCCGCACGCTGCTGGGCAAGGCGCTCAAGGCCTGCTCGTCGAACCGCACCGGCGCCCGGCTCGTTGGCATCCCGATTTCGGCGGCCGGGCAAATCGCCTTCGCTCTCGCGGCGCTGATCGGCGCGGTGTCGGGCGCGCTGGTCGGGCCGCTGATGACCGTGGCGTACGACTCCGGATTTCTGATCGGCCTGAAGGCGTTTGTCGCCGCCATCCTCGGCGGTTTGGTGAGTTATCCGCTGACGGTGCTGGCGGCGCTCACGGTCGGCTTCGCCGAAGCGCTGTTTTCATTCTGGGCCAGCAATTTCAAGGAAGTGCTGGTGTTCACGCTGATCATCCCGGTGCTCGCCTGGCGGTCGATCGTCGCGCCCCATGCCGAGGAATCGGAATGAAGTTCGCTGCATCCAAGCTGATCCCCGCGGCGATCGCCGCCGCGGTCCTGATCCTGCCGTTCACCGGCCTGATGCCGGACTACTGGATCACGCTGTTCAACTACATCGGCATCTCCAGCCTGGTGGCGATCGGGCTGGTGCTGCTCACCGGCGTCGGCGGCATGACGTCGTTCGGGCAGGCGGCCTTCGTGGGCTTCGGCGCTTATACGACCGGCGTGCTGACGGTGTACTATGGCATCTCGCCGTGGCTGACGCTGCCGGCCGCGCTGCTGGTGACGATGATTGCGGCGCTCTTGGTCGGCGCCATCACGGTGCGGCTCAACGGTCACTATCTGCCGCTCGGTACCATCGCCTGGGGCATCGCGTTCTACTATCTGTTCGGCAATCTGAATTGGCTCGGCGCCCATGACGGCCTGCCGGGCATCCCGGCATTGAAGATCGGCACCTATGCGCTGATCGCGCCGCGCGATTACTTCGTGGTGGTGTGGATCGCGGTGGTGCTGGCGGTGATTGCCACCCAGAATTTGCTGAGCGGCCGGGTCGGCCGCGCCGTGCGGGCGCTGCGGCGGTCGACGCGCGCCGCCGAGGCATTCGGCGTCAACACCGCCGGCGCCAAGCTGATGGTGTTCGTCTATGCGGCGATGCTGGCGGGGCTCGCCGGCTGGCTCTACGCGCACTTCCAGCGCTCGGTG
This sequence comes from Rhodopseudomonas sp., assembly GCF_048594845.1. Classification (GTDB taxonomy): domain Bacteria; phylum Pseudomonadota; class Alphaproteobacteria; order Rhizobiales; family Xanthobacteraceae; genus Rhodopseudomonas. The sequence continues at coordinate 13,554 of NZ_JBMDXE010000278.1, read as the reverse complement.
TCGCCGGGCCCGTTCGGCATCACCGCCGGCACCGAGTATCTGCTGATGGCGGTGCTCGGCGGCGCCGGCCGGGTCTATGGCGCGATCCTCGGCGCGGCCGGCATCACCTTCCTGCGCGATCAGCTGCAAGACCTGTTGCCCTGGCTGCTCGGCCACACCGGCAATTTCGAGATCATCGCGTTCGGCGCGGTGCTGGTGCTGCTGCTGCAGACCGCGCCGGGTGGGCTGTGGCCGATCCTGTTCGGCCCGCCACCGCCGCCGAACGTGCCGCCGCCCGCAGAAAATGAGCGCCTGCCGGCACGAACGCTGCCGCCGCCCGGCACACCGCTGCTGCAGGCCGATCAGGCGCGCAAGAGTTTTGGCGGGCTGGTCGCCGTCAATGACGTCGGCTTCGAGGTCGAGAGCGGCCGCATCATCGGACTGATCGGCCCGAATGGCGCCGGCAAGAGCACCACCTTCAACTTGATCACCGGAGTGCTGCCGCTGACCTCCGGCAAGATCGCGTTCGAGGGGCATCCGCTCGCCGCGCAGACGCCGCAGCGCGCGGCGCGGCTCGGGCTCGGTCGTACCTTCCAGCACGTCGAGATCGTCGCCGATATGAGCGTGGTGGAGAACGTCGCGCTCGGCGCGCATCTGCGCGGCCGGGCCGGCGTGCTGCGATCGATCCTCCGGCTCGATCGGGCCGAGGAGGCGCAACTGCTTGACAGCGCACGGCGCGCACTCGCCCGCGTCGGCCTCGCGGATGTAGCCGACGAACCCGCCGGCACGCTGGCGCTCGGGCAGCTCAGGCTGATCGAAGTGGCGCGTGCGCTGTGTCTCGAGCCGGTGCTGCTGCTGCTCGACGAGCCGGCCGCGGGCTTGCGCGTCGGCGAGAAGAAGGCGCTCGCCAAGCTGCTGCGCGAGGTGCGGGCCGAGGGCATGAGCGTGTTGCTGGTCGAGCACGACATGGACTTCGTCATGAGCCTCGCCGACCGGCTCGTGGTGCTCGACTTTGGCACCAAGATCGCCGAGGGCGCGCCGGCCGCGATCCGGCAGGACCCGGCGGTGCTCGAAGCCTATCTCGGAGGCGTGTCGTGACGGCGCTGCTCGAGGTGCAGAATGTCAGCGTCGCCTATGGCCGCGCCGAAGTGGTGCACGACGTCTCGCTCAAGGTCGAACAGGGCGCGCTGGTGACGGTGATCGGTGCCAATGGCGCCGGCAAGACCACGCTGCTCAACGCCGTGATGGGGCTGCTCAAGGCGCGCGGCCGGCTAGTGTTTCGCGGCGCCGAGATCAGCGCCGTGGCGCTGGAGTCGCGGGTCAAGGCCGGACTCTGCCTGGTGCCGGAGCGGCGCGAGCTGTTCGCCGACATGGCGGTCGAAGACAATCTGTTGCTCGGCGGCTTCCGCCGCAGCCGCGCCGAGCGCAGCCAGAGCATGGACGAGATCTACACGCGGCTGCCGCGGCTGAAGGAGCGGCGGGCGCAGCTTGCCGGTACCTTGAGCGGTGGCGAACGCCAGATGCTGGCGATGGGCCGGGCGCTGATGGCGCGGCCGACGCTGCTGATGCTGGACGAGCCGAGTCTCGGCCTGGCGCCGCGGATCGTGCGCGACGTCTTCCACATTCTGACGGATTTGCGGAAGAGCGGTGTTTCGATCCTGCTGGTCGAGCAGAACGCCCGTGCGGCGCTGGAAGTCGCCGACTATGCTTATGTGATGGAGCTGGGATCGATCACCAAGCAGGGCTCGCCCGCGGACATCGCCGCCGATCCGCGGCTGGTCGAAAGCTATCTCGGCCTCGGCGGTCACGATTACTAGAGCATGATCCCGAAAAGTGGAGACCGGTTTTCGGACAAGATCATGCTCAAGTCAGAAGCGTACCAACGATAACAAACGGAGGAGGACGTCCATGCAACACAGCAAGACCCTGATCGTCGCGATGGCGGCGCTGCTGGCCGGCGTCAGCGCCGCGTCGGCGGAGATCAAGATCGGCATCACGATGAGCGCGTCCGGTCCCGGCGCCGCGCTCGGCCAGCCGCAATCCAAGACGGTGGCGGCGCTGCCGAAGGAGATCGGCGGCGAAAAGATTACTTACTTCGCGCTCGACGACGAGTCCGATCCGACCAAGGCGGCGCAAAACGCCCGCAAGCTGCTGTCCGAAGAAAAGGTCGACGTGCTGATCGGCTCGTCGCTGACGCCGGTCAGCCTGCCGCTGATCGACATCGCGGCCGAAGCCAAGACGCCGCTGATGACGATGGCGGCGGCCGCCATCCTGGTGGCGCCGATGGATGAGCGGCGCAAGTGGGTCTACAAGGTCGTCCCGAACGACGACATCATGGCCGAAGCCATCGGCAAGTACATGGCCAAGACCGGCGCCAAGAAGGTCGGTTATATCGGTTTCTCGGACGCCTACGGCGAAGGTTACTACAAGGTGCTGGCCGCGGCGGCGCCGAAGCTCGGCTTCGAACTCACCACGCACGAGGTCTATGCGCGCAGCGACGCCAGCGTCACCGGGCAGGTGCTGAAGATCATCGCCACCAAGCCGGACGCGGTGTTCATCGCCGCCGCGGGCACGCCGGCGGTGCTGCCGCAGAAGGCGCTGCGGGAACGCGGCTTCAAGGGGCCGATCTACCAGACCCACGGCGTGGCGACCGAGGAATTCATCAAGCTCGGCGGCAAGGACGTCGAGGGCGCGATCTTCACCGGTGAGGCCTATAGCGGTGCCGAAGACATGCCGGCCGACAGTCCGTTCCGCAAGGTCAAGGCGCGCTTTGTCGACGCCTACAAGGCCGCCAATGGCGGTGCGTCGCCGTCGATCTTCGGTGCGCATCTGTGGGATTCGATGACGCTGGTCGAGAACGCGATCCCGGCGGCGCTGAAGACCGCCAAGCCCGGTACGCCGGAATTTCGGGCCGCGATCCGCGACCAGATCGAGAAGTCCAAGGATCTGGCGCTCAACAACGGCCTGTCGAACATGACGCCCGACAACCACAACGGCTACGACGAACGCTCCGCCTTCCTGATCGAAATCCGCGACGGTGCTTTCCGGCTGAAGCAGCAGTAATAACCGCCGCTCCCAACGATGCGAGATCATTCCGGGGCGCGTGCCCCGGAATGACGAAGCCAGCGCGTCGGCTCAGGCCCAGCCGTCGCCCTTGATGCCCGGATTGGCGAAGGCGACGCCGCCATCCACCGCGATGGTCGAGCCGACCACGTAGTCGCCGGCGCGCGAGGCGAGGAACACCGCGGTGCCCGCCATGTCCTCGTCGGTGCCGATCCGGCCCGACGGCACGCGCTTGGCCACTGCATCGGCTTCATCACGGGCCGCCTTGTTCATGTCGGACGCGAACGGGCCGGGCGCGATGGCGGTCACCACGATGTGGTCCTTGATCAGCCGCACCGCCATCCGCCGCGTCAGATGGATCAGGCCGGCCTTCGACGCCGCATACGGATAGGTCTCGAGCGGATTGACGAAGATGCCGTCGATGGACGCGATATTGATCACCTTGCCGGGCTGCTCGGCGGACGCCGCGGCGCGCAGTTGCGGCGCCAGCGCCTTGGTGAGGAAGAACGGCGTCTTGACGTTGAGGTCCATGACCTTGTCCCAGCCGCTCTCCGGGAATTCGTCGAAGTCGGCGGCCCAGGCGGCGCCGGCATTGTTGACGAGGATGTCGAGCTTGGACTCGCGCCGCTTGATCTCGGCGGCCAGCATGTCGATGCCGGCCATCGTCGAGATGTCGATCGGCAGCGCGATGCATTCGCCCGGATACATCTCGTCCAGTTCGTCGGCGGTGGCCTGGCAGGGCGCTGCCTTGCGGGCCGTGATGTAGACGCGGCTCGCGCCGTAGGCGAGGAAGCCAGCCGCGATCATCTTGCCGATGCCGCGCGAGCCGCCGGTCACCAGCGCGGTGCGACCCTGCAGCGAAAACAGGTCCTTGAACATTCGATCTCCCCGTGTGTTTGCCGGGATGGTTTGCGGCCGGGTCGGGAGTGAGTCAAGGAGCCCCGCCGGCGCTCCGGGCGGTGCGTCACGCCGCGTCGACGCGGCGGAAACCGTTCCACATCGCGGTCGCCGCGCCGGAGGTCAGCACCGGCAGGATCCGGTCGTCCTGGTAGTTGCCATTGAGCGAGACGCGCGGCAGCGCGGTGAGATGATCGGCGACGCCGGGAAACAGCATGCCGGGACGGGTCGTCACCGCGGTCTTGTAGCCGGCCCGGCGCGCCAGCTCGTATTCTCGTGGTCCCGCCGCCGCGCGGTCCCCGTACGGATAGGCCAGATGCGCGACCTCGCGATCGAGATGGGCTTCGATCCGGGCGCGGCCGATCGACATCTCATGGAGCGCCAGCGCCTCGCGCTGGTTGGACAGAACGCAATGGGTGATGGTGTGGGCGCCGATCGTCACCAGCGGATGCTCGGCGAAGACGCGCAGTTCCTCCCAGGTCAGGCAGAGTTCGCGGCTGGCGGCGGTGTCGTCGATGCCGTAGCGCGCGCATAACGTGCTCATCATGCGCGTCAGATCGTCGCCGCCGGGAAGGCCGCGCAGCAACGCATGCATCCGGTCGAACGCATCCTGCTTGGCATCGGGGGTCCCGGTGTCCAGCCGGATCTCGGCGTCGCCGATCTGAACCTCGAGCGTGTCGGTGCTGGCGATCAGCCGTTCGAGCGTGATCCACCACAGCCGGCCGGTACCCTGGGCGAAATCGCTGGCGGCATAGACGGTGAACGGCGCCTGGAACTCCTCGAACACCGGCAGCGCGAAATCGCGGTTGTCGCGATAGCCGTCGTCGAGCGTGATGCAGGCGAAGCGCCGGCCGAATGCACGTTCGCTCAGCCGCCGGTGCAGTTCGTCCATTGTGATGATGTCGATGTTCTGGGCGCGCAGATGCCGCAGCGTGGCGCGCAGGAACTCGGGCGTCACCTCAAGATGGCGGTTCGGCTGGAACGCGTCGTCGCGGGGCGGCCGCACATTGTGCAGCATCAGGATCGTGCCGATTCCTGAAAAGATTGGACGCAGCACATGATAGGCGCCGGTAAAATACAGCGCATCGAGCCCGGCGCGGATGATGTTGTGGCGAAACTGCTTCATCGGGCTGCGGGCCAGTTCATTTCAGGACATTGTTAGCGTCACACGATTGAAGAAACGGTTATTGAGAACTGCAACAGCGCGGGCATTTCCCCGGAATTGCGTTTGACAGCCCCTCAACGGTTTGATTTCTCTCTGCTTCTGATCCACGGGAAGCGGAATGCGCGGACTTTTCAGATCGAGCGGCAAGTGGTGGCGTGGCGCCATCATCCTTTGCGCTCTGTGGGCAATCGCGGCGTGGATCACCACCCCCGCCGTGGAAGCCGATGTCGCCGAGCGAGCCGCTGAGGCGCTCAAAAATACCGTCCTCGACAAGACGCGGCTGACGCCCTCCGGTCGTGACGTCACCTTCTCGGCCGATGCATTTTCGGAGGAGGGGCGGCGCAGCGCCGTGGCGGCGGTGGAAGCCGTTCCGGGCATCCGCCAGGTGGTCGACCAGACCCGGCTGGTTCCGCAGGCGACGCCATTCGTCTGGAGCATCGAGCGCGACGTCGTGCGCGTCACGCTCGCCGGGAGCGCGCCGCTGCCGGCAAGCCGGGCGCGGCTCGCCGACGCGGCCCGCGCCGAGGTCAACGGCGTCGAAGTGGCGGACCGGATGACGCTGGCGCGTGGCGCGCCGAGCCGGTTCGATGCCGTGGCGCTGCTGCTGGTCGACCAGATCGGCAAGCTCAAGGAGGGCAAGATCACGCTCTCCGACACCAAGGTCAGCCTGACCGGCATGGCCCGCGACCTCGGTGGCCGGGAGGCGATCGCGGCGGCGCTGCGCAATCTGCCGGAGGGCTATTCGGTCGCGGAGAACGACATCAAGGCGCCGCCCTATGTGTTCCAGGCCAACAAGGACCCGGTCGCTTCGACCGTGACGCTCACCGGTTACGTGCCGGACAACGCCGTGCATGCGGCGCTGGCGGCGGCAGCCGGGCAGAAATTCTTCAGCGAGAAGGTCGTGGACAATCTGAAGGCCAGCATCGGCGCGCCGCAGGGCTTTGCCAATGCGGTCGCGCCCGCGCTCGGCGCGTTGTCGCGGCTCTCGACCGGCACCCTGGTGGTGTCCGATCGCGAGGTCAAACTGTCCGGTGACGCACTGTTCGAGGCCGCCGTGAGCCAGATCCGCGGCGAGCTGAACAAGGACATGCCGCAGGGCTGGACCGTGAAGGCCGATTTGTCGGTCAAGCCCGCCGCATCGCCGGTCGACGCCACGGTCTGCCAGCAGTTGTTCAATGAACTGCTCGCCAAGAGCACCGTGCGGTTCGAGCCCTCCAGCGCCACCATCGACAAGGACTCGGCGGGGCTGCTCGACCGGTTGATCGAGACCGCGCTGCGCTGTCCGGGCGCGGTGATCGAGGTTTCCGGCCATACCGACAGCGATGGCGACGCCGCCTTCAACAAGTCACTGTCGGAGAAGCGCGCCAAGGCGGTGGTCGACTACATGGTCAAGGCGGGGCTGCCGCCCGAGCGCTTCCAGGCGTTCGGCTATGGCAGCACCATCCCGCTGGCCGGCAACGACACCGAGGCCGGGAAGGCGAAAAATCGCCGCATCGATTTCGTGATCAGGTGACGGCATGATGGTCATGGCGAACTTCTACTGGGGCTGGTTGCTCGGGGCGCTGTTGCTGGGATTCGCCGCGGGCTGGATCTCGGTGGTGCAACACGGGCCGGGTCTGTCCAAGAACGCCGCGATGGGGATCGCCGGGGTTGCGGCGGTGCTCGTCGGCCTGTCGCTCGCCCGGATCGTTCCAGGTCGCTTCGGCTACTGGCTCGATCTTTTCCTTGTCATGATCGCTGCCTATCTGGTGGGGTGTGCGATCGGTTCGTGGCTGCGCTACTGGGTTGTGGCGCGGCAGATGCGGGGGAGCTGAGCTTCTCCCGCCACCCCGACGCCCCGCTTGGGCGCAAGTGATGAAACCGGTCCGCCTGATCGGGAATTGACGCAGAGGAGCGGGATTGCCGGTATCATCCGAATTCCACCCAGTCCGGAAACGAACTATCAAAGCTTCCTGGCCACGGACCGGTAACGCCTGTCGTGCTACCGGTCCCCTTGCCCCAGGCGGTGGAAAGGGATTCGAGGTTTAGATGGTGGCCGCAATCGGCAGGGTGATCGCGTTCCTGCGCGAGAAGCAAATCCTGCACAAGGTCGGCGTTGCGATCAGCATCGCGGTCATCGCGGCTGCCTGTTACGTTCTCTATCACCTGCTGCGCGGCATCGATCTCGACAAGGTGCTCGAAGCGATCCGTCAGACCGAACCGCGTTCGATCGGGCTCGCTGCGCTGTTCGTCGCAGCGGGTTATTTCACCCTGACGTTCTACGACCTGTTCGCGCTGCGGACGATCGGCCGCAAGGAAGTGCCGTACCGCACGGCCGCACTTTCCGCCTTCACCAGCTACTCGATCGGCCACAATGTCGGCGCCAGCGTCTTCACCGGCGGCGCGGTGCGCTATCGCATCTATTCGGCGTGGGGCCTCGACGGCATCGATGTCGCCAAGATCTGCTTTCTCGCCGGCCTGACGTTCTGGCTCGGCAACGCGGCGGTGCTCGGCATGGGCATCGCCTATCATCCGGAGGCGGCGTCCTCGATCGATCAGTTGCCGCCGTGGCTGAACCGCGTGCTGGCGTTCGTCATTCTGGCGGGCCTCACGGTCTATGTCGTGTGGGTGTCGATCCGGCCGCGCCGCGTCGGCCGCGGCACCTGGACGGTCGAATTGCCGGGCGGCCCGCTGACGCTGCTGCAGATCGGGATCGGGATCGTCGATCTCGGCTTCTGTGCGCTGGCGATGTACGTGCTGGTGCCGGACGAGCCCAATCTCGGCTTCGTGGTCGTGGCGGTGATCTTCGTGTCGGCGACGCTGCTCGGCTTCGCCAGCCATTCGCCCGGGGGCCTCGGCGTGTTCGACGCCGCGATGCTGGTCGGGTTGTGGCAGATGGACAAGGAAGGCCTGCTGGCCGGGATGCTGCTGTTCCGCATCCTTTATTACATCGTGCCGTTCATGCTGTCGGTGATCATCCTCGCCGTTCGTGAGATTGTCATCGGAACAAGGTTGAAACGGATGCATCGGCTTGCCGATGCTCTCGACCCGAAGCCGGTCCGACAGGATCCCACACCAGGCTGACCATGATCGCCCAGGCGCCCGACGACCCCGCCCGCTCGCTCGTTCCGTTGCCGGAGCAGATTTCCGCGCCGATCGCGACGCCCTGGATGGACCGGCTGCGTCATGCCGCCATCATTCTGCTTGCCGGCGCCATCGCGCTGGTGACGCTGACCGCGCTCGGCGAAATCACGATGCGGGCCGCCGGCGTTGTGTTCGCCTGCCTGGCCGCAGCTGCGCTGGTGCCGTGGCGGCTGCACAATGCCGTCAACGCCCGGGAGGAGACCTACGGCGTCAGCCCGGTCGAGACCCCGGTGGTGCGGGCCATCGTGGCCGGCATGCCCGATCCGGCGGTGCTGCTCGACCGCGCTGGCCGTGTGCTGCATCTCAATCCGGCGGCGGCCCAGCTCGCCCCGGCGCTGCGGGTTCGCGAACTCGCCCAGTTCGCGCTGCGTAACCCGGAGATCGTCACCGCATTGCGTGAGGCGATCGCGACGGCCGAGCCGCGCCGGGTCAGCTACCTCGATCACGCGCCGATCGAGCGCTGGATGGAGCTGATCATCGCGCCGGTGCAGGTGCCGACCGCGTTCGGCGGCACCGATCAGTGCATGCTGATGACGTTCCACGATCTCACGCCGCTGCGCCGCGCGGAGGAAATGCGCGCCGACTTCGTCGCCAATGCCAGCCACGAACTGCGCACGCCACTGGCGGCGCTGTCCGGCTTCATCGACACCCTGCAGGGGCCGGCGCGCGACGATCCCAAGGCGCGGGCGCGCTTCCTCGGCATCATGCAGACGCAGGCGACGCGGATGGCCCGGCTGATCGACGATCTGCTGTCGCTCTCCCGCGTCGAACTCACCGCTCACGTCCGGCCCGAGGCCCACATCGATCTGGCGCCGCTGATCAAGCAGGTCGCCGACGGGCTGGAATCGCTCGCCAAGGAGCGACAGGTCGCGATCGAACTCGATCTTCCGGATAGCCCGGCGATGATCGCCGGCGACCGCGAGGAGTTGCTGCGGGTGTTCGAAAACCTGATCGAGAACGCGCTGAAATACGGCGCCTCCGGCGGCCGCATCGCCGTGTCGGTGGTGGCGGTGCCGGCGCAGGATTCCGGCTCGGAATACCGCGTGGCCGTGCGCGATTTCGGGCCCGGCATCGCACCCGAGCACCTGCCGCGCCTCACCGAACGGTTCTATCGGGTGGACGTCGGCGACAGCCGTTCGCAGGGTGGCACGGGCCTCGGATTGTCGCTGGTGAAACATATTGTTAACCGCCATCGCGGCCGGCTGCTGATCGAAAGCGTGCTGAAAAAGGGCGCGACCTTCACGGTCTGTTTTCCTCCGGTAAAGTCCTAGGTCTGTTCGGGATTTCGTTTCAAGATCAGTGGCTTGACGTAGTCACATGAGTGTCATCAAACCCTCATAAAAGGTCAATCGACCGCCCCTAAATGGCGGGGAGGCAAGCGCAGTCGGGCGCGATGAGCGCTTCGCTTGCCAACGGAGACCTTCCATGAATTTCATCAAGGCAATCGTCGCGGCCGGCATGGTTGCGGCGTCGACCTCGGCCTTTGCGGCTGACATCACCGGCGCTGGCGCCACGTTCCCGTTCCCGATCTATTCGAAGTGGGCTGATACCTACAAGAAAGACACCGGCAACGGCCTGAACTACCAGTCGATCGGTTCGGGTGCCGGTATCAAGCAGATCATCGCCAAGACCGTTACCTTCGGCGCCACCGACGCGCCGCTGAAGCCGGAGCAGCTTGAGAAGGAAGGCCTCGTGCAGTGGCCGATGGTGATGGGCGCCATCGTGCCGGTCGTGAACGTCGAGGGCGTTCAGCCGGGTGAGATGGTTCTGGACGGCCAGGCCCTCGCCAAGATCTAGCTCGGCGAAATCAAGACCTGGAACGACCCGGCGATCGCCAAGCTGAATCCGAAGCTGAAGCTGCCGAGCGACGCCATCACCGTGGTTCGCCGCTCCGACGGTTCGGGCACCACCTTCAACTTCACCGACTATCTCTCCAAGGTCAGCCCCGACTGGAAGTCCAAGGTTGGTTCGGGCACCGCGGTCGAGTGGCCGGTCGGCGTCGGCGCCAAGGGCAACGAAGGCGTTGCCGGCAACGTCAGCCAGACCAAGAACTCGATCGGCTACGTCGAATACGCCTACGCCAAGCAGAACAAGCTGACCTACACCGGCCTGATCAACAGCGCCGGCAAGCCGGTGCAGCCGACCATCGCGGCGTTCCAGGCCGCGGCGTCGAATGCCGACTGGGCCAAGGCTCCGGGCTACTACCTGATCCTGACCAACCAGCCGGGCGATGCCTCGTGGCCGATCACCGCCGCGACCTTCATCCTGATGCACAAGGAGCCGGTCGACAAGGCGGCCTCCGCCGAGGCGATCAAGTTCTTCAAGTGGGCGTTCGAGAAGGGCGGCAAATCTGCCGAGGAGCTCGACTACATCCCGATGCCGGAACCGGTCGTCAAGCTGATCGAGAAGACCTGGTCGTCGGATATCAAGAGCTGATCTGCGCCATCGCCGCGCGACCCGCTTCGGCCGGTCGCGCGGCTGCTGCTTCCGACTTTTGAGGTCCCGTTTCGGGGCCTGTGAAATCCGGCCTTCACCGCCCGGGTTTAGAGGCCGCACTGAGGGACGCAGTGCGGATGAGGCCAGGCCGCGATGGCGGCGCGGCGCTCGGTTCAACCAGAAATCTCCAGGCTACGCGGCTCGTTTATCGTAACCTGCATCAGCGCAAGGAGACAGGCGTGGCGGACATGGCAGTAGACAGCACAGGGTTGCAAGCGGCGGCCGGACCTTATGATCGCGCCCGTGCCCTGAGTGCCTTCAAGCTCAGCGACTCGGCATTCTACTGGACCACCCGCGCCTGCGCGATTTCGGTCCTGCTGATCCTCGGCGGCATCATCCTGTCGCTGATCGTCGGTGCCTGGCCCGCGCTCCGCGAATTCGGTTTCTCCTTCCTCACCACCGCCCGCTGGGCCCCCGCCAACGATCCGCCGGTGCTCGGCGCGCTCGGCCCGATCTACGGCACGCTGGTGACCTCGGTGATCGCGATGGTGATCGCCATTCCGGTCGGCCTCGGCATCGCGATCTTCCTCACCGAGCTGTGCCCGATGTGGCTGCGCCGGCCGATCGGCCTCGCCATCGAACTACTCGCCGGCATCCCATCGATCATCTACGGCATGTGGGGCTTCTTCGTGCTCGGCCCGTTCCTGGCCAATCACTTCCAGCCGGCGATGATCGCGCTGTTCGACGGCGTGCCGGTGCTCGGCACCATCTTCGCCGGTCCGCCGTCCTATCTCAGCCTGTTCAACGCCGCGCTGATTCTCGCCATCATGGTGCTGCCGTTCATCACCGCGATCTCGGTCGACGTGTTCAAGACCGTGCCGCCGGTGCTGAAGGAGGCCGCCTACGGGGTTGGCTGCACGACCTGGGAAGTCGTCCGCAAGGTCGTCATTCCCTACACCCGCGTCGGCGTCATCGGCGGCATCATGCTGGCGCTCGGCCGGGCGCTCGGCGAGACCATGGCGGTGACCTTCATCATCGGCAACTCGTTCCGGATTTCCGGCTCGATCTTCGGGCCCGGCACCACCATCTCGGCGGCGATCGCCTCCGAATTCGCCGAGAGCGACGGTCTGCATCAGTCCGGCCTGATCCTGCTCGGCCTGCTGCTGTTCATTCTGACCTTCCTGGTGCTGGCGGCCGCCCGGTTGCTGCTGCTGCGGCTCGAAATGAAGGCGGGCAAGTAATCATGTCGACCACCGAAACCATCAATCCGATCTACAAGCGCCGCCACCGCAACGACGTGATCGTCAAGGTGCTGTGCTCGGCCGCCGCGGTGTTCGGCGTCACCTGGCTGGCGCTGATCCTGTTCACGCTGTTCTGGAACGGCCTCGCCGGGCTGAATCTGCAGGTGTTCACCCAGAACACGCCGCCGCCGGGTTCGACCGAGGGCGGCCTGCTCAACGCCATCGTCGGCTCGGTGCTGATGACCGTGCTGGGCGTCGGCATCGGTGCGCCGCTCGGCCTGTTCGCCGGCACCTACCTCGCCGAATACGGCAAGCACGACAAGCTGACCTCGGTGATCCGCTTCATCAACGACATCCTGCTCAGCGCGCCGTCGATCATCATCGGCCTGTTCATCTACGGCGCAGTCGTGGTGACGATGGGACGGTTCTCGGCGCTGGCCGGCGCGTTGGCGCTGGCGGTGATCGTGATCCCGGTCGTCGTGCGCACGACCGAAGACATGCTGCTGCTGGTGCCGGGGGCGCTGCGCGAGGCGGCCTCCGCGCTCGGCCTGCCGCGCTCGCTGGTGATCCGCCGGATCGCCTACCGCGCCGCGCGCGCCGGCCTGATCACCGGCATTCTGCTGGCGACCGCCCGCGTCGCCGGCGAAACCGCGCCGCTGCTGTTCACCGCGCTCAGCAATCAGTTCTTCAGCCTGGATCTGACCAAGACGATGGCCAACCTGCCGGTGACCATCAACAACTTCGTCCAGAGCCCCTACGATTACTGGAAGCAGCTCGCCTGGACCGGCGCCCTGCTGATTACCCTGACCGTGCTTGCCCTGAATATTGGTGCGCGCATCATCGGCGCCGAGAGGACCACGAAATGACCGAGATTTCGATTGCCACCAGCGTTCCGAGCGGACCTGGCCATGCCATCGCCAGCCAGCCCGACGGCCCGGCCAAGGTGGTGGTGCGCGATCTGAACTTCTATTACGGCCAGAACCACGCGCTGAAGCACATCAATCTCGCCCTCGCCACCAACCGCGTGACCGCTTTCATCGGTCCGTCGGGCTGCGGCAAGTCGACCCTGCTGCGGATCTTCAACCGGATGTACGATCTGTATCCGGGGCAGCGCGCCGAGGGGCAGGTGATGCTCGACGGCCAGAACGTGCTGGACCCGAAGCTCGACCTGAACCTGCTGCGCGCGCGCGTCGGCATGGTGTTCCAGAAGCCGACGCCGTTCCCGATGACGATCTACGAGAACATCGCGTTCGGCATCCGGCTGTACGAGAAGATCTCCAAGTCGGAGATGGACGGCCGGGTCGAGAAGGCGCTGCGCGGCGCCGCGCTGTGGACCGAGGTCAAGGACAAGCTCGGCGCGTCCGGCCTCAGCCTGTCGGGCGGCCAGCAGCAGCGCCTGTGCATCGCCCGCACCATCGCGGTGCGGCCGGAGGTGATCCTGCTGGACGAGCCGACCTCGGCGCTCGACCCGATCTCGACGCTGAAGATCGAGGAGCTGATCGACGAGCTGAAGCAGGACTTCACCATCGCGATCGTCACCCACAACATGCAGCAGGCGGCGCGGATCTCCGACTACACCGCCTACATGTACCTCGGCGAGCTGGTCGAGTTCGGCGACACGAACCAGATCTTCATCAAGCCGTCCAAGAA
>NZ_JBMDXE010000277.1:0-25489 GCF_048594845.1 Rhodopseudomonas sp. | reverse complement strand
CGCGGCGGTGGAAGCGATCGCCAGAGAGGCCGGCACCGTCGACATCCTGCTCAACGCCGCCGGCTTCGTACATCACGGCACCGTGCTGGATTGCTCCGACAGCGACTGGGACTTCTCGTTCGATCTCAACGTCAAGTCGATGCACCGCACGATCCGCACCTTCCTGCCCGCGATGCTGGAAGCTGGACGCGGTTCGATCATCAACATCTCCTCGGCCGCCGGCGTCTACAAGGCGGCGCCGAACCGCTACGTCTACGGCGCCACCAAGGCCGCCGTTGCGGCGCTGACTCGCGCGGTCGCAGCGGACTTCATCACCCGCGGCATCCGCTGCAACGCGATCTGCCCCGGCACGATCGAAACGCCGTCGATGCTCGGCCGCGCCGCCGCCGCGGGCCCGCAAGGCCGCGAGATGTTCGTATCGCGCCAGCCGATGGGCCGCCTCGGCACCGCCGAAGAGATCGCAGCGCTCGCCGTGTACTTGGCCAGCGACGAAAGCGCCTTCACCACCGGCGTCGCGCATATCATCGATGGCGGGTGGACGTTGTGAGGCAAAAACAGAACGTCCGTCATTGCGAGCGAAGCGAAGCAATCCAGAGCGCCGTGCACTGAACTGGATTGCTTCGTTGCTTCGCTCCTCGCAATGACGCAGGTTCCGTTTCGTGCAAAGAAAGAAAAGCCAATGAACACCATTGATCTCAACCATCGCTGCGCCGTGGTCACCGGCGGGGCGCAGGGATTTGGGCGGGCGATTGCGGAGCGGTTCGTCGCGTCCGGCGCGCGGGTCGCGATCTGGGATCACGACATTGCGCTGGCCGAGACCACGGCGAAGGAAATCGGCGACGACGCCGTGCTGGCGCTGCAGGTCGACGTCACCGATGCGGCGGCGGTCGACCGCGCCCGCGACGCGACGCTGTCGGCGTTCGGCAAGATCGACATCCTGGTCAACAATGCCGGCGTTGCGGGGATCAACAAGACCGTGTGGGACACCGACTACGAGGAATGGCGCAAGGTGCTGCGCATCAACCTCGATGGTCCGTTCATCTGCTGCAAGTCGATCGTACCCGCGATGATCGCCCATAAATACGGCCGCATCGTCAACATCGCCTCGATCGCCGGCAAGGAAGGCAACCCCAACGCCGCTCACTATTCGGCGTCGAAAGCCGGCCTGATCGCGCTGACCAAATCGCTCGGCAAGGAACTGGCGTCCTACGACATCACCGTCAACGCCGTGACACCTGCGGCGGCCAAGACCGCGATCTTCGACCAGATGACGCAGCAGCATATCGACTTCATGCTGTCGAAGATCCCGAAGGCCCGCTTCGTGCTGGTCGAAGAACTCGCCGCGATGGTCGCCTGGCTGGCCTCGGAAGATTGCTCGTTCTCCACCGGCGCCGTGTTCGACATTTCGGGCGGCCGGGCGACTTACTGAGGGGCGCGCTTCACGGAAACGGCGAGCCTCAACCGCCCGGCTTGCTCCATTCCATGATCAAGAACCACGGCGCTCGGCGATAGCGGGCGACCGTTTCGGGATCGCCACCTTGTGGCAGCGGCTCGGAGAAATGCCGAAGCTGAAGACCACTGTCGATCAGCAACGACATGTAAGTGCTGAGCGGCCGATGCCAGTTGCGGATATGGATCCCGCGCCATGACACCCAGTCGGCGCGCTCGTCCATGTAGTTGTCGATGCGAAATTGAAGCTTGCCGTCGGCGTCGCGCGTCCAGCCGTCCGGCTGTGCGGCCGTCGTGAAGCTGTTGAGGTTGGCAATCAGCAGCGCTCCACCGGGTCTCAGGACGCGGGTCATTTCCGCGATCGCCGCGATCAGGTCCGGAATGTCGATCAGCATCAGATAACTCACCACCAGATCGAACGAGCCGTCTGGAAAATCAAGCGCCTCGGCCCGGCCAATCCGATAGTCGCCGTCACGATCGAGAGCCCTTGCGCGCTCGATCAGCGCCGGCGTCGGATCGATCCCGACGGCCGCCACATCCAGGCTACGTAGTTTGCGGCAGAACCGGCCCTCCCCGCATCCGACATCGAGGGCGCGGGCATATCCGCCGGCGGCCGCCCGCGCCAGCATCGGGGCATCAAGAACGAACCGCCGTCCGAAATCGCCTTCGTCGGCCATGTCGGCGATCCATGCCGCTGCCGACTGATCCCATCCTTCAGACATACGATAGCCGCCACTCACGACGTCGTGGATCGCTCGACCGACCGGTCAGGGCGGTGATCAGCCCCTGCCCTTGGTCCGGAAGATCACCGGCAGGCTGAATGTCAGCCCCTCGTCGGCGATCAGCGGCGGGGGTGCAGGCACGGGGTCGGCGCGCTTGACCATCTCGAGTGCGGCCTGGTCAAAGGCCGCGTCGCCGGAGCCTTCGACGATCCGGGTCGACAGCACATGACCGAGACGGTCGAGTTCGAAGCTGACGACGATCTTCACGTTCTTCTGCGAGGCGTCCTTCGGATAGCGCTTGTGCTTGTCCAGATAGGCGACCAGTTCCTTCTGCCAGGTCGCGCGGATACGCTGGGCGGCTTGGCCGACGCCCTGAGCGGGGGCCACCGAGCGCGGTCCCTCCTTGGCGGTCTCGTTGCTTGGCATCGCGGTGGCTTCGGCGGCGACCGACTCGGTCGAGGCCTGTTGTTGCACCACCGCCTTTTCCTTCTGCTCCTCGTCGGGCTTCTTGGCTTCCTGCTCGGTGACGACGCGGTCGGCCTCTTCGGTTTGCTGCGGCGTGTCCTTCGGCAGGTCGCTTTCCTTGACCTCGGCCTTCTGCTCGTTGAGCGCGGGCGACGCCGCAGAGGCATCCGTGTCCGGGCCTGGGGGCAGATCGGTCGCCTCGTGCTTCGGCGACATCATCTCGACGCCGACCTCGATCGCCGGTGAGCCCAAAGCGTCATCGTCCAGATCGTCGGCCCGGCTGGCGAGGGCGAGTGCCGCGCCCCCGGCATGCAGTCCGACGGCGACGACGCCGGCGACCAGCCACAGCGTTCGCGAAGGCTTGCGTGAGAAATCGAAGTCGGTCATCGGCTCAACAATCGTTTGGCGTCCGTCCCTACGGAGCTGCCTTACCATGGCAAGCCGCCGGAACGGCCTCCCACCGCGCGCCTGCGGCGCCACGCCGCAAATCGCGCCTTGTCAGTTTACTGAGCGGCGCCTGGCGCCGATCCCGGCACGCCCTCGAGCGCCACCAGCTTGATCTTGGCGTATCCCCCGGCGCGCAGCATCTCCAGCACGTCCATCAGTTCGCCGTACGGCACCGCGCGATCGGCGCGCAGGAAGATGAAATGGTCCTTGCTCATCTCCGGCATCGTATTGAGCGTCTGCACCAGATCGACGCGCTTGACCTGGTTCTCGCCGATCGCCACCGCGAGATCGGACTTGATGCTCACATAGGTCGGCTTGTCCGGCCGCTTCTGCGGCGTCGCGGTGGAGGTCGGCAGACTGACCGGCAGATCGACCGTCGAGAGCGGAGCCGCCACCATGAAGATGATCAGCAGCACCAACATGACGTCGATGAACGGCGTGACGTTGATCTCGTGGGTCTCGTCGAAATCGTCGTCGAGACCGTCGGAATCGTTGAGCGAGACGGCCATCGCTTACTCCGCCGCGCGGACGTGACGACCGCCGCCATGGCTGCGATCGAGATCGCGCGACAGCAGCCGACCCGCCGCGCCCGATGCGCGCGCCACCATCTCGAGATAGACCTTAATCTCGCGTGAGAAGTGATTGTAGATGATCACCGCCGGAATGGCCGCGACCAGACCGATCGCCGTGGCGAGCAGCGCCTCGGCAATGCCGGGCGCGACCACCGCGAGGTTGGTGGTCTGCGACTTCGAAATGCCGATGAAGCTGTTCATGATGCCCCACACCGTGCCGAACAGGCCGATGAAGGGCGCGGTCGCGCCGATCGTGGCGAGGAAGCCCATGCCGTGCCGCATGTGCCGCGACTCCGCCCGAACGATCTCGCTGAAGCTCGAAGCCGCGCGCTCCTTGATGCCCTCATCGCTGGTGAGCCCGGCCGATAGCCGCGCCTCGTGGAGCGCCGCGCTGAGCAACATCGACAACGGGCTGGTCTTGTCGCCGAGCGCCAGCTGAGCTTCGGACATCGAACGCGCTTCGCTGACCTGCTTGAGCGCCGAACGGAGCCGCCAGCGTGCGCGACCGAGTTCGATCTTCTTGGCGATGAAGATCGTCCAGGTGATCACCGAGGCCAGCGCGAGCCCGACCATCACGGCCTTCACCACGATGTCGGCCTGCAGGAACATCGACCACGGCGACAGCTCCGAAAGCCCCGGCGCCACGCTACCGTTCGGCGTGGAGCCGGAGCTCGGCAGCGCCTGGGTCGAGCCCGTCGTGTCCGGTGCGGCGGCGGACGGTTGCGCCGCAGGTGACGACGTCACTGCCGGAGCGGACGGCTGCTGCGCAAAGATCGGCGCGACAGGCGCCGCGAGTGCCAGCGACAGCAACGCCGCGGTGATCAATCGGATTTTCGACAGTTTCATACTTCGGCCCAGTAGCGGATGAGGTTGTGATAGATACCGGTCAATTTGACCGTTTCAGGGTCATCGCGTCCCAGCCGCTCGACCAGGGCCTGAATGGCGCCGTCGAGATCGTAAATCATGCTGCGCGCATGGGCATCACGTACCATGCTCTGCAGCCAGAAAAAAGACGCGACTCTGGCGCCGCGGGTCACCGGAGTGACCATGTGCAGGCTGGTCGATGGGTAGAGAACGCAATCGCCGGCGGGAAGCTTCACCTCGTGCGAGCCGTAGGTATCTTCCACAACCAGTTCACCACCGTCATATTCGTCCGGCTCAGCCAGAAACAGCGTGACGGATAGGTCGGTGCGAATGCGCAGGCCGGTGAGCGGATCACCGCGCACCGCGTTGTCGACGTGGATGCCGAAATGGTGATTACCCGACGCGGCGTAGCGATTGAACAGCGGCGGGAAGATCTGCAGCGGCACCGCTGCAGACACGAACTTCGGGTTGGCTGTCAGCGCCGAGATGATGCGGCGGCCGAGCGCGCGTGCCAGCTCGCCGTCGGGCGGAAGCTGCTCGTTGCGCTTGACCATGGCCGACTGAGCGCCGGCGGTGGAGCGGCCATCCTCCCAGTCTGCCGCATCCATCAGGCGGCGAAACTCCGCCACCTCAGGCTTCGACAGAACTTCGGGAATACAAACCAGCATGACAACTCCAGTCCCGGCGGCGCGTCAGAGCGCGCCGCGCAGGGTGAGCCAGACCGACCGGCCCGGCGCGATGAACACGAACGGCGAGTTGCTGCGATAGAACGCGTCGTAATAGGTCGTGTTGAAGATGTTGTTCACCGAGAGCTTCGCGGTCAGGTGCTTGTCGACCTTGAATTCGACGAAGCTGTCGAACCGCCAGTGTTCCGGCAGCACGTTGCCGTTGATGGCGCCGAAGGTGCCGCCGTAGATCTTCGAAGCGTACACCGCCTGCCCGCCGACTTCCCAATGGTCGTCGAACTTGTACTTGGTGAGCAGGTTGAAGGACTGATGCGCGATGTTGGCGAGCTTGGCGCCGACCTGTGTCGGATCGACCGACTGCAGCACCTCGCTCTCCATCAGCACCAGACCGCCGAACACGCTCCAGCGCTCGGTGATCTTGCCGGCAGCTTCGAGGTCGATGCCGCGGACGCGATACACGCCGGTCGCCAGGATGTTGTTGCCCACCGTCTCGCGGGCGTTCGACTTCTCGGTCTGGAACAGCGAACCGGTCAGCAGCAGATGCCGGTCGAACAGCTCCCATTTGGTGCCGACTTCGACCGCCTTGTTCTGCTCCGGCTGCAGCGCCTGGAACGTCGTGTTGTTGACCACGAGGCCGCCATAGGCGGTGCCCGAAGCGTCGAGTTCGGCGCCGACCGGATTGCTCGACGTCGCATAGGCGGCGTACAGGCTGGCATAAGGCAGCGGCTTCACCACCGCGCCGAGATTGTAGTTCCACATCCCGGACTGCACGCCGGTCGAGCTCGAGGCGGTGAAGCCGTTGATGTTGTAATCGTCGTAGCGCAGGCCGCCATTGAGGATGACGACGTCGTTCCAGTTCGCCGTTTCGATCAGATAAGCGGACTTGGTGTCGACGTTGATGAAGGTCGGATTGTAGGCACGCTGCGGAGAACTCGCGAACTGGAACTCGTTCGGCGGCGACAGCAGCGGCACGGTGATGCGGCCGCCGGTCTGGAAGCCCGTCAGCTCCGACGTCAGGCCCGCATAGGTGTCGCGCATCACGCTTTCGCGCGAGATTTCGGCACCACCGATCAGCGCATGCTTCACCGGACCGGTGTCGAATTTGTAGGTCAGGTCGGTCTGGTTGGCGAGCACGTTGGTGACCTGATAGCGGCTCTGCGACGCGAGCTGCACGGTCGTCGCGGTCGGATTGCTCGGCAGCGTGCCGATGTAGTCGAGCACGGAGCGGCCGGCGCGCGAGCGGTTGCTTAACGTCAGGTCAGGGGTGATGGCGAATTCGCCCGTCACCGTGCCGAAATCCTGCTGGGCTTTCTGGAAGTCGCGATTGACGAAGCCGTAATAGGTCTCGCGCGGCACGTTCACGCTGGTCGAGGGCAACCGCAACGCAGTGTTGTAGGGCACGCCGAAATCCGGCAGGCCGCTGAGATCGGTGTGGACGTAGTTGGCGCTGATCTTGATGGCGTCGGTCGGCGTCCACTTGATGGCGCCGAGCGTGCCCCAGCGGTCGTCGTTGACGTAGTTGCGGCCGGCAACGTTGGCCTGCTGGTACAGGCCGTCGACGCGCACCGCGAGCGTCGGGCTCAGCACCTGGTTGACGTCGACGGTGACGCGCTTGGTCGCATCGGTGCCGAACGTGGTCTCGGCCTTGGTAAAGTTGCCGGCCGTGGTCGCCTGCTTGGTGACGATGTTGATGGCGCCGCCGGCGGTGCCGCGGCCCGCCATGGTCGAGGCCGGGCCGCGCAGGATCTCGACCTGCTCGGTGAAGAAGTTTTCGCGGATCGACACCGCTGGATCGCGGATGCCGTCGATGAACACGTCGTTGCGCGCGTCGAAACCGCGGATGAAGAAGCGGTCGCCGAAGGCGTTGCCGCCCTCACCGGTGCCGAGCGTGACGCCGGCGGTGGAGCGCGCCACGTCGCGCAGCGAGGTCGCGTTCTTGTCTTCGAGCACTTCCTTGCTGAGCACGGTGACGGTGCGCGGGGTGTTGATCAGCGGCTCGGTGAATTTGGTGCCGGACAGGCGATCGACCTTGTAGGGCGCCGCCGCGTCCGCATAGGGATTGGCGTCGGCGGAGAGCGATCCCGCATTGGGAAACGGCACCGGAGCCACCGGGGTCGGCTGCGCGCGGCGGGCGGCACGGCGCAGCGCGGTGCGCGCGCGGACCTGATCGGGCGTGGGCGTCGCCGCGGGCCGCGGCCGCGCCACCGGCGCATCGACCGTCACGGCGGGCAGATTGGACTGCTGCGCTTCGGCGCCACCGATCGACGCCACCGCGATCATGCCGGCGACGGCGGAGACCTTGCGGCCATAGTGACTGTCGAACTCGTCGTTGAAGCTTCTGATCGCCGCTTCGGCGCGCAACGACCTCGGCGCCTTCGTCCCGCTGATAACCGCCCCACTCATTTGCCCATAGCCCCCGAAAATTGCAGTTGGTAATTACCTGCAGTTTTCAGTGGTATCGGCCGCTAAATTGAGGGTCAACGCGCGTGCGTCTTTGTCGCGCTGGAATCGTTCAAGATCAAAACGGTTCTAAACTATCACCTCCGGAAACATCCGGAGGTATAGGCGCAATGCGACGCGAAATGCCGAGAAGCTGAGCATCTGCAAAGTCTTTGCGCGTCGACGTCTGGTAATCAGATAGTGGCAACGCGCATCGCTTCACGCGCGTGAGTTACACGCGCGCTCACTCCTCCGCCGGACTCGGCGGCTTCATCAGCGAAAACAGTTCGTCGACCGTCTGCTGCGCGGTCAGACGCACGCGTTCGGTGTCGAGCGCGCCGCCGATGCGGATACCCGCGACCACCGCGCGGATCTCGTCGCGAAACTCGCTGAGAAAACGCAGCGGATCGGCCTGATCGTTGGCGACGCGCGCGATCAGACCTGTGATCAGGATCTGGCAGGCGATCATGCGCCCGTTCAGCTCTTCCATGCCCCTCTCCGGACCGCCCCAGCGGCGATGCCGGACGGGACGTAGCCGGGGATATGACCGACCGCCGCCCACCTGACAATTGGAAGAGTTCTCAACTAGAGCTGCCGAGCGAGGAACCCTGCTCCCCGCCCACGGTCATCTTACCGAACGAGGCCGCCCGGGCGGGGGGCAGATCGGACGCCCGGCAAGAGCGAAGACGCGGCCGCCTGACTGCACGCATCGCGTGTTGCGAGCGGCTTTTCGCGGCACTTCATGAAGCTTTGGCAATGTAGCACAAACTCAAGGGTTATTGTGTTTACACTGCCCGCACACGCAGTTAGTTGCAGATGAAAACCTTACCGCCGCTTGGGCTGAACGGCGCTTGCCCGTGTGACTTCTGGCGGCAAAAGCATCGGATCGGCCATGAGCAATCCCCGCACCCTCCGCCGGGTGGTCACCGTTCTTGCGCTTCTCGGGGTGGCCGGGGCCGGCACCTGGGGCTGGCAACATTACCGGGCCGGTTCCGGCAGCCATGCCTCCGGCGAAGCCACCAAGGACTCCGCCAAAGCGAGCCGCGGACCGGCCGTTCCGGTGACGATCGCGACGGTGACGAAGGCCCCCTTCCCGGTCTATCTCACCAGCCTCGGCACGGTGCAGGGCTTCAACACCGTCGTGGTCCGCACCCGCGTGGACGGCCAGATCGACCAGATCACCTTCAAGGAAGGCCAGATCGTCAAGGCGGGTGACCTGATCGCCCAGATCGACCCCCGTCCGTTCCAGGCCACGCTCGACCAGGCGAAGGCCAAGAAAGCCCAGGACGAGGCCAATCTGGCCAACGCCCAGCTCGACCTCAGCCGCTCTGTCCGGCTCGGCGAATTCGCCACCAAGCAGCAGACCGACACCCAGCGCTCCACCGTTCAGCAGCTCACCGCTCAGATCGCGGCCGACGAGGCGGCGATCTCCAACGCCCAGACGCAGCTCGACTACGCCAGCGTGCGGGCGCCGATCTCCGGCGTCACCGGCATCCGCCAGGTCGACAAGGGCAACATCGTCAATGCGGCGACCCAGACCGGCATCGTCACCATCGCCCAGATCGAGCCGATCGCAGTGATCTTCACCGCCCCCGAGGAGCGCGTCTCCGACATCAACAAGGCACAGGCGGCGCATCCGCTGCAGGTGATCGCGCTGTCCACCGACGGCAAGACGCGGCTGTCCGAGGGCACGCTGTCGGTGGTCAACAACCAGGTCGATTCCAACAGCGGCACGGTGCGGCTCAAGGCGGTGTTCGACAACAAGGACCACGCGCTGTGGCCGGGCCTCGCGGTGTCGACCGAACTGCTGATCAAGACCCTCGACGACGTCGTGATCGCGCCGAACGAAGCGGTGCAGCACGGTGCCGACGGGCTCTATGCCTATGCGGTCGATGCCGACAACAAGGCCCAGGTCCGCAAGCTCGAGGTCGGGCCGACCAACGACCGCAACACCGTGATCGAGCGCGGGCTCGAGCCGGGCGACCGGGTGATCGTCGCCGGCCAGTACAAGGTGAAACCCGGCTCCACGGTGGCCTTCAAGGTCGCCGACGGGCAGCCGCCTCCCGCACCCACCACCGGATCGGCCGCCGGCGGAGCGCGCTGAGATGAACGGCGGCATCTCCTCTCCGTTCATCCGCTACCCGATCGCCACCTCGCTGCTGATGGCCGGCATCCTGTTCGTCGGCCTCGTCGCCTATCCGATGCTGCCGGTGGCGCCGCTGCCGCAGGTCGACTTTCCGACCATCCAGGTGTCGGCCAGCTTGCCCGGCGCCAGCCCCGAGACGATGGCGTCCTCGGTGGCGCAGCCGCTGGAGCGGCAGCTCGCCCAGATCCCCGGCGTCGCGCAGCTGACCTCGACCAGCTCGCTCGGCTCGACCGCGGTGACGATCCAGTTCGATCTCAGCCGCGCCATCGACGGCGCCGCCAACGACGTCCAGGCCGCCATTAACGCCGCCGGCGGCCAGCTGCCGAAGACGCTGCCGAGCCCGCCGACCTACCGCAAGGTCAACCCGGCCGACTCGCCGATCCTGCTGCTGTCGGCGACTTCAGAAACGCTGCCGCTGATCGAGGTCAGCGACGCGGTGGACGCCCAGCTCGCCCAGCAGATCAGCCAGATCACCGGCGTCGCCCAGGTGCTGATCGGCGGCCAGCAGAAGCCCGCGATCCGCGTCCAGGTCGATCCGGCCAAGCTGGTCGCCAAGGGGCTGTCGCTCGAGGACGTCCGCACCCGCATCGGCATCACCACGGTCGACAGCCCGAAGGGCAATATCGACGGCGCCAAGCGCAGCTACACCATCTACGCCAATGACCAGCTGACGCGCGCCAAGGATTGGAACGACGTCATCATCGCCTATCGCAACGGCGGGCCGCTCCGGATCCGCGATATCGGTCAGGCGGTCGCCGGCCCCGAGGACGCCAAGCAGGCGGCCTGGGCCAACGGCAAGCGCGGCGTGTTCCTGGTGATCTTCAAGCAGCCGGGCGCCAACGTCATCGACACCGTCGACAAGATCAAGGCGCAGCTGCCGCGGCTGGTCGCGGCGATCCCGCCGGCGGTCAAGATCGAGGTCATCAGCGACCGCACCCAGACCATCCGGGCCGCGGTCGAGGACGTGCAGTTCACCCTGCTGCTGACCATCGCGCTGGTGGTGATGGTGATCTTCCTGTTCCTGCGCAATCTGTGGGCGACCATCATCCCGAGCGTCACGGTGCCGCTGGCGCTGCTCGGCGCCTGCGCGCTGATGTGGGCCGCCGGCTATTCGCTCGACAATCTGTCGCTGATGGCGCTGACGATCTCGGTCGGCTTCGTGGTCGACGACGCCATCGTGATGCTGGAGAACATCACCCGCTACATCGAGGAAGGCGAAACTCCGATGGCCGCTGCGCTGAAGGGCGCCGGCGAAATCGGCTTCACCATCGTGTCGATCTCGATCTCGCTGATCGCGGTGCTGATCCCGCTGCTGCTGATGGGCGGCATCATCGGCCGGCTGTTCCGCGAATTCGCCGTGACGCTGGCGATGACCATCGTGGTGTCGCTGGTGGTGTCGCTGACGCTGACGCCGATGATGGCGTCGCGCTTCCTGCGCAACGAGCATTCGGTCAAGCACGGCCGGCTGTACGAACTCAGCGAGCGCGGCTTCGAGGCGATGCTGCGCGCCTATGAGCGCGGGCTCGATCTGGTGCTGCGCTGGCGCCTGACCACGCTGATGGTGTTCTTCGCCACCGTCGGCCTGTCGGTCTATCTGTTCATGGTGATCCCGAAGGGCTTCTTCCCGCAGCAGGACACCGGCCTGATCACGGCGTCGTCGGAGGCCGCGCAGGACATCTCCTTCGCCGACATGATGAAGCACCAGGAGGCGCTCGGGACGATCGTGCAGGCCGATCCCGACGTCGCCAGCGTGGCGATGGCGATCGGCGGTTCGGGCAGCGCGCTCAACACCGGGCGCATGTTCATCACCCTGAAGCCGCGCGACGAGCGCGCCTCCAATGCCCAGCAGATCATCGCCCGGCTGCGGCCGAAGCTCGAAAAGGTCGAAGGCGCCCGCCTGTTCATGCAGGCCGCGCAGGACGTCCGGCTCGGCGGCCGGCCGACCCGCACCCAGTTCGAATACACCCTGCAGGACGCCAACCTGACCGAGTTGAACGAGTGGGCGCCGAAGGTGCTGGCCAAGCTGCAGACACTGCCGGAGCTGCGTGACGTCGCCAGCGATCAGCAGACCGAAGGCACCACGCTGACGCTGACGATCAACCGCGACACCGCCTCGCGCTTCGGAATCCAGCCACAGCTCATCGACGACACCCTGTACGACGCCTTCGGCCAGCGCCAGGTCGCACAGTACTTCACGCAGACCAACTCCTATCACGTCATCCTGGAGGTGCTGCCGGCGCTGCAGGGCAAGGTCGAGTCGCTGGACAAGATCTACATCACCTCGCCGACCACCGGGGACGCGGTGCCGCTGTCGGCCTTCGCCAAATGGACCACCGTGCCGGTGCGGCCGTTGTCGATCGCGCATCAGGGACAGTTCCCGGCCACCACGATCAGCTTCAACCTGGCGTCGGGCGCGGCGCTCGGCCAGGCCACCGAGGCGGTGCAGCGGGCGATGGCGGAGATCGGCGCACCGCAGACGCTGAACGGCAGCTTCCAGGGCACCGCGCAGGCGTTCCAGCAATCGCTCGGCACCGTGCCGCTGCTGATCCTCGCCGCGCTCGTCGTGGTCTATCTGATCCTCGGCATTCTCTACGAGAGCTACATCCACCCGCTGACGATTCTCTCGACCCTGCCCTCCGCCGGTGTCGGCGCGCTGGCGATCCTGATGGCGTTCGGCTTCGATTTCAGCCTGATCGCGCTGATCGGCATCATCCTGCTGATCGGCATCGTCAAGAAGAACGGCATCATGCTGGTGGATTTCGCCATCGCGGCCGAGCGCGACGAGCACCTCGACCCCGAGCAGGCGATCCGCAAGGCCGCGCTGCTGCGCTTCCGCCCGATCATGATGACCACGATGGCGGCGCTGCTCGGCGGCGTGCCGCTGATGCTCGGCACCGGCACCGGCTCGGAAATCCGCCAGCCGCTCGGCTACGCCATGGTCGGCGGCCTCGCCGTCAGCCAGGCGCTGACGCTGTTCACCACCCCGGTGGTCTATCTCTATCTCGACCGCCTCTCCAACGCCCTGACCAATTGGGGCCGCAGCCGCCGCGCGGAGCCGGGCCACCCGCACGGCGAGGTCAAGCAGGCGGCGGAGTGAAGCAGCCGAACCGGTCGATCTGAACTGTCATCAATGTCAGGAAGCCCCTTGCAGGACCGGCCCGACCCCGCTAGAAGTCGCCCCCATCCGAGCCGCCGGGCCGGCCCGATTCACCCCGCCCCCGGCTCGACCCAAAATGCGTGGCTTCGCCGGCATTTTCGGTGGGGAATGGTGTAACGGTAGCACAACAGACTCTGACTCTGTTTGTCTTGGTTCGAATCCAGGTTCCCCAGCCACCCGCCTGCTTTGGTAAACTGAAAATCGCTCCTCACGCCGTTAGGCTAGAGGTTGAGCTTGTGCTTCGGGGGCATCGCGGCAATGCCGAACGGCATGGGCACCGATATCCGACAAATCAACGAATGCCTTTTGGCCCTCAGCGGGGCCCATCGCTTGAACGGCGGCACGCCACAAACTACTGTCGCGCGCTAATACTTACCAGCCGCAAAGGCTTCTGCAATGACTGGAGCAGGTCACAGCGAAGTAGTGGTAGTAGCAAAATCTGCCGCTAGCGCGATCTTAGAAATTGATGAGGAAGTCGTGATCAACCATGGCCCTCCGCACCCTTTTTCAATACGATTTTGGACAAACTACGATAGCAAGTTTGACACGGCGACACCTACCAAATTTTGCGCCGAAGGCCGGGGCCCGGCAGACAACCTAGACGATGCCGGCCAGAGATTTGTGAACGCGGCACGTGCTGGGAGCAGCTTGCTGGCTTTTATTGCCAACGCCGATATCGGCCCACTTAAGCCTGAACTGATCTTCGATGCCTCCCCGGATAGGACTGAACATGAATACTTGCAGATAGTCCAGCCAGACCCACCACTCGTGGCAATCCCAAATCGTCGAATCGACATTGAAGCGGTCACCGCGGCAGGAAGCGCGCTCGCTGCACACCCAGAACTGATCAGGCTAAGGAGAGCCATAGTCCAGTACTCAATGGCTCTCAGCTTCTGGGCACCAGGCCAGGAAATTCAGTGCTTAGCCCACCTCTACATGGGTGTAGAAGCTCTTACAAAGGCACAGCTCAATTATTATTTGAGCACGCACCGAATTAATCAGGAAGACTTAGTCCACGAATGGAAAATCGATAAGAAACATTTGGATGCCGCAGTTCGCCTTAGGCTTATCTTCCATGGCGACCAAGATACGTACGCAATCGCAAAGAAACTCAGCGACGGATTTGAACACGGCTATCTCGAATATGCCGATATGTACTCACCCGCCCGCGAGGTCGTAGTGAGAACGGCGCGCCATCTCAGGCGTGCTGCCCTCGAAATGCTGGGCCTTGAATGCAGAATACTCTCGCGGTTGCTCGGCAAAGACTTTGATGCGCCGAAAGGGCCGCTAGCTCTTGTGCAGTATCTGCGCGGCGTTTTGATTGGCCCACCGGAGAAACTCGCAGCTTCAGACGAACGATATCCGCTGATGCAGCTAAAGAATTGGGAGATAAAATCGGTCACCCGAAACGGGGACGGCCAATACAGCTTCACACCGAAGAGCGTATTCACCGCAAAACTAGGCGACGGCATCTCGTTTCAGCCTCAGCGCTTCGAAGTATGGGACGGCAGCACAATCATCGACATATGAACGAAATGCCTCGTCTCAATAAGCTTCCACAAACACATCATACCGCACCGTCTTCCCCACGATCTGATACGACGGCTTCCGCACGCCCTGCAGCGGCTCCGCCCGCAGCGGCCATTTCAGCACCACCCGGCCGCAACGCGCGGCGAGCGCCGCTTGCATCAGCTCGGTCACATCCGGGTCAGTCCCGACGATCTCCCGCAGCAGCCGCATCTCCTGCTTCACCAGTGCGGTCTTGGTGCGTTCGGGGTGCATCGGGTCGACGGTGACGACGTCGGCCTGCAGGGTCGGCAGCAATTCGCGGGCGTCGCCGTGCAGCAGCGTCATGCGGGCGACGATGACGGCGAGTTCGGAGCTCTCCGCGCGCGCGGCCTCGAGACCTTCCGTCAGCAGTGCGTGGACCTGCGGCGAGCGCTCGATCAGCGTCACGGTGGCGCCCATCGCGGCGAGCAGAAAGGAGTCGCGGCCGAGGCCGGCGGTGGCGTCGATGACGGTCAGCGTCCGGCCCGGCGCCATGCCGGTCGCCTTCAGCAGCGCATGGCTGCGCGCCGCGCCGGTGCGCAGCTTGTAGCCGGTCGCGCCGCCGACGAAATCGACGGCGAGCGCGGGCCGGCCGGCCTTGGCCATCGGCCTATTGCAGGCTGAGCGCCACGAAGCGAAGCTCACCGTCGCCGTTGGAGACCAGCAGCAGGACCGACTTCTTGCCGTCCTTTTTGAGCTGGTCGACCCGCTTCTTGATGTCGGCGGCGCTCGCCACCGATTCCTGCGCGACCTCGACGATGACGTCGCCCGCGCCGAGACGCTTGTCGGCAGCGTCGGAGCCGTCGTCCACGCCGGTCACCAGCACGCCCTTGACGCTGTCCTTGATCTTGTAGCGGCCGCGCAGGTCCTTCGACAGCGCGGCGAGATCGAGGCCGAGCGCCTTCTGCGTCACCGGCTTCTCGGGCTCCGGCTGCGACTTCGCCGAGGCCGGCTGCGGCTTGGCGCCGTCGTCGAGGCGGCCGAGCGTCACCTGCTTGGTTTCTTCCTTGCCCTTGCGGATGATCACCACATCGACGGTCTTGCCGACCGCGGTGTCGGCGACGACGCGCGACAGGTCCTTCGGCTCCTTGACGTCCTTGCCGTCGAACTTGACGACGACGTCGCCCGGCTCGATGCCGGCCGGCTTGGCAGGGCCCTTGTCGTCCACGCCCGCGACCAGCGCGCCGCGCGCCGGCTTGATGTTGAGACTCTCGGCGATCTCGTCGGTGACCTGCTGGATGCGGACGCCGAGCCAGCCGCGGCGCAGCTCGCCGAACTGGCGAAGCTGATCGACCACGCCGACCACCGTCTTCGACGGCACCGCGAAGCCGATGCCGATCGAGCCGCCGGACGGCGAGATGATCAGCGTGTTGACGCCGATGACTTCGCCGTTGAGGTTGAACAGCGGGCCACCGGAATTGCCGCGATTGATCGCCGCGTCGGTCTGGATGTAGCTGTCATAGGGCCCGGAGTTGATATCGCGGTTGCGCGCCGAGACGATGCCGGCGGTCACCGTGCCACCGAGCGAGAACGGGTTGCCGATCGCCACCACCCACTCGCCGAGCCGCAGCTTGTCGCTGTCGCCGAACTTCACCGAAGTGAGCGTCTTGCCGGCCGGCGGGGTGAACTTCAGCACCGCGAGGTCGGTCTTCTTGTCGACGCCGACCAGCTCCGCCTTGATCTTGGTGCCGTCGTTCATGATCACGTTGATCTCGTCGGAGTCGGCGATCACGTGGTTGTTGGTGACGACGACGCCGGACGGATCGATGATGAAGCCGGAGCCCAGCGAGTTGGTCTTGCGCGGGCCGCCATCCTTGCCGCCGCGGCGGTTCTTGAAGAAGTCGTCGAAGAATTCCTCGAACGGCGAACCCGGCGGCAGGTTCGGCTTGGCGCTGTTACCCTCGCTCGGCGAGCCCTTGGCATCGACCGTCTGGGTGGTCGAGATGTTGACCACCGCGTCGATCACCTTCTCGGCGACATCGGCGATGCCCTCGGGGCCGCGCGCCTGCGCCGGCGCCACCGTGAAGGCGGTGGCGGCGCCAAGGCACAAGGCCGTCAGCAGGGGCCTGATGCGAAGGCCGAAGGCTTGGGTCGCAGCGGACATGATCGGGACATCTCCTGAACGAGGCGCGACGCCACCCGGCGCGGCCATCTGACAACACTGCGCCCGGTCCGGTCCCCGGCGCAAGCATCGGAATCGATTGAAACTACTCCATCCGCCGCACCGATTGCGGCGAAATGCAGACACCGCGGCTCACGATGGCGTTGGACGAAACCGCCGGAGGGAAGCGCGCCGGCCGCCGCCCTCACCCTTCGGATGCGATGGCGATGCAGATACGGACGATCGGCAGCCGGGTTCCACCCAGCACAACGCGGTTCAGTGGCGAACCAGCCAGATCAGCACCAGGCCGAGCACGGCGGAGACCAGGCCGACGGCTCGCAGCACATTGTCGGGGGTGGCGAGCGCGCTCTTCATGGCACGCCGCATCCAGCTCGGGCTCGCGGCGAAGATCAGGCCTTCCAGCACGAACAGTACACCTACCCCGATCAGGAGGTCGGCGAATGCGAAAGACCTCATGCGACTGTATCCTCCCGGCCGGTGGTCGATCCCGGCTGCAATTGTCAAAGAGCGCGGACCCTGCGGCCCGCGCCCCTTATCTCGCGCCTGTTCTAATCGAGCCTATCGGGGAACGCAAAACGCATTCCCGCCCGATAGCTATGCCCGGCCGCTAGCGCGGCGCGGCCGGCGCCGCGGGCGCCCCTGCCGCCGGAGCCGATGCGGCCGGAGCCGACGCGGCTGTGGGGACGCCGTTGCGACCGCCCGGGCTTCCGAAGAAGCGGAAGAAGTCGGAGTCGGGCCGCAGCAGATAGCGAGTGTCCGAGCTCTTCAGCGCGTTATCGTAGGCGGTCATCGACCGATAGAACGCAAAGAATTCCGGATCCTTCGAATAGGCCGAGGCGAACAGACGGTTGCGCTCGGCGTCGCCCGAACCACGGATCTCTTCAGCCTGCGAGTTGGCCTCGGCGACGATCACGGTCGCCTCGCGATCCGCTTTGGAGCGGATCTCCTGCGCCTTCTGGCCGCCCTGTGCGCGGAACTCGGCGGCCTCGCGCTGACGCTCGGTCTGCATCCGCTGATACACGGCCTGGCTGTTCTGCTCCGGCAGGTCGGCGCGGCGGATCCGGACGTCTACCACCGAGATACCGTAGTTCTCGGCCTCGCGATCGAGCTGGGTGCGGATGCGCTGCATCAGGCCTTCGCGCTCGTCACGCACCACCTGGATGAAGGTGACTTCGCCGAGCACGCGGCGCAGCGCGGCGTTCAGCAGCGTGGTGAGCTGGATGTTGGCGGCCGGAATGGTGCCGACGCTCTGATAGAAGCGCAGCGCATTCTTGATCCGGTAGCGCGCAAAGGCGTCGACCACGAGCCGCTTCTGGTCCGACGCGATCACTTCCTGCGACGGATTTTCGAGGTCGAGGATGCGCTTGTCGATGCTGATCACCGAGTCGATGAACGGCGCCTTGAAGTGCAGACCCGGTTCGGTGACGACGCGCACCGGCTCGCCGAGCCGGACCAGCAGGACCTGCTCGGTCTGGCGCACGGTGAACAGCGACGACCAACCGACGATGATGACGACCAGCAGAACGATCAGGCCGACGATGCCAGCGATACCTGCCCTCATCGGTTGCCTCCCTGGGTCTGCTGGTTCTGCTGCGGCTGCGCGGCCGGCGCCGCCTGGCGGCGCGGGCTGAGTTCGCTCAGCGGCAGATACGGCACGACGCCCTGGCCCGAGTTGGGACCGGAACCGGGGTCATAGACCAGCTTCTCGGCCGGGCCGAGCACGCGCTCCATGGTTTCGAGATAGATACGCTCGCGCGTCACGTCGGGAGCCTTCCTGTATTCCTCATAGACGTCGAGGAAGCGCGCGCTCTGGCCCTTGGCCTCGGCGACCGCCTGCCCCTTGTAGCCTTCGGCGTTCTGAATGATCTGCGCGGCGCGCCCCTTGGCATCGGGGATGATGCGGTTGGCGTAGGTCTGCGCCTCGTTCTGCAGTCGCTCGAGGTCGGCGCGCGCGGCCTGCACGTCGCGGAACGCGTCGATGACCTGCTGCGGCGGGTCGACCTTCTGCATCTGCACCTGCTGCACCAGGACGCCGGCGCCGTAGCTGTCGAGCGTCTTCTGCATCAGCTCCTGCACGCCGGTTTCGATGGTGGTCCGCGCGCCGGTCAGAATCGGCTGGATGTTGGAGCGGCCGATCACTTCGCGCATCGCGCTCTCGGCCACCGCCTTCACGGTGCCTTCCGGATTCTGGATGTTGAACAGGAAGTCGCCGACGCCGTCGGGCTTGATGCGCCACAGCACGGTGAAGTCGACGTCGACGATGTTCTCGTCGCCGGTCAGCATCAGGCTTTCCTCGGGCACGTCACGCACGGTGGTGCCGCGCCGCGCCGGATCGTTGATCAGCGTCATGCCGATGCTGATCGTCGACACGCGCAGCGCCTTCGGCAGCAGCACGGTCTCGATCGGATACGGCAGGTGATAGTTCAGACCCGGCTGCACGGTGCGCACATGCTTGCCAAAGCGCAGCACGACGCCGAGCTCTTCGGACTGCACCCGGAAGAAGCCGGACAGACCCCAGATCGTCAGCGCGCCGAGCACTGCGATGGCGATGCCGAGCCCGGAGAAATAGCCGCCCGGCAGCATCTGCTGCAGACGGTCCTGGCCACGGCGAAGCAGGTCTTCCAGATCAGGCGGCCGCGGACCCGATGATTGCGGCCCGGAGCCCCACGGCCCCTTCGGACCAGAACCCCAGGGGCCTCCACCTTGATTCTTCCACGGCATCCAAAATCTCCTCGGCGGTCCGGCGATCATGCGGACCACAATTTGTGCACGGCTTTATAGGGGACAGCCCGGGCAGGCACAACGCGCGTCGTCTCACGTCGCGAACTATGTCTTGACACCGTTTTGTCAATGCAAAGGCCTGCGCCGCCAAGGTTAACGTGCAGTGCAGCGTCGATAGGTCACATAGGTGAAATCGGCCGTATCATCGGGCCCTGCAGTATGCGGTTCGCGTGAGGCTTCCTCCCACGCGGCCGGGTCCAGCGCCGGGAATTTGGTATCGCCCTCGGGGCTCGCATGCACCTCGGTCAATTCGATACGCGAGGCGGTCGGCAACCAATGGGCGTAGACCTCTCCGCCGCCGATCACCACGATCTCGGAGGCAAAACGCCGCAGCGCATCGCCGGTTGCGACCTGCTCTGCGGCTTCGAACGACGGCGCCACGACCACGCCGCGCGCCTGAAACGCCGGATCCCGAGTGATCACGATGTTAGTACGCCCCGGCAACGGACGGCCGATCGACTGATAGGTCTTGCGGCCCATCACCACGGGCTTGTTCAGCGTGATCTGCTTAAAGCGCTGCAGGTCGGACTTCAGCCGCCACGGGATGGCATTGCCCTGCCCGATCACACCATTCTCGGCGACAGCCACGACGAAGACGATCGGCAGGCGCGAGGCGGCGGCCGGACTACTCACACCGCGACCTCTGCCTTGATATGCGGGTGCGGGTCGTAGCCGTGCAGCGTGAAGTCTTCGTAGCGAAAGCCGAAGATGTCCTTCACGTCGGGATTGATCGACATCACAGGCAGCGGCCGCGGCGCGCGGGTGAGCTGCAGCCGCGCCTGCTCCAGGTGATTGGAGTACAGATGCGCGTCGCCGAGCGTGTGGACGAAGTCGCCGGGCTTGAGGCCAGTGACCTGCGCCACCATCATGGTCAGCAGCGCGTAAGACGCGATGTTGAACGGCACGCCGAGGAACACGTCGGCCGAGCGCTGATACAGCTGGCACGACAGCTTGCCGTTCGCGACGTAGAACTGGAACAGGCAGTGGCACGGCGGCAGCGCCATCTTCTCGACGTCGGCGGGATTCCACGCCGTCACCATCAGCCGGCGCGAGTCCGGGTTGCGCTTGATCATCTCGACCACATTGGCAATTTGGTCGATCGAGCCGCCGTCCGCGGTCGGCCACGACCGCCACTGCGCGCCATAGACCGGGCCGAGGTCGCCGTTGGCGTCCGCCCATTCGTCCCAGATCGTGACGCCATGGTCGTGCAGGTATTTGATGTTGGTGTCGCCCTGCAGGAACCACAGCAGCTCGTGCACGATCGCCTTGAGCGGCAGCCGCTTGGTGGTCAGCATCGGAAAGCCGGCCGCCAGATTGAAGCGCATCTGGTGCCCGAACACCGACAGGGTGCCGGTGCCGGTCCGGTCGTGCTTTTCGGCGCCGTCGGCGAGGATGCGTTCGAGCAGGTCGTGGTATTGGATCATCGGGGCGCTCGCGGGTGTCACCGTCCTCGCGGCCGCCGGCGGCGGCTCCGGCACGGGGCTGCGGATCGTGGGACTCGCTGCCGAAAATACCCCCATGGCCCCAAACGACAAGCCAGGATCGGCCGACGCATGGCTTTGTCCCGGGTTTCTCAGGGCATTTGTCGCTTGAGCACCATCCGCCACTTCTGCACCTCCCCCCGAACCCTCCCCGCCAACGCGTCGGGGGTGCGCTGGTCTGGAGCCGGAACGATGGCGCCGAGGCCGGTCATCGGCTCCCGCACCTCGGGCTGATCCAGCGCCCGGACGACCGCCCCATTGAGGGTCGCGACCACGGCCGGCGGGGTGTTTTTCGGCGCGAACAGGGCGTTCCAGGCCTCCACCTGAAACTTCGGCAGCCCCTCTTCCGCGGCTGTCGGAATCGTCGGGACCGCGGGATCGCGCTCGGTGCCGGCGATCACATAGGCCTTGATCACCTCGGTACGCAGCGGCAACACCGCATTGACCAATTGATCGCACATATAATCCACCTGCCCCGCCACCAGCGCATCCATCGCCGGTCCGGTACCGTTGAACGGCACCCCGGTCGGATTGATCTCGAGCAGGTGGTTCAGCAGCATGCAGGCCGTATGCGAGACAGAGCCCACGCCCGCGTGCGCCAGATTGATAGTGTCCTGATGGCTCCGGACGTAAAGGACGAACTCGGCGAAGTCAGCCGCTGGAAATTCGCGTCGGGCCAGCAATAGGATCGGCATCCGCGCCACTAATGCCACCGGCGCGAAGTCGACATCGGGACGATAGCCGAGCTTGGGATACAGCGCGACAGCGGCCGCATGCGTCCCCATATGGCCAAGCACCAGCGTGTAGCCGTCCGGCGGCGCCTGCGCTGCTTTCAGCGTGCCGATGGTCCCGCCGGCGCCGACAACATTATCGACGATGATCGGCTGGCCGAGCAGCTTCGCGAGCTCCGCCGAAACGATACGCGCGACCACATCGGTCGGCCCGCCCTTAGCAAAAGGAACGATCAGCGTGATCGGACGTGACGGATAGCTCGCCTGCTGGCTGAGGGCCGGAGCGGCCAGCAGCGGAACCGCCAGGGCGGCGGCCAGAGCCGCCGCGCGCCTGAGTGCCCTCGCGCGCGCTAAGAAACGCATGTCCCGTCTCCGGCAGAATGGTTGGTGATATCCAACTAACCGGACCGAAATCAACCGGATCGAACAAACCCTGATGTGGTTCGTTGGAGCGGCACATCTGCGCCGTACGCATGCCGATCCGGACGCGAGCCCCTATGGTGCAGGCAGAACCTGCACTCGATCGTTGCGTCGGTCAGGGCAATCGCGGCTCAGTTCGCCGCGGCTTCCTTCAGCACCGGCGTCCATTTGGCAATCTCGGACTCGACGAGCTTGCCGAGTGCCTCCGGAGTCCGGTCGGCCTTCTCCGGAATAACGCTTCCGAGATCGAGCAACCGCTTGCGGACGTTGTCATCATCGAGTGCCTTCACGGCCGCCGCGTTCAACGCCGCGACAATCGGCTCGGGCGTACCCTTGGGCGCGAAGATCGCATTCCAGGCCTGTGCCTTGAACGCGGGCAAGCCGCCCTCGGTGGTGGTCGGCACATCCGGCAGCGACGGATTGCGATCCGGCGTCGCGATCGCGTAGGCCTTGATGGTGCCGCCCTTGATCTGCGGAACGGCGTTGACGATCTGGTCGCACATGAAGTCGACCTGCTTGCCGACCAGAGCGTTCATCGCCGGGCCGGTGCCATTGAACGGCACGCCGGTCGGCTTGATGCCGAGCACCGAATTCAGCAGTTGGCAGGAGACGTGCGAAACCGAGCCGATACCGGCGTGCGCTTCGTTCAACTTGTCACCATTGGCTTTCGTATAGGCGATGAACTCGGCCAGATCCTTCGGTGGGAAATCCGCCCGCGCAAGGATCAGGATCGGCGTGCCGGCCAGCAGCGAGACCGGCGCAAAATCCTTCTGCGGATGATAAGCCAGCTTCGGATACAGCGGCACAGCGGCCGCATGTGTGCCCATGTGGCCGGTAATGATGGTGTAGCCATCGGGATTGGCACGCGCAGCGCGCGTCGTGGCAGTGGTGCCACCCGCACCGACGACGTTCTCGATCACGATCGCCTGCCCGAGCGTGGTGGACATGTGCTGCGCAACGATGCGCGCGATCACATCGGTGGGACCGCCGGCCGCAAACGGCACGATCATCGTAATCGTGCGGGTCGGATAGTCCGCCGCGACGGCCGGCGTCGCGAGAATAGCGCCGGCAGCCAAGGTCGTGCGGCTCAGGCGTAGCAATCGAGCAAACAAATTCATGTCGTGGCGTCTCCTGCCCTGTCGAATTATTCTTGCAGTCAACAACAGCTCAACGACTAACAGCCGGCCAGAGTGGCGTAACGCCGCAGGGCCGGCTCAACCTTCGGATTCGACAAACACCTCGTCACGCTTGCGCCGCAACGTCGGCAGCACGGCGAGGATCAGCAGTGCCGCGGCGATGGCGAGCAGCGTCGCCGACAGTGGTCGGGTCACGAACACAGTCGCATCGCCCCGAGAAATCAGCAGCGCGCGCCGGAGATTTTCTTCCATCAGCGGGCCCAGCACCATGCCGAGCAACAGCGGCGCCGGCTCGAAGTCATGCTTGACCAGCCAGTAGCCGATCAGACCGAAAATGCCTGCCAGAACAACATCCATCGGCGCGTTGTTCACCGAGTAGATGCCGATCGAACAGAACACCACGATCGCTGGAAATAACAGCCGGTAAGGCACACGCAGTAGTCGCACCCACATCCCGACCAGCGGCAGGTTGATGATCAGCAGCATCAGATTGCCGATCCACATCGAGGCAATCATACCCCAGACCAGATCCGGCTGCTTCTGCATGACCTGCGGTCCTGGCACGATGCCGTGGATGGTCATCGCTCCGACCATCAGCGCCATCACGGCATTTGGCGGAATGCCCAGCGTCAGCAGCGGAATGAACGAGGTCTGCGCCGCTGCGTTGTTGGCGCTCTCCGGCGCCGCCACACCTTCGATCGCACCACGGCCGAAGCGTTTCGGATCGCGCGAGATCTTCTTCTCGAGCGTGTAGGCGGCGAACGACGCGATCACCGCGCCGCCGCCGGGCAGAATACCGAGGATCGACCCGAGGATAGTGCCGCGCCCGATAGCCGGTGCGGAGTCCATCAGATCCTTCTTGGTCGGCATCAGGCCGGTGATCTTGTTCTGCACCAGCTGTCGGTCCGACTCCGCGCCGGTATCGAGATTTCGGATGATTTCGGCGAAGCCGAACACGCCCATCGCCACGGTGGCGAAGCCGAGACCGTCGGCCAACTCAGGAATACCGAAGGTCATCCGTGAGGCGCCGGTTTCGATGTCCGAACCGACCATCGACAGTAGCAGGCCGAACAGAATCATGGCGATCGCCTTCAGCACCGAGCCCTTGGCCAGTACCACCGCGAAGATCAGTCCGAGGACCATCAGCGAGAAGTACTCGGCCGGACCGAACGCCAGCGCCAGCTTAGTCAGCGGCGCACCGAGCACCGCAATGAGAACGGTGGCGGCGCAACCAGCGAAGAACGAACCGATCGCGGCGATCGCCAGCGCCGGGCCGGCCCGCCCCTGCTTCGCCATCTGGAAACCGTCCAGGGCCGTGACCACCGACCCGGCCTCGCCCGGAATGTTGACGAGGATCGAGGTGGTCGAGCCCCCATACTGAGCGCCGTAGTAAATGCCGGCCAGCATGATCAGCGCGCCGACGGGCGGCAGGCCGAAGGTGATCGGCAGCAGCATCGCGACGGTGGCGATTGTGCCGATGCCTGGCAGCACGCCGACGAGAGTCCCGACGAGCGCACCGACGAGGCAAAGACCGAGATTGACCGGAGAGGCTGCGACCTGAAAGCCGAGCGCGAGGTTCGAGAATAGATCAAGCATCACGCACTCACCGCATCAGGAAGCTGGGATACAGCGGCATCGGCAACCCGAGCGCGTACGGAAACAGCAGACTGCAGCCGACTGTCAGCGCGATGCCGACAATGATGGTTTCCTTCCAGCGAGTCTCAGGCGTACCGAGCGCGGCGATTAGGAAGCTGGCGAAAGCGGAGATGATCAGTCCGAGTGGACGAATTGTCGCAGCAAAGGACAAGATTGCCAGGCCGACGAACAGCGGGCCGCGCCAGTGGAACTTCGCCATCGGTGCGCCGTCCATCAGCACGCCGGTCGCAGCAAGCACCACCCCAAGCGCCAGCAGCAACACCGCGAAGATCCGCGGTGCCGTTCCGGCGCCGAAGGAGAAGCCCTGCATTCCCTGAAGATCGCTCGACGCCCACAACGCAAAGGCTGCCACAGCGACCAGCACGAGCCCGCCGACGAAGTCCTGCGGCCCACGAATCCATCTGGGAAATACGGATTTCTCCGTGGGCCCGCTCGGCGCTTCGCTCATCACACCCTCCCCATGTCGTCGTCGCGCCCGATTGTTTTATGGGCTGCGTTGCTATCTTGCCTACCCATTTTCGTCAGACAACGCCAGCGAAACCCAAGACGCCGCCCGCGATCAGCAGCCACAACGGGTTCATCCGCGTGACACCGGCGACCACCGCGACCACCACCGTCACTACCGCCGCGCTAACAGAACGGTCGGACGCCATAGCCAGGACGAAAC
>NZ_JBMDXE010000276.1:0-20891 GCF_048594845.1 Rhodopseudomonas sp. | reverse complement strand
GGTCTGACCGTCGCCGAGCACTTCCGCGATCAGGGCCAGGACGTGCTGTTCTTCGTCGACAACATCTTCCGCTTCACCCAGGCGGGTTCGGAAGTGTCGGCGCTGCTCGGCCGTATTCCTTCGGCGGTGGGTTATCAGCCGACGCTCGCGACCGACATGGGCGCGCTGCAGGAGCGCATCACCACCACAAACAAGGGCTCGATCACCTCGGTGCAGGCGATCTACGTGCCGGCCGACGACTTGACCGACCCGGCGCCCGCCACCTCGTTCGCCCACTTGGACGCGACGACCGTGCTGAACCGCGCGATCTCGGAAAAGGGCATCTACCCGGCGGTGGACCCGCTCGACTCGACCTCGCGCATGCTGTCGCCGCTGATCGTCGGCGAAGAGCACTACCAGACCGCCCGTATGGTTCAGCAAGTGCTGCAGAAGTACAAGTCGCTGCAGGACATCATCGCCATTCTGGGCATGGACGAACTGTCCGAAGAGGACAAGCTCGCGGTGGCTCGCGCCCGCAAGATCGAGCGCTTCCTGTCGCAGCCGTTCTTCGTCGCCGAAATCTTCACCGGCTCGCCGGGCAAGTTCGTCGAGCTCGCCGACACCATCAAGGGCTTCCGCGCGATCTGCGAAGGCAAGTACGACCATCTGCCGGAAGCGGCGTTCTATATGGTCGGCGCCATCGAAGAGGCGGTCGAGAAGGGCAAGAAGCTGGCTGCGGAAGCGGCCTAAAAACAGAGCCTCACCCTGAGGAGCCGGCCGTAGGCCGGCGTCTCGAAGGGTGACGACCACCTCTCTCATCCTTCGAGACGCGCGCCGACGGCGCGCTCCTCAGGATGAGGTCAGCGGATGAACGAACGATGGCCACCTTCCACTTCGATCTGGTTTCGCCCGAACAAGTCGCCTTCTCCGGCGAGGTCGATCAGGTCGACATCCCGGGCGCCGAGGGTGATTTCGGCGTGCTTGCCGGTCACGCTCCCGTGGTCGCGGCGCTCCGCCCCGGCATCCTGACGGTGACGGCCGGCGGCAGCCAGCGCAAGATCGTGGTGCTCGGCGGCATTGCCGAGGTTTCCGAGAAGGGGCTGACGATTCTGGCCGACGTCGCCACGGCGGCGACCGACATGGATCTGCAGGGCTTCGCCGAGACCATCACCACGATGGAGCAGCAGCTGCCCGGCAAGGTCGGCGACGAGCTCGATAGCGCGATCGCGCGGCTGGATCACTACAAGAGCATCCAGCACCAGCTCAACACTACCGCGATGCACTGACACTGCAGCGACTGCATCAGAGTTTCGAATGGCCGGGCTTAGTCCCGGCCATTCTGTTATTCGGGACCAGTCTGTTATTCGGGACAATGTCCGGCTTGTCATCATTGCCGGTTCGACCGGCAATCCGTCGCATTCTGCGGGACCTGATGGATGTGCGGGGCCAGCCCACGCATAGCGGGAACTGGCGCGAAGAGTGACCGGCTAAGTCCTCAAGTCCGCGAACCGCGCAAAACTTCGCGCCACTTCGCGATACACCTCGCGCCGGAACGGCACCACCAGATCGGCGACGCGGTCGAGGCGCTCCCAGCGCCAGGCGTCGAATTCCGGCGGCATGCCGTTGCGGACCGCAAGCGGATCGATGTCGCCCTCATTGCCGGTGAAGCGCAGCGCAAACCACTTCTGCCGCTGGCCGCGAAACACCGCCAGTCGGTGCGCTGGTCCGTCGTAGGCCGGAAAATCGTAGCTGACCCAATCGGTTTCGCAGAGGATCTTGGCGTTCGTTACGCCGGTTTCTTCCCACAACTCCCGCATCACCGCCGTGCGCGGCTCTTCGTCGGCGTCGATGCCGCCCTGAGGCATCTGCCATTCGAGCCCGGGTAGGATGATTTCAGGCCCGTCGTTGCGGAAGCGGCGGCCGATCAACACGCGTCCGTCGGAATTGAACAGCGCGATGCCGACATTGCGCCGATAGGGCAACGCGTCGGTGTCGCGCAGTTTGCTCACGACGCCAGCAGCGATCGGAAGTAACCGATGGTTTCCTTGAGCCCATCGGCGAGCGCGACCTTCGGCTCCCAGCCGAGTGCGCTGCGCGCCAGCGTAATATCCGGCTGGCGCTGTTTGGGGTCATCCGCCGGCAGCGGCAGATAGATCAGCTTCGACTTCGAATCGGTCATCGCGATCACCATCTCGGCGAGTTCGCGCATACTGAACTCGACCGGGTTGCCGAGATTGACCGGCCCGATGAACTCGTCGCCGCTCGCCATCAGCCGGGCGAAGCCGTCGAGCAGATCGGTCACGTAGCAGAACGAGCGCGTCTGGCTGCCGTCGCCGTAGATGGTGATGTCGTTGCCGGACAGCGCCTGCACGATGAAATTCGACACCACGCGGCCGTCGCTGGGGTGCATGCGCGGGCCGTAAGTGTTGAAGATCCGCGCGACCTTGATCCTCACCTTGTGCTGGCGGTGATAGTCGAAGAACAGCGTCTCGGCCGCGCGCTTGCCTTCGTCGTAGCAGGCGCGGATGCCGAGCGGATTGACGTGGCCCCAATAGCTCTCCGGCTGCGGGTGCACGGTCGGGTCGCCATAGACCTCGCTGGTCGAGGCCTGGAAGATCTTGGCGCGCGTCCGCTTGGCGAGGCCCAGCATGTTGATGGCGCCATGCACGCTGGTCTTCAGCGTCTGCACCGGATCGTGCTGGTAATGGATCGGCGAGGCGGGGCAAGCGAGATTGTAGATGTCGTCGACCTCGACATAGAGCGGAAAGGTCACGTCGTGGCGCATCACCTCGAAGCGCGGCGTGTTCACCA
This sequence comes from Rhodopseudomonas sp., assembly GCF_048594845.1. Lineage (GTDB taxonomy): Bacteria > Pseudomonadota > Alphaproteobacteria > Rhizobiales > Xanthobacteraceae > Rhodopseudomonas. The sequence goes on along the minus strand of NZ_JBMDXE010000276.1, from coordinate 18,101 downwards.
GATGCTCGATGTTGCGTCGCCACCCGGTGAAGTAATTGTCGACGCAGAGAACCTCGTGGCCCTCCGCCAGCAGCTTGTCGCACAGATGCGAACCGATGAAGCCGGCGCCGCCGCTCACGAGAATTCGTCGAGACAATCGCATCGCTCAGTCCTGGGCTAGCCCGCCCCGAAGTCGCGACGGCCGTTTTCCGCCGCATTGAATGGCAAGAAACCCCATGCTAGGCAAGCGCCGAAACCGGCCCCCGAGCGCGCCTGCGGCGCGTCCCGGCCGCAGCTCCCCGGATCGCACCGATCCGCGCATTCAGGCCCGATATCGGGCCTCAACGTGCCTGCAGGCGATCTCACCCCATGACCGATGATCGAGTGAGCGCCGAGCCCATCGATACCTCCAAGGCCCGGATCCTTGAGATCGGCGGCGGCTATTTCAAGCTGCAGTATCCCGAGCGCACCACCTGCCTGTGGACCTGGACCAAGCTGACCGACGACTTCGGCAAGCTCGACGGCTTCTCGACGCCGGACCGGATGTGGCGCGAGCTGCGCGCTGCCCGTGACGGCAAATACGATGTCGTGGTGGTCAATAGCCTGCGCTATTCGCCCTGGCATCCGCGTTATTGGGCGCGTGGCATCTTCTATACGCCGACCAACCCCTGGGCGGCGCTGACCCGGCAGTTCGGACCCAGCATGCTGCGCTGGCTCGACGTGCCGGTGCCGCTGGTCGCCGTGGAGATGGACGACCACTTTGCGATCTCGAAGAGCAGCGTGTTCCTGCTCGACAAGGCCAAGGCATTCTTCAAGCGCGAACTGCCCGCCGACAAGTGGCAGGCGCTGGCAGGCACCGTGCATCCGCATCTGCCGACGCTGCGCTACCGGCGGAGCGCAGCTTGGCAGCAGCGGATCGACAAGCTTCGCCCGATCTCGCTGCCGCAATTTCGCTTCGACCCGTCCTGGCGCGATGCGCCCTTTCCCGAGAAGACGCACGACCTGTTTTTCTCCGGCGGCATCGTCGGCAATTCGACCGTGCGGGCCGCGGGACTTGCCGAACTGGAGCGCCTGAAGGCTGCCGGGGTGCGGATCGACCAGCCGACCGAACGGCTACCCTACGATGCCTTCATGGAGCGGATGTCGCATTCCTGGCTGGCATGGTCACCCGAGGGCATGGGGTGGGACTGCTACCGCCACTACGAGGCGCCGATCGTGCAGGCGGTGCCGGTGATGAACAATCCGACGATCGTGCGCTACGCGCCGCTGCAGTCCGGTGTCCACGGCGTGTATTACGACATCGAGCCGGGCGGGCTCGAGCGCGCCGTCACCGCCGCTCTCGCCGACAAGGGCAAGCTCCGCACCATGGCGGTCGCGGCCCGCGACCACGTCCTCACCCACCACACCGTCAAAGCGCATTGCGACCACATCCTGCAGGTCGCGCTGGGCGGGGAGTGATCGGCTCATGCGTCCGGCTGATGCGTGCCGGGTGTCAGAGACTGAGCACGACCTCTCCCCATCATTGCGAGGAGCGGAGCGACGAAGCAATCCAGCGCAGTGCACGGCGCTGGATTGCTTCGCTGCGCTCGCAATGACGGTTGACAGGGCGGTTATTGAACCGGGACGGTACCGATCTTGACGTGGCGCTCACACGCCGACGGCGAGCTGCGAGAATTCCTTCACGACGCGTTCGTAGACCGGGCGTTTGAACGGGACGATCAGGTCCGGCAGGTTCTGCATCGGCTCCCAGCGCCAGCTGGTGAACTCGGATTTGTGGCCGGGTGGTGCGACGATGTCGATTTCGGAGTCCGGACCGGTGAAGCGGATCGCGAACCATTTCTGGCGCTGGCCGCGATAGCGACCCTTCCAGGCCCGGCCCGCGACCGTGCGCGGAATATCGTAGATCAGCCAGTCCGGAACCTCGCCGATCTTTTCGACCGAGCGGACGTTGGTTTCTTCGTAGAGTTCGCGCTTGGCGGCTTCCCAGGTGTCTTCGCCCGGATCGACGCCGCCCTGCGGCATCTGCCAGACATGGGTCTCGTCGACATGTTCGATGCCACCGGCGCGACGTCCGATGAAGACGAGACCTTCCCGGTTGATCAGCATCATGCCGACGCATGTTCGATAGGGTAGGTCTTCGTACCGCGCCATCCGATCAATGCCTCATCCGTCCGCCCCTGGCGGACTGTAGATGTTTTGCGCCGAAGCGCCGATGCCTCCGCAGCGGGAGAACGTGTGAAACCAACAATGGACACTATCGGTCATGATTCCAACAGAACCGAGGCCCTAGGTTGATTTTGATTTGAGCATCGCCGTTGTCAATGGCACCAGCAGGATGCCACGACTCTCCAAGCTCTTGCTCCAGCTAACAATTCGTTCAATCGACACGGGCAGCGCGGAGGCAATGCCGACGGCATTGCCGCGTTCCTTGGCGAGACCTTCGAGGCGCGCCAGTGCTTTGTCGATTTCAGCCGCTGTCGGCACGGTGTCGATGGTGAGATCGGCCCGCGCGAACGGCATCGCCACCGCCTTGGCAAGGCTGGGCGCAACACTGCGCGGTGCCGAGCCATCATCCAGATAGCCGAGCCCGCGCTTGGCGGCCTCGCGAATGATCGGCTGCATCGCCGGCTCGGTCGCGACGAAGCGCGCGCCCATGAAGTTCGACACGCCGACGTAGCCCTGGAACCGGCTGAGGTGCCAGTAGAGGCGATCGAGGTTCTGTTCGGGTGCGGCGGAGGCCAGCAGCGTCTGCGGACCGGGATCGTTGTCTGGATAGTCGAACGGCTCCATTGGAAGCTGCAGCAGCACTTCATGCTGCTTGGCGCGCGCCTCTTCGACCAGCTTGCCGGGCTCGGAGCCATAGGGTGTGAATGCCAACGCCACCTCGCGTGGCAGCTTCATCACAGCATCGTTGGTGCGTGCGGCGCCGATGCCGAGCCCCGTGACGACGATCGCGACGGTCGGCATCTTGTCGGCCTTGGCGCGGTCCGCGTCGGTCGCCATCGCATAGGCCGAGAACGGCTTCATCCCGCCGGCCGCGATTGGAATCATGCCGTAGCGGGACTGCTCGAGCAGGCGCGGATTGATGCCGTTGGCGCTGGCCGCATTCGAGGCGGGCGCGTCACCCTTGTCGTCACCGGTCGAGACCACGACGTCCTGGCGCGTGCCCTTGGAGCCGTCGATGATGGTGATGGTCTTCTGCCCCGGTCCGGCCGCAGCCTTGGCGTCGGCGTGTTCGGTCTTTTTGGCGTCCTTGTCGGCGGACGCCTTGTCGCCATGCCCGGCGTCAGCCTGAGCCTTGTCGGCCGGCGCGGCGGCGTCCTTCGGATCGGCGGGGGACTTGAGGGTGATCTGCGCCATCGGCTCGCCGCCGAGCGGGTCGTTGTTGAACAACGCGAAGCCGAGGAAGGCGAGCAGGAACAGGCCGAGCAGCGTGGCAATCGCCTGGCTCGCGGTGAACGGCAGCCGGAAGCGGCGCAGCCGTCCGCGCTTCTGACCCAGCGGTGTGCTCAGTTCGTCCGCCGACACAGCCAACCGTCTCCCGAATCACCCGTCGCGACGATACCACGTCGCACCGGGCGGGCGTCAGTTACGGCCTTCCGCCCCCTGCAGGACGGCGATGGGGCGATCCAAGCAAAAAGGGCGGCCCGGAGGCCGCCCTTTGCAAACAAGAGTGGGTGGACGTAATCAGTTCGCCGCCTTGTTGCCGGCCGGCTTGTCGATGGCGGCCTTGTCGCCGGTGGCCGGCGCGGCAGGCGTGGTGACGCTCGCCTTGATGCCGTGCAGCAGATCGTCGGCGGTCTTGAGCGCCTTGTCGTCCTTGGCGTCCGGCGGGACATAGGACTGCGAGCCGGTCTTCTCGTCGCCGTCCGAGCCCTTCAGATGGCCGCGCAGCGAGGCTTCGCCCTTGGTGTCGGTGCGCGCCTTGAGATCGTCCGGCACGTCCTGCAGCACCTCGATATCCGGGGTGATGCCCTTGGCCTGGATCGACTTGCCCGACGGCGTGTAGTAGCGCGCCGTGGTCAGGCGCAGCGCGCCGTTGCCCGAGCCGAGCGGGATGATGGTCTGCACCGAGCCTTTGCCGAACGAACGGGTGCCGACCAGCGTCGCCCGCTTGTGGTCCTGCAGCGCGCCGGCGACGATTTCCGAGGCCGAGGCCGATCCGCCGTTGATCAGCACGATCAGCGGCTTGCCCTTGGTCAGATCGCCCGCATGGGCGGAGCGGCGCTGGGTCTCTTCGGCATTGCGGCCGCGGGTGGAGACGATCTCGCCGCGATCCAGGAAGGTGTCGGAGACCGTCACGGCCTCTTCGAGCAGACCGCCCGGGTTGTTGCGCAGGTCGAGGATGAAGCCCTTCAGCTTGTCGGCGCCGATCTGGTTGGTGAGATTGGCGATCTCCTTCTTCAAGCCTTCGGTGGTCTGCTCGTTGAAGGTGGTGATGCGGATGTAGCCGATATCGTCGGACTCGACGCGCGCGCGGACCGAGCGGACCCGGATGTTGTCACGCACCAGCGTGACCTCGATCGGATTGTCTTGACCCTTACGCATGATCTTGAGTTTGATCTTGGTATTCACCGGGCCGCGCATCTTCTCGACGGCCTGGTTCAGGGTAAGACCCTGCACGGCTTCGTCGTCGAGATTGGTGATGATGTCGTTGGCCATGATGCCGGCCTTCGACGCCGGGGTATCGTCGATCGGCGATACCACCTTGATCAGGCCGTCCTCCATGGTGACTTCGATGCCGAGGCCACCGAACTCACCGCGGGTCTGCACCTGCATGTCGCGGAAGCTCTTGGCATCCATGTAGCTCGAATGCGGATCGAGGCCGGTCAGCATGCCGCTGATGGCGGATTCGATCAGCTTGCTGTCGTCCGGCTTCTCGACGTAGTCGCTGCGCACGCGCTCGAACACGTCACCGAACAGGTTGAGCTGACGATAAGTATCGGAAGTCGCGGCACGCGCCGTCGAGCCCATCAGCATCGACCGCGGCTGGGTGACGAAAAGTGTCAGCGCAGCGCCCGTGACGGCGCTGAGGAGGATTACCGAAGTCTTGCGCATCATCCGCGAACCTTTTCGCCTTCGTTTGCGGCCCACCATGGGCCTGGATCAATGGGAGTGCCGTCCTTACGGAACTCGATGTAGAGAATGGGCTGAGTGGCGCTGGCCGCCAGAATCGAAGCGACCTGCGACGTCGACCCCATGGTCGCCACCGGCTCTCCCGTGAGCACGAACTGGCCGATGTTGACCGAAATGCGCTCCATCCCGGCGATCAGAACATGATATCCGCCACCGGCATTGAGGATCAAGAGTTGTCCATAGGAGCGAAACGGGCCCGCATAGACAACCCAGCCATCGCACGGGGTTGTGACCTGGGCGCCCGGCCGCGTCGCCAGTGAGATACCGCGTTCGACCCCGCCGACGCCGTCGGGACGGCCGAAATCGCGGATCTTGGTTCCGTTTACCGGAAGGCCCAGCATCCCCTTGGCGGACGCAAAGGCAATCGCCGGGCTGAGCCGACCGGGGTCCTTCAGGGCCGCCAGATTGGCCATCGGGGCGCCCTTCTGGCCAGCCGCGGCGGCCGCCTTGGCGGCGCTCTTGAGATCTTGTTCCATTTTGGCGATCAGCCCGGTCAGGCTGTCGACCTGGCGCGACAATGTCAGAGCGCGGGAGCGTTCGGTCTCAATGTCCTTCTCGACCGCGCTTTGCTTGCGCTGGCGTTCGTCGACCAGCGCGGCGAGGCGGGTCTGGTCGGTGGTCATGGCGGTGCGGTCGGCCGCGAGCTGGTCGCGCTCGGCCGCGATGGTCTTGCGCACGGCGATCAGTTCACCGAGGTCGGTGGCGAGGCGCTCGGCGCGCTCGCGCAAGTCGGGCACGACGGCGCCGAGTAGAATGGCGGTCCGCAGCGATTGCAGGGCGTCTTCGGGCCGAACCAGCAGCGCCGGCGGGGCGCGGCGCCCGGCGCGCTGCAAGGCCGCCAGCACTTCGCCGATTTCGCCGCGGCGCTGGTCGAGCGAGCTGCGGATCTGCGCCTCCCGGGCGTCGAGCGGCACCAGCCGCGCTTCCGCGTCGGTGATCTTCGTCTCGACCGCGCGTACCTTGGCGGCAATGTCGATCAGTTGCTGATTGAGCTTGGTACGATCCTCGCCGATCGCGGCGAGGTCGGCCTTGAGCTTGTCCTGCAATTCGGCGGCGCGTTTCTGTGCTTCGCGTGCAGCTTCCAGCTCCTGCGCCCGCTGCTTGAGCAGATCGGCGGTCGCGGCTGCGGATGTCGCTGCCGGCGTTGTCGGGGGCGTGGTCTGCGCCTGCGCGCGCGTCACCGGTGCACTGGAGATCAGGCTCGCCGCGAGCAGCGCGACCGACGGCCACCCGATGCTGCAGACGTTGTCCCTCGCAGCCATGGCCATCTGGTGTTGCCCGAAGTCGTGATGCATCTGGTGGCTGCGGCGCTCGCTAGGCACGATGGTATGGATGTCCCGCCAAAATCGTCGCTGCCCGGTAGATCTGCTCCAGCAGCATCACACGGACCATCTGGTGCGGCCAAGTCGCGGCACCGAACGACAGGCAGAGCTTTGCCTTGCGCCGCAATTCGGGCAAAAGTCCGTCCGCTCCCCCGATCACGAAAATAGTATCGGGCACCGACGCGTCGCGCCAACGGCCGAGCTGGGCCGCAAAGCTGGCGCTGTCGAGGCTCTGGCCGCGCTCGTCGAGCGTCACCAGCATGCTGCCATCTGCAATCAACGCCGTAATGGCTGCGGCCTCTTCGGCCATGCGGGCGGCTGCATCGCGGGCACGGCTCTCCCCGAGCTCGTGGATGTCGAGCCCACGAAAACCGAGCTTGCGGGCGATATCGTCGAAGCGGGTCTTGTAGCGGTCCGCAAGGTCGCGCTCGGGACCCTGCTTGAGTTTGCCGACAGTGATGAGGGTCAGGCGCATGATGTCAGACGCAAGCGTCTCGCGGTGTCGTGGAGCGCCGCTCGATAGCAGGGTCGGGCGGACGGCACGACGCGCAACGACGCGCGCGCCATCCGGCGCGCGTGGTCAAAAGAGGCGACTACAGCGTCTTCGCCGGCTGCGGGCCCTGCGTCCACAATCGTTCGAGATTGTAGAACTCGCGGACTTCCGGACGGAACACATGCACGACCACGTCGCCGCAATCCATCAGGACCCAATCGCAATTGGTCAGTCCCTCGACATGGATCTTGCCGACTCCGGCTTCCTTCAGCGCCTTCGAGACGTTCTCGGCGATCGCACCGACATGGCGGTTGGCCCGCCCGCTGGTGACGACGACGTAGTCGAACATCGCTGATTTGCCGCGGAGGTCGATGGTGATCGTTTCTTCCGCCTTCATATCGTCGAGGCGGGAGAGGATCAGCTTCAGCGTCTCTTCGGCCGTCAGCGGCGTCTTGGAGATCGCACCGGATACAGGCGTTTCCGCCGTCTCGGCAGCGGGCGAAGTAACTGCCTTCGCGGTAGCGGCCTTCGATTTCAGCGGCTTGGGTGCAGCGGCCTTCGTCGTCGCCGACTTGGACAATACAGATGTGGTCAGGGACCTTTCCTTTCACTGTATCGTGCGCGCCGAATCCCGGCGCCTGATCACCATACTAGGCATGTGGGGATGACGGTTTCAACAATCCAGACACAGCCCCGCTTCATTTCTTCCAACTTCCGTCGGGGTTCCGGAGTGCCGTCGAAGACACCGGCGATTTGAGCCCGGTCAGGAACACCCACGACGGCGGCGGCTGGTCTGTCAGCGTGGCCGCGGCGGCAATCGGCAGCCGGTATCGCCGCAGCGCCTGGGCGGCCGGAGCCGCCAATGCCCGGAATGTGGCGGGCGGTCGGTCGATGACGGCGATCGGCAATGAGTCGGCGATGGAGCGCCAGCGCTGCCAGCGGTGAAACTGCGCCAAATTGTCGGCGCCCATAATCCAGACGAAGCGGGCACCGGGGCAATGCCGATGCAAATAGGCGATGGTGTCCGCGGTGTAGCGGGTGCCGATCGTGGCCTCGAGGCAGCTGACCTGGATGCGCGGATCGTCGGCGATCACCTGGGCGGCGGCCACGCGGGCGTCGAGTTCGCGTAAGCTGGAGATATCCTTCAGAGGATTGCCCGGCGACACCAGCCACCAGATCCGGTCGAGCTTCAGCCGCGTCAGGGCAAACCGGCTGATCGCCCGGTGCGCCTCGTGCGGCGGATTGAATGAGCCGCCAAGCAGGCCGATCCGCATGCCGCGGCTGTACGCCGGAACGGCGCGCCGGGCCGCGACGGGATCCTGCGTCAACTCACGCTCCAGGCCAGGCGCGGTAGGACCTCACGGCCGGGTCTGCCCGGTGCCGAGCACCCGATACTTGAACGTGGTGAGTTGCTCGGCCCCGACCGGGCCACGGGCGTGAAACTTGCCGGTGGCGATGCCGATCTCGGCACCGAAGCCGAACTCACCGCCATCGGCAAACTGAGTCGAGGCATTGTGCAGCACGATCGCCGAGTCCACCTCGGCCAGAAACTTTTCGGCGACCCTCGCATCCTCGGCAACGATCGCGTCGGTGTGGTGCGAACCGTGATCATGGATATGCGCGATCGCAGCTTCGACTCCGTCGACGAGCTTTGCGGCGATCACCGCGTCGAGATACTCCGTATCCCAGTCTTCGTCCGTCGCGGGCTTAACCCGGGAATCGATCTGCTGAACGGCCTGATCACCACGGACTTCGCAGCCGGAGTCGATCAGCATCGTTACCAGCGGCCCGAGATGCGTTGCAGCGGCCGCCCGATCGATCAGCAGCGTTTCGGCCGCGCCGCAGACGCCGGTGCGGCGCATCTTGGCGTTGAGCACGATCGACTTGGCCATGTCGAGATCTGCACTGCGATCGACATAGACATGGTTGACGCCCTCGAGATGCGCGAACACGGGGACGCGCGCTTCGCTCTCGACGCGCGCCACCAGGCTCTTGCCGCCACGCGGCACGATCACGTCGACGGCGCCGTTGAGGCCCGATAGCAGCAGGCCGACGGCGGCACGGTCGCGGGTCGGCACCAAAGTAATAGCCGCTTCGGGCAGCCCCGCCTCGCGCAGCCCCTGCACCAGGCAGTCATGAATCGCACGGCCGGAGCGAAAGCTCTCCGAGCCGCCGCGCAGGATCACGGCATTGCCGGACTTCAGGCACAGCACGCCGGCGTCGGCGGTGACGTTGGGACGGCTCTCGTAGATTACCGCGACGACGCCGAGCGGCACCCGGACGCGCTCGATGGTCATGCCGTTCGGCCGCTGCCAGCTCTCGGTGACGGCGCCGATCGGATCGGCAATGCCGCGCACCACCGCGATGCCTTCGGCCATCGCCTCGACGCGCGCGGGCGTCAGCGTCAGCCGGTCGAGAAAGGCCGAGTTTGCGCCTGAGGCCTTGGCGTCGGCGACATCCTCGGCATTGGCGGCGAGGATCTTATCCGCATGGGCGCGGATCGCCCGCTCCATGGCCTCGAGCGCACGGTTCTTCTGTTCCGGCGGCGCCAGCGCCAGCACCCGGGCGGCAGCGCGGGCGCTGCGTCCGAGATCGGTCATCAGCGTCGACAATTCGGCGCTGCCGTCGATGGCTTTGAGCGAGGCGGTCATGACAGGAACCTGAGAAAATCCGTTGCGCGTCATGTAAATAGGCGGAAATCGCCGGTCCGCCAAGCTGATTGCGGGAAACCGGGCGGCGCCTGTCGTGGGCGTATTACAGAAGCTATCTCATCTTCTGCGCGCGTCAGGCAGAAATCATCGCGAGCATCGTGTGCTGCACGGACGCCGGAACATCACGCGGAAACGGATCGCGTCCTGATCAAGTGGGCGCCGTTCCCACCACCAGATCATCGCGGTGGATCATTTCGGCGCGGCCGGTGATGCCGAGGATCATCATCACGTCGGACGACGAGCGGCCCTTGATCTTGTCGGCATCGTCGGCGTCGTAAGCGACGAGGCCGCGGCCGATTTCGTGCGTATCCGGACCGCGCACGATCACCGCGTCGCCGCGGGCGAACTGGCCGTCGATGCGGATCACGCCGGCGGGCAGCAGGCTCTTGCCGGCGCGGAGTGCGACGACGGCGCCTGCATCGATCGTCAGCGTGCCCTTTGGCTCGAGCGAGCCGGCGATCCAGCGTTTTCGCGCGGTGACGGGATTGGCGGGCGTCAGAAACCAGGTGCACGGGCCGCCGTCAGCGATCGCCTTCAGCGGATGGTCGATCTTACCGGAGGCGATCAGCATGTGGGTGCCGGCACTCGTGGCGATCTTGCCGGCCTCGATTTTGGTCCGCATCCCGCCGCGCGACAGCTCCGAGCCGGCAGCGCCGGCCATGCCTTCGATTTCGGCGGTGATCGATTCGACCACCGGAATCAGCGTCGCATCCGGATTGCTGCCGGGCGGCGCGGTGTAGAGGCCGTCGATGTCGGACAGCAGGAGCAGCAAGTCCGCGCTCGCCATGGTGGCGACGCGGGCGGCGAGGCGATCATTGTCGCCGTAGCGGATCTCAGTGGTGGCAACTGTGTCGTTTTCGTTGATCACCGGCACCGCGCGCCATTCCAGCAGTTTGCCGATGGTCGAGCGGGCGTTGAGATAGCGGCGGCGCTCCTCGGTGTCCTGGAAGGTGACCAGAATCTGGCCGGCGCCGATGTCGTGGGCGCCAAGCACTTCGGACCAGGTCCGCGCCAGTTCGATCTGACCGACCGCGGCGGCGGCCTGGCTCTCTTCCAGCTTCAGCGGGCCGCGCGGCAGTTTCAGCCGGCTGCGGCCGAGCGCGATCGAGCCCGAGGAGACGATCATGACGTCGCGGCCGCCGCGATGCAGTTCGGCGATGTCGGCAGCCAGCGCCGCGAGCCAGCCCGCCCGGACCTCGCCGGCGTTCGAGTCGATCAGCAGCGAGGAGCCGACCTTGACGACGATACGGCGGAAATCATGAAGCTTCGGGCTGGTCATGGGACTATCGGAGATGAAAGGACGGGGCGCATCGGCGGCGCGCCGTCGACAGGCGGGCTCGTTTTGCAGCACCAACCCGGCCGGTGCAAGCGCGCCGGGCCGGTCTTGCGCGAAAGACGCAGACGCCGAAATCAGGCGTCCTGCGGCGCCCAGGGTTTGGCGTCGGCAGCGTTCTCGGCGGCGCCCTTCGCCTTGTCGGACACCGGCGCTTCGCCAATCACGGCGGCAAGCCCGCGCAAAGCCTCAGGCACGCCCTGTCCCGTGATGCCGGAGATCAGTAGCGGGGTCTTCTTCGCGGCGCGCTTCAGCCGGTCCTTCTGCTTCTTCAGCTCGTCCGGCTCGACCGCGTCGACCTTGTTGAGGGCAACGATCTCGATCTTGTCGGCCAGCGTCTCCGCATAGGCTTCGAGTTCGCCGCGCACCGTCTTGTAAGCCTTGCCGGCGTGCTCGCAGGTTGCGTCGATCAGGTGCAGCAGCACGCGGCAACGCTCGACATGGCCGAGGAAGCGGTCGCCGAGACCGGCGCCTTCATGCGCGCCCTCGATCAGGCCGGGAATGTCCGCGAGCACGAATTCGCGTCCGTCCGCGTTCACGACGCCGAGCTGCGGATGCAGCGTGGTGAACGGATAGTCGGCGATCTTCGGCTTGGCGGCACTGACCTTGGACAGGAAGGTCGACTTGCCGGCGTTCGGCAGCCCGACCAGGCCGGCGTCGGCGATCAGTTTCAACCGCAGCCAGATCCAGCGCTCCTCGCCGGGCAGCCCCGGATTGGCGTGGCGCGGCGCGCGGTTGGTCGAGGATTTGAAATGCGCGTTGCCGAAGCCGCCATTGCCGCCCTCGGCCAGCACAAAGCGCTCCCCGACCTTGGTGAAGTCGTGGATCAGCGTCTCTTTGTCCTCATCGAAGATCTGGGTGCCGACCGGCACTTTGAGCACCACGTTCTTGCCGTTGGCGCCGTGGCGGTCGCTGCCCATGCCATTGACGCCCTTCTGGGCCTTGAAGTGCTGCTGGTAGCGATAATCGATGAGCGTGTTGAGACCATCGGCGGCCTCGACGATCACGTCGCCGCCGCGGCCGCCATTGCCGCCGTTGGGTCCACCGAACTCGATGAACTTCTCGCGGCGGAACGCGACGCAGCCGTTCCCGCCGTCGCCGGAGCGGATGTAAACCTTGGCTTCATCGAGGAATTTCATGGCGCTATCCGTATCCCACGGGGAGGGTGCGCGGCAACAGCAGTGATCGGGCCGAAGCGCGCCGTTCGGTCTCGGCTTGCAGTCTTGCGCCGCCGTGATCCGCTGGCGATAAGCGCCTGCCGCCGGGTCGTTCGCCGGCTCCGCAAAGGTCCCCGCGAGATATGGGGTTGCTTCGAAAATTGTCCACCGGCCCCGACGATCACGGCGCGCACGGCGCCGGGATCGCCCTGATGCTTCTGGCAATGCTAGCGTTTTCGTTCGGTGACGCGCTCGGCAAGAAGGTGGTGGCGACCTATCCGGTCGGCGAATTGCTGCTGCTGCGGGCGATCGCCGGATTGATCGTGCTGGCGCCGCTGATCTGGCGGCAGCGCGCGGCGTTCCGGCGGCTAGAGCGGCCGGGCCTGCAGCTGCTGCGGACGCTGATTGCGGCCTGCGAGGTCGCGGCATTTTTCATCGCCACGATCTATCTGCCGCTCGCCGATGTGATCACTTTCTATCTGGCGTCCGCGCTGTTTGTGTCGGTCGGCGCCGCGTTGTTTCTCGGTGAGCGGATCGACAGGACCCGGGCGGTGGTGATCGTGGTCGGCTTCGGCGGCGTGTTGATCGCGCTGCAGCCGTCGCCGCAGACGATGACCTGGCCGGCGCTGATCGCGATTCTCGCCAGCGTGCTGTTCGCGGCGCTGCTGCTGATCACGCGGTTTCTGCGCCAGACGCCCGCGATGGTGCTGGCTTCTCAGCAATTCGTCGGCACGGCGCTGCTCGGTGCGGCGTTGATGGCGCCGTCCGGCTGGATGACGCCGGCGCCGGTGGACTGGTTGTGGTTCGGGCTGGCCGGCATGGTCTCGGCGGTGGCGCTGATCTGCGTCAACCGTTCGCTCAGTCTCGCGCCGGCGAGCGTGGTGGTGCCGTATCAGTACACGATGATCATCTTCGCCGCGGCGTTCGGCTGGCTGGTGTTCGGCGACGTGCCGACATGGTCGACCGTGGTCGGCGGCGCGGTAATCATCGCCGCAGGACTGTTTCTAGCGCTGCGCGACCGCAGCGCGGGCGCCGCCGCATCGGCAGCAGCGAAGACCTGACGACTACGCAATGGTCAGCTTCAGGCCGGTGAAGCGTTCGGCGAGTTTTCGGGCGCGCTCGCGACGCTCGTCGGACAGCAACTGACGCTCCAGCGCTTCGAAGGCGTCGAGATCCCGGCGAAATTCCTCGGGCATCGAAGGTGCGGCGGCAGTTTGTTCGGACGGATCGGGCATTTCAGCCTCCTGCTCGGCAGGTCTTGCAACTACACCAAATGCATTAAGGCCGGGTGCGTCTGGCGTGACGACGAGTGAAACGACAACGACAGGTCAAAACGTCGGGGAACGCGGAGCTCTCGGCGGGGCGCTCCGCCCCGCCGGTGCTGCATCAAATGCCGAAGCGGCGGTCGAGATCGACGAAGCGGAAGCTGAGCTGCTCGGTGCGCTCGCGATGCTCGTCGGCGCGTGCGGCGCGCTCGGGCATCTCGGCGGCGGTGATGGCGGCATTGTCGGGTTGCTTGGTATCGTCGGTCAGGTCGCGAGCCAGAACGGCCTGGATGTAGCGGTGGGTCAGCATGTCGAACTCCTGTGTGGACGTCCGTGCTAAGCGACCGCTGGCGGCCTGCGTACTCGGGAAGGTCCGAGCGCGCGGCGGGCTGGTTAAGTATTGCTGGCCGAGATGCCGCGATTTGCGATTATCACCGCAAAACGGCCGGGCGAACCCGGCCGTCGAAGTCGAAAGCTATATTGACGCGGTGACGTCAGCGGCCGCGCCGCGCCTTGCCCCAACTCTTCAGCGACGACCACACGCCGCGGGTCAGGCGGAAGCAGTCCACCGGCGTCGACGAGCCGATCGCTTCCATCCGGTGCAGCTCGACACCGGTCCATTGGAAGCCGCACTTCTCCAGCACGTTGCGCGACGCCGGATTGATCACCCGCGCGGCGGAGATCATCTGCTTGACCGCATATTCTTCAAAGGTGAGGTCGATCACCGCACGCGCCGCTTCGGTGGCGTAGCCGTTGCCCCAATGCTCGACACCCAGCCAGTAGCCGAGCTCGGGCGCGTCACGGTTGCGCCAGTCGACGCCGACCATGCCGACCGGCTCGAAATCGGCCTCGATCAGGAACACCGTCTCGTGGTCCTGGCCCAGCGAAGTGACGAAGCGCGCGGCGTCGTCGCGCGTATAGGGATGCGGCAGCCGGCGGGTCATCTCGGCGACCAGGCGATCGTTCGCAAGGCGAGCAATGGCCTTAACGTCCGCGAGAGCCGGCTTGCGCAGCGTCAGCCGCTCGGTCTCGAGGACGCAAGGTCTCGCCTCGCGCAACACGGGTGTGGGTGTCGGGATTTCCTGCAACATCGCGGGCTCCTGATGCATCAAACAAATTGGACGCAAACGAAAGGGGAGGTCGGTTGTCCCGCCTCCCCTGGAGCCCTTGTGTGCTCCGCCGGTTTGTCAGGACCCGGCGGACACTTGTTTGTCCACCGTCTATTCGGCCGCCTGCGCAATCGGAAGAACCGATACGAAGGTGCGGCCGTTGGCTTTGGCGCGGAATTCGACGCGGCCTTCCACCTTGGCGAACAAGGTGTGGTCAGTGCCCATGCCGACGTTGAGGCCGGGGTGCCAGGTGGTGCCGCGCTGACGCGCGATGATGTTGCCGGGAATCACGTGCTCGCCGCCATAAGCCTTGATCCCGAGGCGCTTGCCCGCAGAATCACGACCGTTACGCGATGAACCGCCTGCTTTTTTGTGAGCCATGGCTCGTCTCCAAAATCCGAATTCTACCTAGACGATTTCCGTGACGGAATCATCCACTGATTTGACACGGCTGCCGCGCGTCGCCGCTTATTCGGCGGCGTCGGCTGCCGGAGCGGTTTCGGCCTTGGCGCGCTTCGGCCGCGGACCGACCGTGGGCTTCTTGCCGTCGGCCAGGATCTCGGTGATGCGGAGCACCGTGATCTCGTCGCGGTAGCCACGCTTGCGCTTCGAATTCTTGCGGCGGCGCTTCTTGAAGGCGATCACCTTCGGGCCGCGCTTATGGTCCAGCACCTCGGCCGCGACGGTCGCGCCAGCCACGGTGGGGGCGCCCAGCGTCGGCGTATCGCCGCCCAGCACCAGCACTTCGCCGAGCTGCACGATGCTGCCGACTTCGCCTTCGATCTTGCCTACTTCGAGCACATCTTCCGGAACGACGCGGTATTGCCGGCCGCCGGTTTTGATGACTGCGAACATCGTTTTCATCCTTCGTGTTCGATCCCAGCCTCGGTCGAGCCGGGCCGGCTTTTTGGTCAGTCGTTGTGGGTAGCGACCTCTCGGGTCGCCGGTCTATGCGGAAGGCTTCGCCCTCTATCGGGGCTTCGGCACGGGCGCACAAAGCAATTCGGCGCGGGACCTGCCCACGCCGGTGCACGACTTATAGGCGGCAAGCCTCGTGAGTCAAGGTGAAATCCGGCAAAAAGCCGAATCCTGCCAATGGGAAGCCCCGAGCCGCGATGATCCGGCGCGGTGCAACCAACCGGTTCCCTCGCCGTTGTCACCCGGCTTTCACACGGGGAAATGACGAATGGCTGAGGACACGCTGACCACGACGACTGCCGGCATTGCGGCGCATGGCTCTCCCCGGCTGCCGTCGGTGGACATCGATACCTACAACATCGAGCTGAAGGACGAGGAAGGCTTCCTCGGTGACCGAGCCTCGAAGGGGGCGTTTCAGCGCATTCTGGATGCCTCCCGCAAGCCGCTGAAGAAAAACGGCGACGATCCGCTTGGCAATAAGGAGACCAAGGAGATCAGCAAAAGCACGCTGGACGAGCTGCTGGTCGGCGACGATGTCGCGGCCGCCGCACTGGTGCACGGCGCGATCGAGGAGTTCGCCCAGGAGTTGGCCTATGTCACCCGCCGCTTCCTCAAGACCAAATCCTGGACCGACACAGAGTGCATCGTGGTCGGCGGTGGCTTCCGCCAGAGCCGGGTCGGCGAACTGGCGATCGCCCGTACCGACATCCTGCTCAAGGCCGAAGGCTTCAAGATCGATCTGGTGCCGATCCGCCATCACCCGGATGAGGCCGGGCTGATCGGCTGCCTGCATCTGGCGCCGTCCTGGATCTTCGAGGGCCACGACAGCATCCTGGCGGTCGATATCGGCGGCTCCAACATCCGCTGCGGCGTAGTCGAGACCAGCTGGAAGAAGGCCAAGGACCTGTCCAAGGCGTCGGTCTGGAAGTCGGACCTGTGGCGCCACGCCGACGACGAGCCGACTCGCGAGGGGGCGGTCAAGCGGCTGACGAAAATGCTGAAAGATCTGATCGCCGATGCCGAGAAAGAAGGGTTCAAGCTGGCCCCGTTCATCGGCATCTCATGCCCGGGCGTGATCAACGACGACGGCACCATCGAGAAGGGGGCCCAGAACCTTCCGGGCAATTGGGAAAGCAGCAAGTTCCATTTGCCGCGCAGCCTGGTCGAGGGCATTCCGACCATCGGGGACCATGATACCGCTATCCTGATGCACAATGATGGCGTCGCGCAGGGGCTGAGCGAAGTCCCGTTCATGCAGGAATTCACCCGCTGGGGCGTCCTGACCATCGGCACCGGCCTCGGCAACGCCCGCTTCACGAACCGCAAGCCCAAAGAAAAGTCCAAGAAGGACAAGGGCAAGGAGAAGGACCGCAAGGACAAGGACGACTGAGGGCCAAGGCCTCAATGCGATCAAACGGGACGGCAGGCCGCCGCCCCGCGGCCGACGACCTTTGCCGGCAATAGGCCGGGCGCTCGCTGACGGTTTTGCAGCGAAGCCGCATCGCCCGGCTTGTGTATCCGGCGCGGCTCACTTAAGAACAGCGCCGACCACAACGGGCCGCAAGGCCCGGTACCGGCGCCGCGGAGAGGTGGCAGAGTGGTTGATTGTACCGCACTCGAAATGCGGCATAGGTGCAAGCCTATCGGGGGTTCGAATCCCCCCCTCTCCGCCAGCTCCGAGACTCGCCGTTCGCTTGAGTCGAGCCATAGGCCGAATCACGGGCCGATCTCATCGAATTTCCGATCGCTCAGCTTCTGAGCTTGCCTCTCGCCTCTGCGATCCCGAGTGCGTCGTCGGTCGGGCCAGGTCTTCGGACGGAGCCGTTCGCTTCATTCTGTTCGTCGCATGCCCATCGGCTTGAACCGGCCCTTCGTGAACGGTCCGCTGCATTCTTCATGAAGAGCACGGAGACTGTTTGTGGTGCGGTTGACAGCTGGCGTCTCTGTTGAATCGCGGGTCGGTCGTACGCACGGGGAGAAACGGCGGAACGAAGGTCGAGGTCTCGCTAGCTCTGTGCCTTTCGCTGCCGCGCGATCCTTGCGTCGTGGTAGTCGCGCTTCGCTCTTCAGGAACTAACAGGATCTACCGCGTCCCACGCTTCGCGGAGCGATCTCGAACGAAGGGGGCGCCGGACGGTGAAAGCCGCCTCGATCCCATCGCGCGTTGCTCGGGGGCGCCATGACGCCTTCCGGCCCAGCCGCGTCTCGCTCAACCCACACTTAGGTATAGCTAGGTCGCGCGCTGCTGATCACGATCATGCGCCTGTAGTCGGAGCGCGTAGCGGCATCGACAATGGCGCGAGCGTGGCGCGTCGCTGGCGTCCCAAGAGGGCAGGCCGTGACGACAATCGATCAACGAAAACGACAGGCCCTGATCGTCGCAGCGGTCTTCGCTGCGCTGCTGATCTTTGCTGCCGATGCGCTGAGCCCAATCGATGGCGCGGTGGCGGTGCTCTACACTGCCGTGGTCCTGATGGTCGCACCGCTCGGCCGCAAGTTCATCGTGGCGGCGGGCTACATTTCGTCGCTGCTGGCGGTGACCGCGTTTCTGTGGGGGCATGCCGGCGATCTGGTCGGCGGCGCACTGCTGCGTCTTGTCGTCAGTCTGGTTGCGATCCTGATTACGGTGCTGTTGTCGGTGCGTGACCGCGCTGCCCGTGTTTCACTGGCGGAGTTGG
>NZ_JBMDXE010000275.1:0-25161 GCF_048594845.1 Rhodopseudomonas sp. | reverse complement strand
CCCATGAAGATCGAGGCCGGCGGCGCGTTGAACCACAGGAAGCCGAGGCCGGCGCCGAGCAAGGCGCCGCACAGCACCGCAAGTTCGCCGGTGCCGGCGACGTAGTTGATCTGCAGATATTCGGCGAACACCGCGTTGCCGACGAGATACGAGATCATGCCGAAGCTGGCGGTGGCGATCATCACCGGCACGATGGCGAGGCCGTCGAGACCGTCGGTCAGGTTCACCGCGTTGCCGGCGCCGACGATCACGAAGGCACCGCAGATGATGAAGTACCAGCCCAGATTCAGCACCACGTCCTTGAAGAACGGGATCACCAGCGAACTCGACAGCGAGCCACGGCCGAGCCACACGAAAGCGAAGCAGGCCGCGCCCGCGATCGCGAATTCGATCAGCAGCCGGGTGCGGCCGGAGATGCCGGCGTGGGTCTGCTTGGTGACCTTCATGTAGTCGTCGTAGAAGCCGACGAAACCGAAGCCGAGCGTCACGGCCAGCACGATCCACACATAGGGATTGAGCGGATTGGCCCACAGCACGGTGCCGACCGTCAGCCCGGACAGGATCATCAGCCCGCCCATGGTCGGCGTGCCGCGCTT
This sequence comes from Rhodopseudomonas sp., assembly GCF_048594845.1. GTDB lineage: Bacteria > Pseudomonadota > Alphaproteobacteria > Rhizobiales > Xanthobacteraceae > Rhodopseudomonas. Next base: position 24,565 of record NZ_JBMDXE010000275.1, on the reverse strand, counting down.
GGAGACGAGATGCGATTGCGGGCCGTCGGCACGGATCGGCTGACCCTTGCCCTGGCGCAGCCGCAGATTGTCGATGATCCAGGGACCGAACAGGAACACGAACAGCGCGCCGGTCACCACGGCGCCGCCGGTGCGGAAGGTGATGTAGCGGAAAACGTTGAAAGCCGGAAAAGAGCTGGAAAGATCGATCAGCCAATAGAGCATTCGGGGCCGCCTTACACCGCAGCGTCGTCGAGCGCGGCCTTGCCGGGGAAGCGCTTCTCGAGCGCGGTGACAATCGTTTTCATGCGCGAACCGAGCGAGCCCTTGATCATCAATACGTCGCCGGGGCGGAGCGCGCCGACAACCTGAGATTCGAGCTCGGCCGCGGTCTCTGCATAGCCCCCCCGTTTGCCGGAGGAAAGGGCGTCCCAGAGGTGACGCATCAGCGGGCCGCAGCAATACACCAGATCGATCCCATGGCTCTTCACCGCCTCGGCGAGGCCGCGGTGCAGCTCGGGCCCGGTCGGCCCCAGTTCGAGCATGTCGCCGAGCACGGCGATCCGCCGTCCCTGCCCGGTGATCTCCGCGCTGCCGAGCACACCGAGTGCCGCCGCCATCGAGGCCGGGTTGGCGTTGTAGCTCTCGTCGATCAGCGTCGCCGCGCCCTGCCCGAGATCGAGCGAGCGGCGAACGCCGCGGCCGGCGGCGGGCTGGACCTGCGACAGCGCCAGCGCCGCCAGCGCCAGATCGGCGCCGACCAGATCGGCGGCCGCCAGCACGGCGAGCGAGTTCATGGCGATGTGCCGGCCCGGAATGCCGAGCTTGTAGGTGACGTCGTGGCCGAGAATGCTGGCATGCACCGCCGAGCAGTCCGCATGCAGCGCGACGTCGATCAGCCGCGCCTCGGCCTTGGAGTCGGCGCCGAACGAAACGATGCGGGCGACGCCGGCCTTGGCGGCGTTGTCGCACAGCCGCTTGAACATCGGGTTGTCGCGATTCAGCACCGCTGTGCCGCCGGGCTCGAGGCCGGCGAAGATCTCCGACTTGGCGTCGGCAATGCCTTCGATGCCCGAGAAGAATTCCAGATGCACCGGCTCCACCGTGGTGATGATCGCCACATGGGGTCGCACCATCTTCACCAGAGGTTCGATTTCGCCGGCGTGGTTCATGCCGATCTCGAACACCGCGTAGCGCACGCTGGCCGGGCAGCGCGCCAGCGTCAGCGGCACACCCCAGTGGTTGTTGAACGATGCGACCGAGGCGTGGGTCTCGCCCTGCGCGCCGAGCACGCCGCGCAACGCCTCCTTGGTCGAGGTCTTTCCGACCGACCCTGTGACGGCGATCACACGCCCATCGAGCCGCGCCCGCGCCGCGCGGCCGAGATCGCGCAGGCCGTCGAGCACGTCGTCCACCACCAGCAGCGGAGCATCGGCGGGAAACTGGTCGCGCTGCGCGGTCTCGACCACCGCAAGCGCAGCGCCGGCCTTGAGCGCGGCCTCGACAAAGGCATGACCGTCGTGGACGTCGCCCTTGATGGCGAAGTACGCGTCGCCCGGCGCCAGCGTGCGGCTGTCGATCGAGATACCGAACACGTCTCGCGGAAGCTTGCCGACCGCGGCGGCGCGCATCGCCGCAATCATCGCCTCGGACGTCCACAGCGGCTGTTTGCTCATGCTGCACTCGCTGATAGCGCCGCCGCGGCGGCTTCGTGATCGCTGAAATGCAGCACCGTGTCACCCACGATCTGCCCGACTTCGTGTCCCTTGCCCGCAATCAGCAGCGCATCGCCGGGCTGCAAGTCGCCGATCGCGACGCGGATCGCTTCGGCGCGGTCGCCGATCTCGCGTGCGCCGGGGGCTGCGGCGAGAATCGCCGCGCGGATCGCGGCGGGATCTTCGCTACGCGGATTGTCGTCGGTGACGATCACCACGTCGGCATTGTTCGCTGCGATCTCGCCCATCAGCGGACGCTTGCCGGTGTCGCGATCGCCGCCGGCGCCGAACACCACGACGAGCTTGCGCCTGGCGTAAGGCCGCAGCGCCTGCAATGCCTTGGCGAGCGCGTCCGGCTTGTGCGCGTAGTCCACGAACACCGGCGCGCCGTTATGTGCGCCGACGAGATCGAGCCGGCCGGGCGCGCCCTCGAGATGTTCGAGCGCCGCGAAGGTCGCCACCGCATCGCCACCGGTGCCGATCACCAGCCCCGCCGACACCAGCGCATTCTCGATCTGGAATTCGCCGACCAGCGGCAGCTTGATGGCGAAGCGGTGGCCGGCGTGTTCGACTACCAGTTTCTGCGCGAAGCCATCCACTGCCGCTTCGATCAGCTTGATGCCGTCGCCCGGATCGCCGTTGCGGCCGATGGTGATCAGACGCAGCCCGCGCGTACGCGCCGCGTCGATGACCTCGGTCGAGCAGTCGTGATCTGCCGATATCACCGCGGCGCCGCCGCCCTGCACGAGATCACGGAACAGCCTCAGCTTGGCATTGAGGTAGTGCGCGACGTCCGGGTGATAATCCATGTGGTCGCGCGACAGATTGGTGAAGCCGCCGGCCGCGACGCGCACGCCGTCGAGGCGGAACTGATCGAGCCCGTGCGACGAGGCTTCCAGCGCCAGATGCGTGACGCCCTCACCGGTGATCTCGTCGATCGAACGATGCAGCGCGATCGGATCGGGCGTGGTCAGCGAGCCGTAGACCGAGCGGGTCGGCGTCACCAGGCCGATGGTGCCGATGCTGGCCGAGGCATGGCCGAGCCGCTGCCAGATCTGCCGCGTGAACGCCGCCACCGAGGTCTTGCCGCTGGTGCCGGTGACCGCCGCGATCACCGCCGGCTGCCGCGGAGAGAACCGGGCGGCGGCCAGCGCCAGCGCGCGGCGCGGGTTGCGCAGCGATACGAAAGGCACCGCGAGATCGCCCGCCGGCGCGTGCTCCCCGGCCACGGCCACGGCGCCGGCCGTCACCGCCGCCGCGATGAACCGCGCCCCGTCGGTTTTCGCGCCGGCGAGCGCAAAGAACAGGTCCCCCGGCTTCACCGCGCGGCTGTCGACCGCGAGCCCGCCGATGTCGAGACCGGCGGCACCGGCCGGTAGCGCGGCTACGTCGGCATCGCTGAAGAGGTTACTGAGCTTCATGGTCACGCGGTCTGGCCGATCTGTTTACGAATTCGCCCGCCAAGACCGTCATTGCGAGCGCAGCGAAGCAATCCACTTCCGTGCACGGGGCTGCTGGATTGCTTCGCTACCCTCGCAATGACGGGGCGCGTCATCGATTCCCTCGGCACCTACCGGAAGTCCGGCCATTCGGAACTCCCCGCAAACGCGCCTTTAAGCGCAAGCGCCCCCCGGCGCAACTCGGCTAGTGCGGGTCGGCCTGGGCCGTCTTCGATGCCGCCAGAATGAGGCGGTCGGGCGGCGGCAGGTCGAATCTCGGGACAATTCCCAGCAGCGGCGCGATTCGGGCGATGACATTGCCACCGGTGGGAACCGCGTTCCAGCCCGAGGTGATGAAGCCATGGGTTTCCGGCAGTGCCTTCGGCTCGTCCAGCATCACCAGCACCTGGTATTGCGGATTGTCCATCGGCAATACCGCGGTGAAGGAGTTGAGCACCTGCTTCTTGGCGTAGCGGCCGTTGATCACCTTTTCCGCGGTGCCGGTCTTGCCGCCGAGATAATAGCCCTTGGCGATCTGCTCGGCAGTCTTGGCGGTGCCGACCTCGGCGTTCAGCCGCATCAGATAGCGGATCTTGTCGCTGGTCTCTTTCTTGACGACGCGCTTGGCCATCTTCAGCGCGTCTTCCTCGCTGCGCCGCAGGAAGGTCGGCGGAATCAAATAGCCGCCATTGACCATCGCGTTGATGCCCATCACCGCCTGCAGCGGCGCCACCGCAACGCCGTGGCCGAACGAGATGGTGATGGTGTTGAGTTCGCCCCAGCGCTTCGGCACGATCGGCGACGCACTCTCCGGCAGCTCGGTGCGCAGCCGGTCGAGCTGGCCGACCTTCTTGAGAAACGCCTTGTGGGCGTCGATGCCCATCGACAGCGCAATCCGCGCGGCGCCGATGTTCGACGAATAGGTGAAGACTTCCGACAGCGAGATTGCACGGCCCAGATTGTGGCTGTCGTGAATTTTGAACTTGCCGTAATGCAAGGGGCCGCGCGCGTCGTACATCGAATTCAGCGTCGCCTTGCCGGCGTCGAGCGCCATCGCCAGCGTCAGCGTCTTGAAGGTCGAGCCCATCTCGTACACGCCGGTGGTGAGCCGGTTGATGCGGTCGGGGTCGTTGGCTTCCTTCGGATTGTTCGGGTCGAAGTCCGGCAGCGACACCATCGCGACGATCTCGCCGGTCTTGACGTTGGAGACCAGTCCCGACGCCGCCTTGGCGCTGAACTTCTCCTTGGCCTTGATCAGTTCGTCGCGCAGCGCATGTTCGACACGAATGTCGACCGCGAGTTCGACCGGCTTCTGCAGCCGGTCCGACGCGAAGCCGGCGCGATGCAGATCGGCAAGGCCGTTGGTATCGAGCCATTTCTCGATGCCGGCGATGCCCTGGTTGTCGATGTTGACGAGGCCGATCAGATGCGACACCTCGGGGCCGGTCGGATACACGCGCTTGTTCTCGCGCAGGAAGCCGATGCCGGGGATGCCGAGGTTCTTGATATCAGCCTGCTGCCGTGGCGTGATTTCGCGCTTCAGCCAGACGAAGCCCTTCTTCGACGCCAGCCGCTCGCGCACTTCCTGCGTCTCGAGATCCGGCAGCGTGGCAGTGAGTAGTTCGACCGCCTCGTCCTGATCGATCAGGCGGCGCGGCTCGCCGAACAGCGACGGCGTCTTGACGTCGGTCGCCAGGATGGCGCCGTTGCGATCGACGATATCAGGACGCGCGGTGGCGATGGCGTCGGAGCCGCCGGCGCGCCGCGTGCCGTGGCTGTCGCCGAGCACGGCGATCATCGACAGCTTGAACGCGATGATGCCGTACACCGCCGCGAAGGCGATCATCGCCAGCCCGACGCGGGCGCGCGCCTTGGCGTCGCGATCGACGTCCTTGCCGTAGATCAGGCTACGGATCATGCGGCGGCGCCAGTTGACGTGATGCCCGACGAGGGGGAGCGAGGGTTCGGTCAATGCGCGGCCTCCGGCACCGGCAGCGAGCCGGTGATCATGTCGGGGTCGATCTTCTCGATCATCGAGGCAATCGGATCTGGATCGCCCGGATTGACGATGCTCGGCGGCCGCTCCGGCAGGTTCTTGAGCTGGTCGAACTGGCGGGCGTTGATCGGCTTCAGCTTGAGGTGCCGCTCGGCGAGTCCTTGCAAACGGCCGGGCGCGTCGAGCTTGGCCCATTCGGCACGGAGCTGCGCGATCGCCTCGCGCTCCTTGCGGACTTCGGCATGGAGCTGCAGCACCTTCTCGGTGCGCACCGTCGACTCCATCTTGATCCGGTACACATAGGCGGCGGCGAACACGAGCATGCCGATCACCGCCACATGAATGATGCGCATCATCGGCCGGCCCTCGTCGCGCCGGCCTTCATCACGCTCGCGAGCGTCGGCCAGCCCGGCAGATCGTCCGTCGCATGCGCCGGCGCGTCGGTGCGCTCGCCGCCGCGCAGCTTCGCCGAACGCGCCCGCGGATTGGCGGCGACCTCGGCATCGCCGGCCACGATCGGGCGCTTGGTCAGCACGGTGAAGCTCGGCTTGGCCAAATCCAGCTCGGGCTGATGCCGCGAGCCGCCGCCGGTGCGGCTGCGCTCGGTCAGGAAGGTCTTGACGATGCGGTCTTCCAGCGAATGAAACGACACCACCGCGAGCCGGCCGCCCGGCTTCAGCACGCGCTCCGCCGCGGCGAGCGCCTGATACAATTCGTCGAGCTCCTCGTTGACGAAGATCCGCAGCGCCTGAAACGTCCGCGTCGCCGGATGGATCTCGCCGGGCTTGCTGCGCACCACCTTGCCGATGATGTCGGCGAGCGCCCTGGTGGTGGTGATCGGCGCCTCCTTGCGGGCGACGACGATGGCCTTGGCGACGTGGCGCGAATAGCGCTCCTCGCCGAAGATGTAGATGATGTTGGCGAGATCGGTTTCCGACGCGTGGGCGACCACATCGGCGGCGCTCGGCCCGTCGCCGCCCATCCGCATGTCGAGCGGGCCGTCGAGCCGGAACGAGAAGCCGCGCTCGGCCTGATCGACCTGCATCGACGACACGCCGATATCCATCACCACGCCGTCGACGCGATCGTGCCCGTGCGCGGCGCAGACCTCGGCCAGATTGGAGAAGCGATCCTCGACCAGCGTCAGCCGTCCGCCGGCGCTCTGCACCAGGTCGAAGCCGCCGGCGATCGCCGTGCGGTCGCGGTCGATCGCGATCACGCGGGTGTCGGCCGTATCCAGAATCAGCCGCGTGTAGCCGCCCGCTCCGAACGTGCCGTCCACGTAAACGCCGCCGGCGCGCGGGGCCAGCAGGCCGACCGCCTCCCATCCCAGCACCGGAATATGGCGCGGAGTTGCCTCGCTCATGCGCCCTGCCCGCGCGGCGCGCAGCGCTGCCCATCGGCCGGCACCGAACGCCCGGTCCGGATCGGCTTTCGCAGAGACATCGTCGGCAACCGGCGCATCGTGGGTCGAAACTCCCGGTTCCACACGGAAATCTGCCGGCGCACCGGTCCCCCACACTGGCGAACCCTGCGCTCCGGCGGGAATCTGTTGGATTGCCATCGGCTTATGGGCTGTTCAGAGGGGGCCGGCGGTTCCCGGCAATACGGCTCTTCACCCCTCAGTAACGTCTCTTAGCCTTAAGAAAACGTTGACGGGGCCCGGTCACGATCCGGCGATCTTCACGTTTTCAACTGCTTGCCCCGGCGGTATCGAGGTGATGCTGAACGTCCACACTCCACAGAAAACGACCAAATCATGGCGCGCGCGCGTTGCGGCCTGTGCTCGTGCCCGGGATAGTGCATACGGCGCAGTGAGTTGCGTCGCCTTCGCCGTTCTCCTGCCGGGTTTGGATAGTGTGATGCCAACTTCGTTCGCGTCTGCGGGTCCAGAGTCGAAACAACGACGTATCGTCCCACTGCCCAAGGGCATCGTGGCCATGCAGACCTTCATTCCAGATTCTTCGGTCGTTTCCGACGTGATCCCCTCGCCGAATTTCGGCGAACGCAACAAGGGCCGGCAGCCCGACATGATCGTGCTGCACTATACCGGCATGCCCGATGTCGAGAGCGCACTGACCCGGCTGTGCAAGGCCGGCACCGAGGTCTCGGCGCATTACGTGGTGCTCGAAGACGGCCGGATCCTGCAATGCGTGCAGGAGGTCAAGCGCGCCTGGCACGCCGGGGTCGCCAAATGGGCCGGCGAGGACGACATCAACTCCTGCTCGATCGGCATCGAGATCATCAATCGCGGCCACGACTGGGGCTATCCCGATTACCCGCTGCGGCAGATCGCGGCGGTGATCGCACTGTGCCGCGGCATCATCATTCGCCGCGGCATCGCCCCGCATCGCGTACTCGGCCATTCCGACGTGGCGCCGGCGCGCAAGAAGGACCCCGGCGAGAAATTCCCCTGGCGCTCGCTCGCCGCGTCCGGCGTCGGCCTGTTCGTCGAGCCCGCCCGGATCGAGCCGGACGGCGAGATGCTGAAGCACGGCTCCGAGGGCGAGGACGTCCGCGCCCTGCAGCAGGCGCTGGCCGATTACGGCTACGGCATCTCCGTCAGCGGCAAATACGACCACGCCACCGCCGAGGTGGTGACCGCGTTCCAGCGCCACTTTCGTCCCGAAAAGGTGGACGGCATCGCCGACACCTCGACGCTGGCGACGCTGCACGCGCTGCTCGGCATCCTGCCCGCCGACGCACACCCGCTCGCCGCGGCGGGCTGAGGGCGGCCCACGCCGCGCCGTTTCGCCTTGACGCGGCGGCGCCAAGCCCGCATGGCTTGCCGCGTCAGTCGGCCGGACGGCCGCTCCGGCAAGCGCCGAAAGGCCGCCGGGGAGGAAAGTCCGGGCTCCATCGACATACGGTGCCGGATAACGTCCGGCGGGGGCGACCCCAGGGAAAGTGCCACAGAGAACGAACCGCCCCGCGTAGCCGTCAGGCGAAGCGGGGTAAGGGTGAAAAGGTGCGGTAAGAGCGCACCGCGTCGCCGGCAACGGAGACGGCATGGTAAACCCCACCGGGAGCAAAACCGAATAGGGACGGCATCGCGGATAGTTCGTTCTTCGGGGCGATAACTCCGCAGGGTGATGTCAAACCCGCCGTCCGGGTAGGTTGCTCGAGGCGCTGTGCAAACAGCGTCCCAGAGGAATGGCCGTCGCGTATCGCGCGCGCAAGCGAGCGGTGCCCTCCAGAACCCGGCTTACAGGCCGGCTGATACTTCTTCATGAAGGGCTCGGCGTGATGCGCCGGGCCCTTCGCCTATTCGCCCGGCGGGGAATAGGGGCGTTTCGTGTCCGGATAGGTTCTCTCGCTGGCGACCTTCGCTGTCAGCGTTTGATGGCGCTGCAGACCGCGGCGATCAAGCCAAGTTTCGACAAGTCCGACCATCGCCATGATAGCCGCCAAGATCACCGGCGAGGTCAGCGCAAACCACTGAAAGGCTGTCATTCCTCAAGCCCTCGGAGAGCCAATCGTCCTGCAAAACGTAGGAACACTCCGGCCGAGACGCAAAGAAAAAACCCTAGCGTTCGAGAAAAATCATCGGTCGCAGCGTCGGCAGTTCCGTAGACGATCGTCCAGAATGGCGACAGGAAACCGGCAACGAGTACCGCAATCGACGCGTTATTATACCACGCCGCACGCAATTTCCTTAGCTCGTTTCGGACTAACTTGTTCGGGTGAGCCATGCCGAGTCCTCGACGGCAAGTCTAAGTGAGGACTTCTAGCGCGCCTATTCGTCTTACTATGACTACTGCGCCAAATGGCTCCTCAATGCCCGCCGCCCCCGGCCGCCGCCGGGTTGGCCGGCTTCGCGACCAGCACTACCAGCGTGCTCAGGCCGATGTAGAAGATCGTCAGCAGGAAGAACGCGTCGCCGAAGCTCATCGTCACCGCCTGGCGGTGGACGATCTGGTTGAACTGCTTCAGCGCCATCATCGAGGCGTCGCCCATGCCCTGGAAGCGCTGGGTCAGCATATTGAGGACGTCGACCGCCTGGGCGTTGCCCCAGTTCACCTTGTCGTGCAGGCGCGAGATGTGGAAGTCGGTACGGTTGTCGAGCGCGGTGTTGATCAGCGCGAGGCCGAGCGCGCCGCCGAGGTTGCGGGTCAGGTTGAACAGGCCCGACGCGTTCTTGACGCGCTCCGGCGGCAGCGTGCCGAGCGCGATGTTGTTGACCGGCACCATCGCCATCATCATGCCGATGCCGCGACAGACCTGCGGCCACAGCAGCTCGTAGAAGTCGTAGTCGCGCGTGATCCAGGTCATCTGCCAGGTGCCGGCGGCGAACAGCAAGAGGCCGACCGCGATCAGGATGCGCATATCGACCAGGGTCATCAGCCGGCCGACCAGCGGCGCCGACAGGAACATCGCGATGCCGGAGACGAACATCGTCTCGCCGATCATCAGCGCGCTGTAGCCGCGGACTTCGGCGAGGTAGCGCGGATAGATGTAGGTCAAGCCGTACAGGCCGATGCCGACGCAAAACGAGAACAGGCAGCCGAACGCGAAGTTGCGATTGGTAAAGGCGCGGATGTCGACGATCGGTTCGCGCGCGGTCAGCACCCGGAAGAAGAACGCCACGCAGCACACCGCGCACACGATGGCGAAGATGAAGATCGACTCGTCGTTGAACCAGTCGTTGCGCGGCCCCTCTTCCAGCACGTATTCGAGCGAGCCGAGGAAACCCGCCATGAAGCCGAGGCCGAACCAGTCGAAATGATCGAGCAGCTCGTAATGCGGCTCGTCGAAATCGACCAGCGCCAGCACGCCGATGGTGATGCCGATGCCGGGCACGACGTTGATGAAGAACAGCCAGTGCCACGACATCAGATCGGTGATGTAGCCGCCGACCGTGGGTCCGATGGTCGGCGCCAGCGTCGCCACCAGGCCGATGATCGGGCCGACCAGATTGAACTTGCTGCGCGGAAACACCGTGTAGGCCGAGGCGAACACGGTGGGGATCATGCCGGCGCCGAGAAAGCCCTGGATCGCGCGCCACACGATCATCTCGGCGATCGACGAGGTGAAGCCGCACATCAGGCTGGCGAAGGTGAAGCCAGCCGCCGAGATGGCGAACAGGTTGCGTGTGCCGAGCGCGCGCGACAGGAAGCCGGACAGCGGGATCGCGATCACTTCGGCGATCAGATACGAGGTCTGCACCCAGGAGACTTCGGACGACGACGCCGACAGGCCCGCCTGGATTTCCGACAGCGATGCCGAGACGATCTGGATGTCCAGGATCGACATGAACATCCCGAACACCATGATCAGGAACGCGAACAGCCGGCTCGCCGGCACATGCTCCGACGGTTCCTGCGGCACAGCTCCGGCCGTTGCGGTGGTCGATGCCGACATCGGCAATTCTCCGGAGCCGCTCGCTCGTTACTCCGTCATGGCCAGGCTCGTCCCGGCCATCCACGTCAAGCTCGCGGCTTCCTCAGCAAGACGTGGATGCCCGGCACAAGGCCGGGCATGACGAGTCGTTAGCCAGTGCTCACCCGTTGCGCGCATCGAGACAGACCCGCCTCGCCACGCACACTTACTTCGCCGTCCGCGTATCGACCTTGACGTAGACCGACATGCCGGCGCGGAGCAGGCCTTCGCGGGCGACGTCGGCCGGGACCCGGATGCGGACCGGGACGCGCTGCACGATCTTGGTGAAGTTGCCGGTGGCGTTGTCGGGCGGCAGCAGCGTGAACACCTGCCCGGCGGCCGGCGCGAGGCTCTCCACCGTGCCTTCGATCTTGCGGGCCGAATAGGCGTCGACCGACACGTCCACGGTCTGGCCCGGCTTCAAGCGCGCGAGCTGCGTTTCCTTGAAGTTGGCGTCGACATAGACGCCGTCGAGCGGGACGATGTTGGCGAGCCGCTGGCCGGCATTGATGTAATCGCCGGTGTTGACCAGGCGATTGGAGAACACGCCTTCGACCGGCGCGCGCACATTGGTGAAGTCGAGATCACGCTCGGCCTTCGCCAACGCGCTCTGCAGCTCGGCGAGCTGGGCGCGGGCCTCGTTCTGCTGCGCCTTCGTCACTTCGACGTTGTCGCGCGCGGCGTCGTAAGCGGCCTTGGCGGCGGCCACCGAGGCGAGGCCCTGATCGCGGCTGGCCTGCGAGGTCTCGAACACGGCGCGGGAAGCGAAACCCTTGGTGCTCAGCGCCTGCTGGCGATCGAAATCGAGATCGGCGCGCTTGGCAGCCGCTTCGGCGGAGGTGAGCTGGGCCTGCGCCTGCTCGACCGCGCTCTGCTGCGCGGTGACCTGCCGGCCGATCCGTTCGATCGTGGCCTGCTGAGTGGCGATCTTGGCGCGGGCGCTGTCGACCGCGATCTTGTAGTCGCCGTCGTCGATCTTGAACACGACCTGCCCGGCCTTCACCAGCGTGTTGTCGCCCGGCAGGATCGCGGCGATGTGGCCGGCGACGCGGGCGCCGAGCGTGGTGTTATTGGCGCGCACATAGGCGTCGTCGGTCGACACCATGAAGCGGCCGACCAGCATGTAGTCGGTGCCGAAGTAAGCGATCGCCGCCAGCGCCGCGAGGCCGACGCCGAGCAGGATCATGCGCTTGCGCTTGGGCTTCTTCACTACCGGCGCCGGGCGCGCCGCCGTGGCGACCGGCTCGACCTCGCTGTCGGCATGCGGCCGCTCGGCGAGCTTGAGCGTCGCGGCATCATCGTGCGGCTTGCGCCCCTCACCTGAGGCGCCGGGCGTTGCGGACCCGGAAGCGGCCGGCGTTGCCGCCTCGTCGACAGGCTCTGACCTGAGAACGCGGGCAGCAGCTTGGTCGCGTCCGGACATCGGGCTTCTCCCTGACTGGCTCACACCTGAGCACCTGCCGGGACGGCGTCCTGACAGCTAGTCTCAACTATATTGACCGAACGGTTCGGTCAAGATAGTTTGCTGTGCAAAGCCTAGCAGCACTGATCAAGCATTGTGCTTACGGCGGCCAATTTCTCGGGACACGCTGAACCAATGGTTGCACACGCCGCCCCTGTGGCCGGACCGGACGACGACAGCGCCAAGCGCCGCCAGATCATCAAGGGCGCCCGCACGGTGTTTCTCGAACAGGGCTTCGACGGCGCCAGCATGGGCGAGATCGCCCGCTCGGCTGGAGTCTCGAAGGGCACGCTCTACGTCTATTTTGCCGACAAGAATTCGCTGTTCTGTGAAATCATGGAGCAGGAGAGCCTAGCGCAGGGCATGTCGGCGATCGAATTCGCGCCGACGCTCGACGTCGAGACCTCGCTGAAGGCGTTCGGCGCCGCCTATATCAAGCTGTTGTGCGACCCGCGCGGCACGTCCGCGATCCGCACCGTGATGGCGATCGCCGAGCGGATGCCGGAAGTCGGCCGCCATTACTACGAGCGCGTCATCGCCAATTCGCTCGGCAAGTTCACCCGCTATCTCGAACAGCAGGTGCAGGCCGGCACGCTGCAGATCGAGGACTGCCACCTCGCCGCGTCGCAGTTCACCAAGCTGTGCCAGGCGACGCTGTTTCTGCCGTTCATCTTCCAGGTGACGGACGCGCCCTCCTCCGAGCGCATCGCCGAAGTCGTCGACAGCGCGACGCAGATGTTCCTGGCCACCTATCGGACCCGCCCGCACGACTGATCACTCGTCGCCCGATCGCCGACGCCGGGCAAGCATCGGCGCCCGCGCTCAACCACGCGGCTGAATGCGGGCTTTCCGGCCGCGGCCCCACAGCACAAACAGCGACAGCGCGAGCAGAACGCAGTTGAACGGCAGCACGCCGAATTCCGAACGCACGATGTGAACGGGAATCGCCAGAAGCTGGATGACGGCGAAGCCGAGTGCGGCCAGCGGCGTCAGGCCGGGGCGAATGCGGGTCAGCGCCGGCAGAATGATTCCGGCAGTGCCGGCGAGCTCGGCGATGCCGATGAACCGGACCAGCCAGATCGGAGCCTGCAGGGCCCAGGTGGCTCCCATCTGCGCGAGCGTGTCGAGCGAGGCGAAGGCGTGGTTATAACCAGCGCCGCCGAACAGCAGGGCCAGCAGGATCTGGGCGACCCATAACGTGACGGACAAGACGCGGCTGGGTTTGTTCAGCATGCCGAAAGTCGTGGTCTGCACCGTCATTCGATTCTCCTGTGTTCGCCGATGCGGCCGGCAGATTGTTTCGGCGGCAAGCTAGACAGTTTCCGAGAATGCATAAGCCTGGCGAATAAAAAGACATAATTCCATATTCTGTATGATCGCTTGTCAGCCTTCGGACGGGATCGACCATGCAGCTGGACGGAATCGACGTGTTCGTTGAGGTGGTCGAAGCGCGCAGCTTCTCGAAGGCCGCGCAGCGGCTGCGGATGCCGCCGGCGACCGTCAGCGCCAAGATCGCGCGCCTCGAGGAGAAGCTCGGGGTCACGCTGATCCAGCGAACGACGCGCAAGCTGCACGTCACCGACGCCGGCGAGGCTTACTATCGCTCCTGTGCCCGCGCGGTCACCGAGCTGCGCGAGGCCGAGCAGCAGCTCACCGCCTCCACCAATCAGCCGGCGGGCTGCCTGCGGCTGACCGCGCCACTCGATCTGTCGCAGTCGATCCTGCCGCCGATCATCGAGCGCTTCATCGCTGAACACCCGCTGGCCTCGATCGAACTGATCGTGACCAATCGCAAGGCCGATTTGCTGGCGGACGGCATCGACCTGGCGCTGCGCGTCGGCCCGCTGTCGGATTCGCGGCTGATCGCGCGCAAAGTGTTCGTCGGGCACGCCTGTCTGTGGGCTTCCAAGGCGTATGTCGCCAAGCACGGCGCGCCCGAAAAGCCGGAGGATCTCGCGCACCACACGTTCCTGGGACTGAGCCTGCAGTTTCCCAAGTCGATGCATCTGAGATCGGGCAAGAAGATCCTGACGCTGCCCGGCGCCCCTCGCATCAAGTGCGACGACGTCGAAGCTCTGCGCAGGTTCATCGTGCGTGGCAACGGCATCGGCATCTTGCCGGCCCATCTCGGCGTCGAGGACGGACTCGTCGCTATCCTGCCGGACTACAAGTCCCCGGCGACGGCGGCCTCACTGATTTATCCGGCGCAGCGCTTCGTGCCGCCGATCGTCCGCGCCTTCATCGCCTGCGCAGCGCAGTCGCCGAACTAATCCGGCACGCATCCCGCAACATCGCGAAACGATCGCCGCTCATCTTTCCGATTTCGGAAGATAGAATGCAGCCCGACGCGATTTACCCTCCGCGCCAAACGCCTTACGCAGACCCCGCCGCCGGCGATGACGGCCGTCGACATGCCGGTGCAGCTCGTGCGCCCTTGCATCGGGACAATCGCTCGCCGCGAACCCGGCTCCCCAACGATCTCGAAGCCCGGACCGCAAACGCCAAGATCGACCATGAGCAGCCGACGATCGAAAGCACCCGAGAAAGTGAAACGCGCGGCGGCTCGTCCGGACAGGCCGGGAGCGGAGTGCAAGGCACCGGCCGGCCAGTTTCGGCCGAAGGTCGATGCGCAGCGCTGCGAAGGCAAAGGGGACTGCGAAGTCGTATGCCCCTACGACGTCTTCGAGATCGGCAGGCTGCCCGACGACACGTTCAGATCGATGCCGCTGCTGATCCGATTGAAGCTGAGCCTGCACGGTCGGAAGACCGCGTTTACGCCGCTTGCCGAGGCCTGCAGGGCCTGCGGGCTTTGCGTCGTGGCATGTCCCGAGAAGGCCATCGTGCTGATCGAAGCTGAATCAGCGCCCGCCGCTTAGTTCCTCGCCTCGGCTTTCATCTCACGCTTATTAGAACCGTCGTAGCCGCGTCACCCGGCGACACAGCCGCATGACAGAACTGCGGCGAGGACTAATCGTCCTCGGCTTCTTCGCGATCCACAGCCTTGCGCGCGGTCGGGCGGCCGATCGAACCGGTCGGGCCGTTCCAGCCACTCGATGCGTAGGGATTGCGCTGCTGCAGCCGCGCGGCGATCACCTCGCCCGGCACTGCGGCCGGCTTGCAGATGCTGCGCGCGCTGCGCCGGCGCATCAGATCGACGTGGATGTGATCGTAGTGATAGACGTTCGATCCCGGCGCCAGCACGGTGGTGAACACCTGGCAGGCGGAATCCTGGACGTCGTGCAGAAACGCCTGCTCTTCCGGCAGACCCTTCCAGCCACCCTTGACGGTGATGCGCCGTCCGTCCGCCAACACGAAGGCGGCGATGTCGAGCGCATTGCCGAAGGCGTGCTCGGAGATGTGCGCGTTCGGATTGCCGTTCATGCCGCGGCACGAATAGGCGGAGATCTGCTTAATCTCGACGACGCGGACGCCGAACCAGCGCATCGCCGAGGGCTGCACGGACTCGGCGAGCCAACGATCGAGTGCCGAGACGATCGGGCACGCCAGCGTCGCGGTCGGCTTGAGCGCCACCGGACCGACCGAGCCGGTGATGTTGCCCTGCGCCGGACCGAGGCGCGGCAACGGTCGCTGCTCGTCGGGATAGCGCGGCGACGCGTTGGGCTCGCGCGACGCGCCGTAGCCGGTGACGTTCTCCGCCGGCGGACGATCCGCGCCCTCCGGCGGCAGTTCGATATCCTGCGCAGGCGTCGTCCCCGGCGCGCTCAGCGACTCGGGGACGCCATTGCCAGTGTTGGCGCCGTAGCCACCCGGCGCGGAGCCGTAGGATGGCTGCTGCTGCGCCGGATAGCCGCGCGACTGCGCGCCGTAATTGGATTGAGAGCCGTAGCTTTGCTGCGCGCCGGGCCAGCGCGGCTGCGAGCCACCGCCCACGGAAGCCGGCGGACGCAGATCGTCGGCAAAGCCGATCGCGCTGCTCTCGCCAAGCGCCGCGACCTTCAGGGGAAACTCGGCGCCGCACACGCCCGGGCCGGAAATCGGATCGATCCGGACCAGATCCGGACCCTCCTTGACGGCGCCGGATTTCAGACAAGCGACCTCGGCCTCGGCTCGCCAAGGCTCGCGCTCGGCGGTCTGAAAAAGACCGCGTCCACAGCCAGCAAGCGATACGAGGACGATGGAGCCGACGAGATACAAACGAACTCCGCGCGTCATGACGCGCACAGTCGCTCAATCTCATTAATGAGAATTGAATGGTATTGCGTTAGCTGCCGTTAACCATAAGCGCGCGCATCGAACTTGTTAGTTGGTTTCGCGCTGCAAGCAGGCATCACGCGTCGTCGCCCGGCGATCGATGTCGTCGGCGATGCTGCCTCAATGCGCAGATGCCCGGGACGAGCCCGGGCATCACAACCAGATTTATGAACGTCTGTCTGGATCCGGCGCGGTTACGCCGCCCGAACTTCGCGCAGGAACGCCTCGACCTGCGACTTGAGCGTTTCGCCGGTGTGCGACAGCTCGGTCGCGGAGTCGACGACCTGAGCGGCGGCGACGCCGGTCTCGCGCGCGGCATCGCTGACATGCACGATGTTGGTCGAGACTTCGGTGGTCGAGCGCGCGGCTTCGGCGACGTTGTGGGCGATCTCGCGCGTCGCGGTGCCCTGCTCGCGCACCGCGCTGGCGATCGCTGTGGCGATCTCGTTGACGCGGCCGATGGTGGTGGTGATGCCTTCGATCGCCGCCACCGAGCTTTGCGTCGCGAGCTGGATCGCGCCGACCTGCGACGAGATCTCCTCGGTCGCCTTGGAGGTCTGTTCGGCCAGCGCCTTGACCTCGGCGGCGACCACCGCGAAGCCGCGGCCGGCCTCGCCGGCGCGCGCCGCCTCGATGGTGGCGTTGAGCGCCAGCAGATTGGTCTGCGCCGCGATATCGCTGATCAGCGTCACCACCTCGCCGATCTTCTGCGCCGCCTCGGCGAGACCCTTCACTTCCTCGTTGGTGCGGCTCGCCTGCCCGGCGGCTTCGCCCGCGACCTGCGCGGACTGATCGACATGCTTGCCGATTTCCGCGATCGAGGCGTCGAGTTCTTCGACCGCCGCCGCGACCGCCTGCGCGTTCGAGGTCGCTTCGGCCGATGCGCCGGTCGCGGCGCTGATGCGTCGTTCGGATTCGGTGGCCGTGCCGGCCATCGAGTCAGCCGTGCCGCGCAGTTCCGTCGCGGCCGAGCCGACCAGTTGCACCGCGGTGCCGACGCTGGCCTCGAACCGCGCCGCGAGTTCGAGCATGGTCTTGCGTCGCTCGTTCTCGTTGGCGATCCGCTGCTCGTCCTGGGACGCGCGCAGCCGCTCGGTCTCGATCAGGCTTTCCTTGAACACTTCGACCGTGCGCGCCATCGAGCCGACCTCGTCGCGCCGATTGCAGCCCGGCACCTCGATGGCGTGGCGGCCCTGGCTGATCTCGCGCATCGCGCCGTCCAGCGCCACGATCGGCCTCGCCATGCCGCGGCCGAGCCACACCGCAATCGCTGCCGCCGCGAGCGCCGCACACAGCGTCGCAACCGCCAGCCACTGCAGCGCGCTCTCGGTGAGCGCCGCATAGGCGCTGGCATCGCGCACGATCTGCATCACCGCGACCGGCGCGCCCGAGTAGTTCTTGATCTGGCCGAACGACACCCCGGTCGCCTTGCCGCCGTCCTCACCCTTGCGGATCACCAGCTCGCCGGTCATTGCGCGGCGCACGGCGTCGGCATCCGGCACGAGACCGGGGATCGACGAGGCGATCACGTTGATCTTGTCGCCGGCCGGCTGCAGGACCGCCACGTCGACGCCGAACCGCGACTTCATGCGCGTGACGAAATTCGCGCCGAACGGCGAGCCGATGTCCATCGTGCCGATCAGGCCCTTGGCGTCGATGATCGGCGCCGTTCCGAACACCGTCAGATTGTCCCGGCCGGGCTCGATACCGCCTTCGGCACGTGCCTTGGTCAGCGCTTCCACCACCATCTTGCGGCGGCCGGAGACGTCGTCGCCGAACGCGTCGGGCTTGTGGACACGGGTGAAGGTGACCGACGGCGGAATCTGAATGGTGATCAGATCGAGTCCACGCGGCGCCAGCTTGCCGTGGGCCTCCTTGAGAATTGCGACCGTGCGGTCCCGATCACCGGCGCGCACCGCCTGCTTGACCGCGTCCATCCCGGCCATGGCTTCGCTGACCGCCAGCACGGTGCGGGACTCGGCTTCGATCGCGCCGGTGAGATTGGCGTAGTCCGCGCGCAGCTCGCGTTCGAGCGCCACGTCGATGGTCGCCTGTTGGCGCCAGAAGCTGAAGCCGGCCAGCATTGCGCATGAGCCGATCGCCACCAGCGTGATGGCCACGATCATTCGCGCCGAAATCGAGTTCAGCATCGGTCGAAATCCCCCTGGAGCCGCCCTCGCCGCGTGCGGCGAAGCCATAAATCGCATCTGGGAGAAATACTTAGTTGCAGACGGACAACATTCTATTAACGCGACACGTGTCCTGCGCTCATCACTAAACCATACGCAGCGGGGCCGGTAAGGTTGATCGGTTAGGTTAAGGGGGCAATTTCGTTGACCGATGCGGCCCAGATGCTCAATTGGCCGCATGATCAAGGACGACGACTACGAGCTCGACTCCTCCGGCAACAGGGTGCTGATCGGCCTGACCTCAGAAGAAACGGCCGAATTCTTCCGGCTGGACGAGATCATCAGCAAGAGCGGGCCCCCGCCGGCGATCGAGGACGATTGGTATCGTCCGGAGGATCGCCGCTGGCTCGAGCTCTACGAGAAGCACGAGTCCGCGCGCCGTCCTTTCCTCAAGAGCAGCAAGACGATGCACTGAGGCGGCCGCGCCGCCGCTCCCGCCGCGATCACCACGCGTAGCGCAGCACGCCCTTGCCGGCGTAGCTGCGGGTGACGTCCGAGAACTCGCCCTCGAAGCTGGCACCGACCGAGAAGCCGTTGAGCCAATTCACATCCGCCGACACCGTGGTGAGCGCCGCGTCGCGCGCCGGGCGGGCGCCGCCGACCAAGAAGCTGGCGCCCGGCAGCGCCTGGAACGTCGCCGCCACCGAGCGGTCGACGTCGAACTCATGCGCCCAGGCGGCGCGGCCGCGCAGCGTCAGCAGCGCGCCGTCGAACGCAAAGCTCTTGTCGGTGCGTAGGCCGAGTTCGCTGCGCGTCGACGTCGCGGTTCGGGCATCGTAGCCGAGCGCGAAGACGCCATTGCCGCTCACCGCCTGCTCCGCATAGGCCGGCAGATCGAACGCCGTGACCTGCGCGGCGGCGTACGGCGTCAGGCCGACGCCGCCGATCACCGGCGCAACCCAGCGATGGCCGGCTTCCACCCGAGCCGAGTAGGCGTTGGCGTTGAAGCTGGCGCGCAGCTGATTGAAGCCGCCGATGCCGACGGTCCGCTCGGTGGTGATGTCCTGCCAGCCGTAAGCCGCCGCTGCCGTGAGATAGCTGGCGCCGACGCTGTGCCGGATGAAGCCGCCGACCTGCATCATATCCGAGCGCCCCGACCCGAGCCCGTTGGCAAGGCCGAATTGCGTGGCGCCCCCGGCCATCGCGAAGCCGGCCACGGTCTGCGGCGACAGCCAGTAATCGGCGCCGGCCGCGATGCCGGCGAGCCGGCTGGTCGACGTGGCCGACCCTAATGTGGCATTGCCGTCGGTCGTCTGCGAGCCGCCGAAGCCGGCGCCCCACGTCACCCAGCGCGGTTCGAACGACGGCAGCGCGCCGGCCTTGCCGATCATCGCATGGGCGTCGCGAACGCCGGCGGACTGCGCTGCGTCGACGAACGCCATTGGCGCCGACGTCGTGTCCGGCGCACCGCGGCCGTTGCCGAACGGATCGGTCAGCACGCCCATGAACAGGCCCATCGCGGTGAAGGTTGATTGCTGCGCGCCGGTCGGCGTCTCACCGGACGCGATGCTGAGCCCTGCCGGCGTCAGCGCGCCGAACACGATCGGGATGCTGCCGGTCCGCGCGAAGTAATTGCTCAGCGCGTTGGCGACCTGGGTCTGGTTGCCGTTCAGGCCACTGTTGATCACCGGGGGCGGCGGATTTGGAGGTCCCGGCGGGGTCGGAGGAGGCCCCGGCGGATTGGGCGGCGTCGGCGTGTAGTCGAGCACGAGATTAAGATACGCATTCTTGGCATCGTAGCCGAGGCTCGACTTGAAGCCCGACGGCAGGTTGGTATTGACCAGCGTACCGAATGTGCCGATCACGCCTCCGTTGGCGTTGACGATGGTGTACTGCCGCTCGACATAACCGCCGCTCGCGAACGATGCATTCACCGTGGCGCCGCCGAGTGTGGCGGTACCGCTGACGTTGACGCGGTCGGCGCTGGTCGGCGACACCTCGACCATGTAGCTCGACGCCGCCGTGAAGGTCAGGTTGCCGCTGACATTGAGCGTGCCGATCGAATTGCCCGGCGCCAACGCGCCGCCGTTGATCAGCGTCGTGCCGACCGTACCGTTGCCGCCGAGCGCCGCGCCGGCATTCACCGTCGTCAGCGACGAGGCTGCGATCGAACCATTGACGCTCAGGGTGCCGGCTTCGACTGTGGTTCTGCCGTTGAAAGTGCTGACGCCCGTCAGCGACAGATTGCCGGCGCCCCGCTTGATGAGCTGCCCGCCTCCCGAGATCACGCCTCCATAGCTCGACGCATCGCTGCGGTTGAACACGACGGTCTGCAAGTTGTAGTTCTCGATATTGCCGACGAGCGAACCCGACGTCCCGCCATTGCCGATCTGCAACGTCGAATACAGATTGACGGTCGAGCCCGTGTAGGTGTTGTTGCCGGTCAGCGTCAGCCCGCCGGTCGTCGTATTGGCAACCTGGCCGGTTCCGGAGATCGCGCCGGCAAACGTCGTCGCGCTGCTACGGAAGAACGTCAACTGACCGTCGTTGACCACGTTGCCGACGATCGAGCCCGTGCTGCCGCCACCGCCGATCTGCAGCGTGCTGGATGCTGTAATGATCGTGCCACCCGTATAGGTGTTCGCGCCGGTCATCGCGACGCTGCTACCACCCTGAATGGTGACACTGCCCGTGCCGGAAACGACTCCGGCGATTAATGGCGCTGTTGCATCGAACGCGAGCGCGCCATTGTTGACGACGTCACCGGCGATCGTGCCGCCGGTGATCAGCAACGTGCCGCCGGAGATCGTCGTCCCGCCGGAGTAGGTGTTGATCCCCGTCAGGTTCAAGGTGCCGGCGCCTTGTTTGATCAGTGCCCCCGACCCGGAGATCACGCCGGCGAAAGTCGTGGTGTCGGAGCGGTCGAAGACCAGCGTGGCGTTGTTGGTCACGTCGCCGACGATCCAGCCGGCCGTGCCGCCATTGCCGACCTGCAATGTGCCGGCCAAAACCGTCGTGCCGCCGGTGTAGGTGTTGTCCGCCGTCAGCGTCATCGTGCCGGCGCCCTGCTTCAGCAGATTGCCGCTACCGGAAATCACGTCGCCAAAGCTGATCGCGTCAGACCTGTTGAAGGCGAGCGTCCCGTTATTCGACACGTTCCCGACGATCGAACCGGCCGTGCCACCGTCGCCGATCTGCAGCGTGCCGGACGTAATGCTGGTACCACCGGTGTAGGTGTTGGTGCCGGTCAAGGTCAGCGTGCCCGGCCCCTCCTGCTTCAGCCCGCCCGTGCCGGAAACTACGCCGCCGAAACTTGTCGAGTCGGAGCGACTGAAGGCGAGCGTCGCGTTGTTGACGACGTCGCCGACAATCGAACCGGTGTTCCCGCCGTTGCCGATCCGCAGCGTGCCGCCTGAAATCGTCGTGCCACCCGTGTAGGTGTTGTCACCGCCCAGAGTCCAAGTCCCAACGCCGCTCTTCACGAGCGCGATCTCCGCGGAACCATCTTCGATCGTGCCGTCGTAGGTCTGCGAAAACCCTTCCGCTCCCACCGTGAAGGTTTGGACCGTGGCGCTGCCGGCCGTTTCGCCGATGACCCGGCCAGTGCCGACAAGTCCGCCCATTTCGACATGGCCGGTGGTGGTCCTCAGTACGATCCGTCCGTTGTTGAAAGCCGTCACCGTCGGCCCGTTCGAACCCTGGCTGAAATACAGATCGCCGCCGCTCTGCACCGTGTAGGTCGCATTGCCGGCGGTGCCGGTCCCGACGAAATCGATCTGCGCGCCGGCGCCGATGGTGAAATTCTGCTGCTGGCCTGAATTGTTGACGACGCCGCCGTTACCGATGTTGAGCTGACCGCCGCTGCCGAGCTGGATGGTGCGCGTCGGCGCACCGGCATCGAACGTAAAGCCGGCGGGACTGCGAGTCGCGAACAGCGTCACCGTGGTCGGCGCGCCGTTATTGGTGAACACCGCCGTCGCGCCGCCGTCCGGAACGGCGGCCGGACCGCTCCAATTCGATGCCGTATCGTAGTTCGAATCGATGCTGCCGACCCAGACCTGCTGGGCAGCTGCAGGCATCGTGACCGCAACAAGGGCCGTCGACCCGAGCAGCGCCGACAACAGGAGATTTCGATCCGCCAACGACCTGGGTGAGGGCGCGACCACGCATCGAGTGCCCTCTACCATAGCCGCATCCCCCTGCTCCTTCTGCACGCGCGAGTCCTCGTTCCCAAGTCCCGTATTCACCACGCGTAGCGCAGCACGCCCTTGCCGGCGTAGCTGCGGGTGACCTCGGAGAATTCGCCCTCGAAGCTGGCGCCGACCGAGAAGCCGTTGAGCCAATTGTTGTCCGCCGACACCGGGGTGTGCGCGGCGTCGGCTGCCGGGCGGGCGCCGCCGACGACGAAGCTGGCGCCCGGCAGCGCCTGGAACGTCGCCGCCACCGAACGATCGACATCGAACTCGTGAGCCCAGGCGGCGCGGCCGCGCAGCGTCAGCAACGCGCCGTCGAGCGCGAAAACCTTGTCGGTGCGCAGGCCGAGCTCGCTGCGCGTCGACGTCGCGGTTCGGGCATCGTAGCCGAGCGCAAATACGCCGCTGCCGCTCACCGCCTGCTCCGCATAGGCCGGCAAATCGAACGCCGTAACCTGCGCGGCAGCGTAGGGCGTCAGGCCGACGCCGCCGAGCAGCGGCGCAACCCAGCGGTGGCCGGCTTCGACCCGGGCCGAGTAGGCATTGGCATTGAAGCTGGCGCGCAGCTGATTGAAGCCGCCGATGCCGACGGTCCGCTCGGTGGTGATGTCCTGCCAGCCGTAAGCCGCCGCTGCCGTGAGATAGCTGGCGCCGATGCGATGGCGGATGAAGCCGCCGACCTGCATCAGGTCGGAGCGCCCCGACCCAAGCCCGTTGGCGAGGCCGAATTGCGTGGCGCCGCCGGCCATCGCGAAGCCCGCCACCGTCTGCGGCGACAGCCAGTAATCCGCGCCCGCGGCGATGCCGGCGAGCCGGCTGGTCGCCGTGGCCGAGCCAAGTGTGGCATTGCCGTCGGTCGTCTGCGAGCCGCCGAAGCCGGCGCCCCACGTTACCCAGCGCGGTTCGAACGACGGCAACGCTCCGGCCTTGCCGATCATCGCATGGGCGTCGCGAACGCCGGCGGACTGCGCTGCGTCGACGAACGCCATTGGCGCCGACGTCGTGTCCGGCGCGCCGCGGCCGTTGCTGAATGGATCGGTCAGCACGCCCATGAACAGGCCCATCGCCGTGAAGGTCGACTGCTGCGCGCCGGTCGGCGTCTCGCCGGACGCGATGCTCAGCCCTGCCGGCGTCAGCGTGCCGAAGACGATCGGGATGCTGCCCGTGCGTACGAAGTAATTGCTCAGGACGTTGGCGACCTGGGTCTGGTTGCCGTTCAGGCCGCTGTTGATCACCGGCGGAGTCGGCCCGGGCGGGGTCGGCGGCGTGTAGTCCAGCACCAGATTCAGGTAGGCGTTGTTTGCGTCGTAGCCGAGGCTCGACTTGAAGCCCGACGGCAGGTTGGTGTTGACCAGCGTGCCGAAGGTGCCGGCCACGCCGCCGGCCGCATTGACGAGGGTGTATTGCCGCTCGACATAGCCACCATTGGCAAACGATGCATTGACGGTGGCGCCGCCGAGCGTCGCGGTGCCCGAGACGTTGACGCGGTCGGCGCTGGTCGGCGACACTTCGACCATATAGCTCGATGCCGCCGTGAACGTGAGATTGCCGCTGACGTTGAGCGTGCCGATCGAATTGCCCGGCGCCAGCGCGCCGCCGTTGATCAGCGTGGTGCCCACGGTGCCATTGCCGCCGAGCGCCGCACCGGCGTTCACGGTGGTCAACGACGACGAGGCGATCGAACCGTTGACGCTGAGCGTGCCGGCGTCGACCGTGGTGGTGCCCGTAAAGCTGCTGATGCCGGTCAGCGACAGGTTGCCGGCGCCGCGCTTGATCAGATTGCCGCCGCCGGAAATGACGCCGCCGAAGCTGGTCGCGTCGGAGCGATTGAAGGCGAGCGTAGCGTTGTTGGTGACGTTGCCGACGATCGAGCCCGAGGTGCCGCCGTCTCCGATCTGCAATGTGCCTCTGGAGACGGTCGTGCCCCCGGTGTAAGTATTGGCTCCCGTCAACGTTAAAACGCCAGTGCCGGCACTGCCGCCGAAGCTGATCAGATTGCCGGTGCCGGAAATAGCGCCACCGAATGTATAGGCGTCGGAACGCGCGAATTCCAACGTCCCG
>NZ_JBMDXE010000274.1:0-4484 GCF_048594845.1 Rhodopseudomonas sp. | reverse complement strand
AGAATAATTGCTTCTTTTGCCAGGCGGAAAGCAAGGGGAAGCTAACACCTCAATCCTCTCTTGACAAAATTCAGATAGGTCTTTAATCCTATCTCACCTCGTCCACGAGGGGCGCTTCTAGAGGCGTCTTGGAGTGGGGCGGGGTGTGGCGCCTGCGGGCGGGGGAGGACGTGGCCCTCGCGCTCGGGACGCTTCGGGTCACCGTCCGGCCCCACTACGGGGGTCTGCCACTTGTTAGTTGGCTGGACGGGCACAGGCGAAGGCGGGGAAATCCCGCCGGACCGTCGGGTTTCGTTACCCGTGCCTGCGCCCGGAAGCACGGTCCTGAAGCGACAAGTCGCCACGGTGGAGCGCCGGAAGGCGTTTCCGCGGCCTCCGGGCTTCGGCGATCCGAAGTTCGTGCTGCGGCCACTACCAAGGTGCGCCTTTCGGCGCTCCGCCGCCCCTCACGCGTGCGAGGGGCGGGACGTCCGCAAAGCTCGGGCGCAACGGCGCCGCGAGGATGCGGGCGTTCGGCCGGGGTGCTGCCGCCGTGTCGGCAGTGCCCGGGTCCGTGGTCCGGACGGCGATCGCCGTGCCGGGCTGCGCGCTCCGAGCCACACGGCTGGGGCGGTCCCGGATTTCGCTTCGCTGCATCCGGGCTACGGGCCAACCACCCAGATTCCGCCGTGACCGGACCGCGCTTTTGCGCTAGGCACGGCCTCAACCTCCGGAGCGCCTGATCGATGAGCCGTCGTACCAAAAAACCCCTCGCCAAACGCGGTCCCGGCGGCGACCGTCCCAAAGCGGGCACAAAAGCCGGCGCCCGGCCGGCCAAGGCTGGATCGGCGAAGCCAGGTGCGTTCAAGGCTGGCCCGGTGCGCGGCAATCGCGGCGAGGACGGCCGGCCGGTATCGGCGCGGCCGGTGCGCAAGCGTCCTGCCGGCGAGCGCCCGGCGCTCGATCGACCGGACAGCGAGCGGTTCGAGGCCCGGCGATCCGGCGCGCGTCCGCGGCCCGAGGCGATCGCGCCGGAGCCCGAAAAGGCCAAGCCCGACGCGCCGCTGCCGACGAAGGTCGAGACGGTCACCGTCACGGCCGACGAGAACGGCATGCGGGTCGATCGCTTCCTCGAGGCGCGGTTTCCCGGGCTGTCGTTCTCCCACATCCAGCGCATCGTCCGCAAAGGCGAGCTGCGGGTGAACGGCAAGCGCGCCGACAGCAAGGACCGGCTGGAGGAGGGGCAGAGCGTCCGCATTCCGCCGCTCAAGCTCGACGCGCCGAAGCTGCCGGGCCATCTGTCCGAAGCCGAGCAGAAGACGCTGGCACAGCTCAAAGAAATGACGCTGTTCGAGGACGCCGATGTGCTGGTGCTGAACAAGCCCGCCGGCCTCGCGGTGCAGGGTGGCTCGGGGACGACGCGGCACATCGACCAGATGCTCGAAGTGCTGCGCGACGCCAAGGGCCAGAAGCCGCGCCTGGTGCACCGCATCGACAAGGAGACCGCGGGCTGCCTGCTGGTCGCCAAGACCCGCTTCGCCGCCACGGCGCTGACCGGCTCCTTCCGCCATCGCTCGGCGCGCAAGATCTATTGGGCGCTGGTCGCCGGCGTGCCGAAGCCGAAGCAGGGGCGGATCTCGACCTATCTGGCCAAGGACGAGAGCGAAGAGGATTCGATCATGCGCGTCGCCAAACACGGCGACGACGGCGCCAGCCACGCCGTGACGTACTACGCGGTGGTCGAGACCTCCGGCCAGAAGCTGGCCTGGGTGTCGCTGAAGCCGGTGACCGGGCGCACCCATCAGCTGCGCGCCCACATGGCGCATATCGGCCACGCCATCGTCGGCGATCCGAAGTACTTCAACATCGAGAACTGGCAACTGCCCGGCGGACTGCAGAACCGGCTGCATCTCCTGGCGCGCCGCATCGTCATCCCGCATCCGCGTGGCGGCGTGATCGACGTCTCGGCGCCGCTGCCGGCGCATATGCTGCAGAGCTGGAACCTGCTCGGGCTCGAGCACGACCGCTTCGATCCGATCGAGCATGCGCCGGAAGAATGAGGCGAGGCCGGTGGCGCAGCTTGCGCGGCGGCGGTGCGATCACGACATGCATATGATGAAACGGATCGCTTCAGCTCTCCTCGTCCTCTCGCTGATCGCCGCGCCCGGCGCCGCGCTGGCGCAACTCGTGCCCGGCCAGTTGCCGTCGACGCTGCCGCCGCCACCTCCACCGCCGCCGCCACCCCCCGTGGTTGTTCCGGCGGTGCCGCAGCTCGACGCGCCGGCCCCCACCCCCCGGGCCCAGCTTCCCAACCAGCGCCGCTCGTTCGGCGACCGCATCACCGATTGCCTCACCGATGGCAATGCGGCGCGGCTTTCGCCGAACGACCGCGCCGCCTATTCTCGCGGCTGCGCCAATCAGTAAGCGATCAGCAAGGACACTCAGCCGATGCGTGACCTCATCGACGACGTCGCAGGCAAATCGCAGCTCGAGCCGGAAGAGGCGGTGCGGCGTACATCTCGCGCGGCGCTGCCGAAGCGGTTCTACAAATCCGCCGAAGTATCAGACGTCGCGGACGGCTTTGCCATCACGCTCGACGGCCGTCCGGTGAAAACGCCGTCGCGCAATGCGCTCGCCGCGCCGACGCGCGAGCTGGCCGACGTGATCGCCGCCGAATGGCAGGCACAGGGCGAGCACATCGATCCGATGACGATGCCGATGACGCGGCTGGCGCACAGCGTGCTCGACGGCGTCGTCGGCCGCATCGACGAGGTCGCCGACGATGTCGCCAAGTACTTCGGCTCGGACCTGCTGTTCTATCGCGCCGGCCATCCCGAAGGGCTGGTGGCGATGGAATCCAAACATTGGGATCCGGTGCTGTATTGGGCCGCGAACGAACTCGGCGCGCATTTCATCCTCGCCGAGGGCATCATGCATGTCGATCAGCCGGAGCCGGCGATCGCCGCGGCGCGCGCGGCGATGCCGCAGGATGCCTGGTCGGTCGGCGCTTTCCACGTCGTGACGACGATCACCGGCTCGGCGCTGCTGGCGCTGGCCTTGGCGAAGGGCGAGCGCGACGCCGACCAGGTCTGGGCCGCCGCGCATGTCGACGAGGACTGGAACATCGAGCAATGGGGCCTCGATGAAGAGGCGGCCGCACGCCGCGCCGCGCGGCTGATCGAATTCAAGGCCGCCGCGCAGGTGCTGGCGGCGCTGGCGGGGCGGGGAAGTTAACAAGCCGTTTACGGCGATCAGCTAGCCTCGTTCGAATTGTCGCGCGGCGAACGGGTCCTCATGGCGATTTCCGTCAATCCGAACCTTCCCCTCGTCGCTCTGCAGGGCGTGACGGCCGACGTCACGTTGCAGCCCGGCACGGTGGTTCAGGCCAAGGTGCTGGCGATCCTCGACAACAGCCAGGTCCGTATCGCGATCGGCGGCCAGACCGTCGAGGCGACCACGCAGGTGCCGCTGCAAGCCGGCCAGACGCTGCAGGTCGCGGTGTCGCAGACCGATCAGGGCGTCCGCCTCGCCATCGTCAATCAGCCGGTCACGACCAGCACGCCGGCCAATCTCGCCGCGACGAGTCTCAGCCTCGACACCGTCACGCTGGCGCCGCAGGCGATCACGCTGACCGCGCAAGCGGCGCCGAGCATCGTGCCGGCCGCCAACGCGCTGACGCCCCAGCAGGCCGCCGCGCTGACCACCGCGGCGCAAACCGCGGCAACGCAGCAAACCGGGCTGTCGTCGCTGTTCGCCAATCTCGATGCGGTGACTGATCTCGCCAGCCTGCCGCAGGCGGTGCGTCAGGCGGTGGCGCAGGTGCAGTCGCTGCGCACCGCGCTCACCCCGGCGCTGACGGGCGCCGACATTCAGCGCGCGGTGCAGAGTTCGGGAATCTTCCTCGAAGCCTCGTTAGCCAATGCACAGCCGGCGACCGCCGGCACCGATCTGAAGGCCGCGCTGATCGTCTTGCGCCAAGTGCTGGGCACCGCGCTCGGTGGCACCGCGGCGGCGAACGCCAATGCTACGGCGATGCCGACGCCCCTGCTGCAGAACGGGCAGGTGGCGCAATTGCTCGTCCAGTCCACCTTGCTCGCGGCCCAGAACGAGGTCGCGGCCACGACCACAGAAACGACAGCGCAAGCCAACACGCCGTTCGCCGCGGCCGGACTTGCGGCGACGCCGACCCTGGCGTCGATGATGACCGCGACGGCGCCGTCCGCGACCGATACGGCGGAGCAGGCACTGCTGCGCAGCGTCATCAATCAGCTCAGCAATGTCGAAGCCTCTGCGACCGCGACGACGACCAGCGCGACGACCGCGGTCGATACGGCCGCGACGCTGAGCGCCTTGCAGGAAGCGGTGCAGGCCAATCCGCAGAACGCCGCGATGCTGGCCAAGACTGGTTTCGCCAGCAACGCGCTGCTGCTATCGCTGCTGCCGGCGACCAGCGGCGCGCGGATCGGCAAGGTCGACGACGCTGCGGTCGCGCGCACCAACACGCC
>NZ_JBMDXE010000273.1:0-6074 GCF_048594845.1 Rhodopseudomonas sp. | reverse complement strand
CAGCGCCTCGCAGCCGGTGATCAGGCCGTTCTCCAGTCCGATCAGGGGCTGGTAGTACGGCCGCAGCACGTCGTGGCGCAGCGCCGCGCGCAGGTCGGTTTCGATCTTGCGCCGCGCCTGGGCGCGCGCGTCCATGCCGGGCTCGAAGAAGCTGAAGCTGCCGCGCGAATCCTTCTTGGCGCGCGACAGCGCCATGTCGGCATTCATCAGCAGCTTCTCGGAATCGTCGCCGTCGAGCGGCGCCACCGCGATGCCGATGCTGGCGCTGGCGACCACCGAATGGCCCTCGAGCAGATACGGCTCGGCGATCGCGTTGAGCAGCCGCTTGGCCAGCAGCGTGATGTCCTCGGGGCGCTTGATGCCGGTCTGGATCACGGCGAATTCGTCGGAGTTGAGCCGCGCCAGCGGATCCTCCTCGCGCAGCGTCGAGCGTAGCCGGCGCGCGATGCCGCGCAGCAGCTTGTCGCCGACCGCGTGGCCCAGCGTGTCGTTGACCGCCTTGAAGTGATCGACGCCGATGAACAGCACCGCGATCTTCTCGCCGGTCCGCCGGGTCTGCGCCAGGAATTCGTCGAGCCGTTTGCGCAGCAAATTGCGGTTCGGCAGGCCGGTCAGGCCGTCGTGATGCGCCATGAAGGCGAGCCGCATCTCGGCGCGCTTGCGCTCGGTGATGTCCATCAGCGCCAGCAGCACCGCCGGCTCGCCATTGTAGGTGAGCTGCCGCGCATAGATGGCGAGGTCGATCAGCGAGCCGTCGGCCTTGACGTGCTTCCAGGTCCGCGCCGCGCGCTCCTCGCTGCTGGCGTCGCCGTCCCACGGCAGCTCGGTCTCGAACGCCTGCAGGCGGCGGATGGTGAGTTCGGCGAATTCGGCCGGCGAGTAGCCGTAGTGCTCGACCGCGGCGTCGTTGACGGCGAGGATGCGCTCGTTGTGCAGCGAACAGACGATCATCGGCACCGGATTGCTTTCGAACATCAGCCGGAACGAGGCTTCGCGCTGCTTCAGTTCGGTGATGTCGACGCGCAGGCCGATTACGCCGCCGTCCGAGGTGGTGCGCTCTTCGATCTGGATGCAGCGGCCGTCGGCCAGCACCTGCTCGTGGCTGTGGCCGGGATGAAACAGCCGGCGCATGCGCTCGGCGATCCATTCGTCCTCGCGGCCGACCGCCTCCGGATCGTCGCCGCGCGCGACGCCGACCCGCATCGTGTCCTGAATCCGCGCGCCGGGTTTGAACAGATCGGCGCTGGCCTTGTAGATCTCGGCGTAGCGCTTGTTCCAGAGGATGTAGCGGCCTTCGGAATCGAGGAAGACGATGCCCTGCGGCAGCAGGTCGATCGCCTCGCGCAGCCGCTCGTGCGACTTGCGGGCTTCCGCCAGCGCGGCTTCGACCGCGCGCTCCCGCTCGGCCGCAATCGGCGCGCGCGGGCCGCGCGTCGGCAGCGCCGGCAGCTTGGCGCCGCCCTTGGTGGAGGAGCGGCGTTTCGGCTTACGGGTGTCCGCACATCGTCTGGATGTCTTGTTGGTCCTCAGCCGGATCTGCGGCATTCCCACGCCCCACACGCAATCTGCGACTTGATTGTGCAATATGTGTCTGAAAAAAATGTGTAATGTTTTGCGCAGCATTTTCAGCGCTTGGCGCCGCGCGGGCACGCGCAGCCGGTCTTCAAGCACCTTAAGCCGCGCCAATTGGGCTTGAATGCGCGCGTTGCGGCTGGTGGCCGGTGTTCGAATGAGGAATTCAAAGGGTGTTCGGCCACGCCGTTTGGTTCGAATTAAATGACCTCCGACGCGGCGGCTGGTTAGTTCCGCGTTAAAAAGGGCAAGCCCGCTAGATCTCGCACGGCGGCTTGCTGAAAGCGGCGGCGGCCATTCGGCTGATTTTACCGGCTCGGTCGGTTATACAGGGACATGCTTCGCCGATCGATTCCCGTCCGGTTGCTGCTGGCTGTCGCGCTGCTTGCCGGCTCGGCCGTCCTCGCGCATGCCCAGGACAAAGGCACGGTCAATCCCAGGCCGCTGCCGCCGCTGGCCAATCCCAACGATCCGGATCTCGCCGCGCGCGAACTGTTCGCGCGAAGATACCTGCCGGCCGCGCTGCCGCCGCGGCCGATCGGCTTCTACGCCCATGGCTGCCTGGCGGGCGGCGAGGCGCTGCCGATCAACGGTCCGACCTGGCAGGTGATGCGGCTGTCGCGCAATCGCTTCTATGCCTATCCGGCGATGGTCGATCTGATCGAACGGCTGTCAGCCAAGGCGCGTCGCGACGCCGGCTGGCCCGGCATTCTGGTCGGCGACATGTCGCAGCCGCGCGGCGGCCCGATGCTGACCGGCCATGCCAGCCATCAGGTCGGGCTCGACGCCGACATCTGGCTGACGCCGATGCCCAACCGGCAGCTGTCGCGCAACGAGCGCGAGGAGATGTCCGCCACCATGATGGTGCGGCCGGACCGGCTCGACATCGATCCCAAGGTGTGGACGCCGACGCACTGGAAGGTGATCCGCGCCGCCGCGCAGGAGCCGGCGGTCGAGCGCATCTTCGTCAATGCGGCGATCAAGAAGGCGCTGTGCCGCGAGGCCAAGGGCGACCGCGCCTGGCTGAGTAAGGTGCGGCCGATGTGGGGCCACGATTATCACTTCCACATCCGCATATCCTGCCCGGCCGGCAGTCCCGGCTGTGAATCGCAGCCCGAGCCGCCGTCCGGCGAAGGCTGCGCGCCGGCCGATCTGGCCTATTGGTTCTCCGACGCGGTGCTGCATCCGAAGCCGCCGAAGCCGAAGAAGCCGCTGACGCTGGCCGACCTGCCGACCGAATGCCGCGCCGTGCTGGCGGCGCCGGACCAGCGGCCGGACTAGGACGCGAGGCACCTCAGTAGGGTGCCGGACCTCGACACGGCGGTATCTGCATGATTAATTGCCGCCACTGAGGGGCAATTGATGCGGTCGCAGCTACGCAGAGTGCTGCCGGTCTTCTTCGTCGCGTTGTGGGTGCAGATCTTCGCACCGATCGGCGTGTACTTCGCGGAAGCCGGCCAACGGACCAGTGGTCTGTTCACGACCGCGATCTGCCATGCCGACGATGCATCGACTGATCAGAGCGGCCAGCCCGGTCACGCCATCCAATGCGTGCAGTGTTGTCTGGCAGGCATCGCCGGCCCGATCGATACGCCGGTCTTCATCGCCCAGGCGATGCCGTGGCGGAGCTTTGCGCGGATCGCTTGGCGGGAACAGACACCCGTTCGAACGCAGGGCCGCGGTAGTTCCGATACCCAGGCGCGCGCGCCACCAGCCTTTTCCTGAGCCACTCCGTTCGTCACTGGCGCGGTTCGCCGTGCCGTCAAAGGGCTTTTGCGGTCAGCGCCGAGGCGTTGCCGCCAGGAAGGTTTCACCACTATGTCTCGCATCTCCGCCCTTTCGGGGGCGAGTGCGGCTGCGATCGGGCTGATGCTGACGGCATCGGCCGGGACCGCCCGCGCTCAGACCACGCCTCAAAATCTGCCATCGGTGACGGTGGACGCGCCGGCTCCGGCCCGCGCCAAGCCGGCGCCGCGCGCCCGCAGCCGCGCCGCTGCAGCGCCGCGCCGCATCACCCCGGTGCGCGCCGCTGCGATTGCGCCGGTTGCTGCGCCAGCCGTCGAAACCGCGACTGCGGCACGCGATCGCCTGAACCAGGCACCGAACGGCCAGACCGCGACCACGATCGATCGTAGCCAGTTCGACAACCGGCCGTCGTTCTCGGTCACCGACGTGCTGCGCGACAGCCCCGGCATCTCGGTCAAGCAGGGCAACGGCCCGCGCGATGTCGGCATCTCGATCCGCGGCTCGAACGCGCGCAACGGCTTCGCCATCCGCAACATCGTGATCTTCGACGACGGCTTTCCGGTCACCCAGCCGGACGGGTTGTCGCGCAGCGACCTGATCGATCCGCACGCCTACAGCGCGATCGACGTGATCCGCGGCCCGTCCTCGGCGCTGTACGGCAATTATGCGACCGGCGGCGCGCTCAACTTCCGCACCCGGCCGGGCGGCAGCATCGACGGCGCCGAATACGGCGTCGAGGGCGGTAGCTTCGGCTATCTCAGCAACTACCTGACGGTCGGCAAGAAGGTCGGCAATTTCGAAGCCTCGCTGTTCGCCAGCGACGCGCGCGGCGACGGCTTCATCACCAACAGCTGGTTCAATACCCAGACGGTGAATTTCCTGGCCACCTGGCAGGCGACGCCGGACGATCGCTTCACCGTGAAGCTGATCGACAACGAGCTGTCGACCCGATTGCCGCTGCGGCTGTCGCTTAACCAGTACAACCTCAACCCGTATCAGGCCGGCTGCCTCACCGCGGCGGTTGCGGGCTGCGGGACGGTGTCGCTGTTCAACAACGGCTTCAACGGAGCCAAGTCGACGCTGACGGCGCTGCAGGCCGGGCTCAACCGCGACGACCGGCGCACCATCGTGGGCGGACGCTGGGAGCACGATTTCGACAACACCACGACCTGGCGCAACCAGTTCGTGTTCGACGACCGCAACATCAGCCAGCCGACCGGCTCGACCAGCGCGGTCGGCGACTATCCGTCGTATAATTTCTCCAGCGACATCACCAAACGCGGCGAACTGTTCGGCATGGCGTCGACCTCATTGCTGGGCGCCTGGTACAACACGCTCAGCGCGTCGGGTGACACCTACAATGTGCTGCCGAGTGGCGACGCCGCGGTCGGCCGGCTGCAGAGTAACCTGGCCAGTACGACGACGAATTACGGCGTGCGCGCCCGGCAGGAGCTGCAACTCGTCCCCACCGTAACGGCAATCGCCGGCATCGGCTGGGAGACCACGCAGCTCAAGGGCGTCAGCACCGCCTACGCCTATCCGACGCTGAACAATCCGAACATGGTGGTGCCGACCGTGCTCGGCGCCTCGCCGCAATTCCAGAACACCGCCCCGGAATTCGCGCTGATCTACCGGCCGAGCGCCGAATGGGCCTGGCACGCCCGGGTCGCGACCGGCTACGGCACGCCGCAGGTCAACAATCTGTTCGTGCTGCCGAGCGGCCTTGCCGGCAACAACACCGCGCTGCAGTCGCAGACCAATGTCGGCTACGACATCGGCGCCGACTGGACGCCGAACCGGTCGCTGACGCTCAGCGCCACCGCGTTCTACGAGTTCTTCACCAACGAGATCGTCTCCCAGGCGACTCCGGTCGCCGGCGTCAGCTATAGCTTCAACGCGCCGCATTCGGAGCATCGCGGCGTCGAGTTCGCCGGCCGCTGGTCGTTCGCGGAAGGCTGGGAGGCCAAGGTGGCCTATACCCGGATCGACGAGATCTACACCGACTACACCGAGAGCATCGGCGCCTATCGGTTCAATCGCGTCGGCAACCAGATCCCGGGCATTTCGCCGAACGAACTGACGGCGCGGGTCGGCTACGATCAGTTGCGCGGCGCGCTGGCCGGGCTCGGCGGCTTCGTCGAGCTGGTGTGGAAGGACGATTTTTATCTCGACAACGCCAATCTGCTGAAGGTGCCCGGCTACGAGCTGGTCAATCTCAACCTGCACTACAAGACCGATCTGCAATCGGACTATCTCCGGCAGCTCAGCGTATTCTTCGAGATCCGCAATCTGTTCGACAAGACCTACATCGCGTCGGCCAACAACATCGCCAACACGGTGAATGCGGCCGGCGTGCAGAATCCCGCCAGCATTTTGGCGGGGACGTCCGGGTCGATCTATGCGGGTTCGCCGCGCGCGTTCGTCGGAGGCATGAAGATCGCCTTCCGGTGATCTTCGACAAGGAGGCGGCCATGGCCCGTCGAACTCTCATCGCGGCGCTCGCTCTGGCGCTGTCGGCCGCTTCCGCCGCGGCGCAGTCCGTTCATCGTCACGACAGTGAGACGGCCTGCGCGACGACCGAGCTGCGTTGCGCCTCCAAGGTCACGCCGGCCTTCGCGCGCGACGGCACGCTGTGGCTGATCTGGATGGCGGGCGGCCAGGTCTCGGTCGCGCATTCGGCCGATTTCGGTCGCACGATGTCGTCGCCGGTGACGGTGACGCAGGGCGCGCCGAAGCTCGATTGGGGTCCGGACGCG
>NZ_JBMDXE010000272.1:0-21487 GCF_048594845.1 Rhodopseudomonas sp. | reverse complement strand
CCTTGCGGGGAGAGGTCGGGGGTGGGGGTCCCCAGGCACTGTGCCCGCGTCGCCCTCACCCCGCCCCTCTCCCTCGCAGGAGAGGGGGCGCGATGCGCTTGGGGTTAGGCACTGCGTGAAATGACGCTGTTAGTTTAGCCCAACACGGGCAGCGTCCGCACGTCGTAGCCGCTGCTGATGCTGCGGTTCAGGACTGGGTCGCTGAGTTCGTAGTCGAAGCGGGTCGCCGGGCGGATCCCGCCCTTGGCCGCGAAGGTGCCGCCGAGCATCGCGGCGCCTTCGGGCATTCCGGCTTTGCCGAATTCACGTTCGATCAGTTCGGCTGGCGGTAGCATGCCGGACAGGGTGCCTTCCTGATACAGCACGCGCTCACCGCCGATCGTCGCCCACGAGCGCAGCACCAGCTGATCCCAATGCGCAGCGACGTCGTCATAGGCCCACAGCTGCGGCGCGACCGGCTTGTCGCACATCTGCTTGGACACGGTGATGTTGTAGGTCTCGACCTTGCGGTCGGTGTGGTCGGAGCCAACGCCGACATAGAGCTTGCCGCCGGACTTGATCAGGACGAATTCGACTTCGCCGCTGGAATTCTCGTCGCTGACTTCGATCGCGGTGCGCGTGGTCAGCCGGGCGGCGGCGACGCGGTAGTAGATCGGCGTCGAAGCCGGCGGCGCGATGCCGAGTTCTTCGAGTTCCTTGATGTGCTTGTCGCGCGCCACCGGATCACGGCCGGTCCAGCCGGCGATGATCAGATCGCCGATCTGGATCGATCGCGGGGCCTCGCGCCCCTGTTCGTGAACGGCGAAATCGATGGGAGCGGCATACATGAAGAGCTCTCGCAGTAAGAATGGGACCGACGCCGTGCGGAACTGATCGTCCCGCACGGCGATGATGAGTACTACTCGCCCTTGCGGGTGTCGAGCAACGTCCAGTGCTGATCCTTGGCTTCGATCACGTAGATCGGCTTGATCGCATCGTGATCATCGGCGAACGAGATCGCGCCTTCCAGCGCCGGCAGGCCCTTGATCTTGGCCAGCGCGTCGCGGATCGCGGTGCGTTCCGCCGCGGCCTTGTCGGGCGCGCCGGTGACCGCCGCGGTCTTCATCGCTTCGGCGAACAGATAGACGATGTCGTAGGCCGAGGCGTCCTGCTGGTTCGGCTCCTGCCGGGTCATGCCGGCCGCCGAAGTGCGCTTGGCGAACTCCTTGGCGAAGGCCTTGGTCTGGTCGTTCAGCTCGGCGAAGAAGGTGGTGCCGATCGTCATCAGTTCGCCGGCGCCGGCCATCCGCTTCGGCAGATCCGGATCGGCAACGGTGGTGCCGGCGATCAGACGCGCGGTGACGTTCTGGCGCTTCAGCTCCTTGGCGAGGTTGACGGCGGCCTCCGGCGGCGCGCCGAGGCCGATGATGTCCGGCTTCATCTGCGCGAGCTGCGACACCTGCGGCGACAGGTCGAAAGCGTTGTACTGGAAGTCGACCGCGCCCTTGCTCTCCACGCCGTATTTGGTGAACAGCACCGGCAGCACCGCGGTGCCGATCGACTTCGACACGGTGTCGTCGGTGGCGAACGCGGTGGCGCCGGTCTTCATCGGCAGCTTCTTGTCGCGCAGCGTCGCCAGCACCTCGTCAATGACGGTCTTCTCGTCGCGGGTGTTGCGGAACGCGTAGCTGAAGCCCTTGGTCAGGCCGGGCGCCGACGACGACATCGACATCTGCACGATGCCGAGCCGCTCGCCGGCCGGGAACGCGACGCGGACTTCGCCGGACGAGAACGGCCCGATTACCGCGAGCGCCTTGTTGTCTTCGGCGAACTGACGCACCGCGAGCGCGGCCTGCTTGGGATCACCGCCGGTGTCGAACTTCACCAGCTTGATCTTGTTGCCGCCGACGCCGCCCTTGGCGTTGATCTCGTCGACCGCCATGTCGACCGCGACCTCGTTGGTGTTGGCGAGGCTGACATAGGGACCGGTCTTGGCCATCGAGAAGCCGAGGACGAGATCGGCCGCCTGCGCGCCCGCCATGCCGCCGATCAGTCCGATGGCGACACCCGCCGCCGCGACGCTATACGCTTTCATCAACCCCTGCTCCTGTTGTTGTTAGTGAGTGCCCGCCGGCATCAACCGGGATGGTTCGGAAGTCTCGTCGCTGCCGCCGCCCAGATAGGCGTCGAGCAGCCGGCGATCGTTGCGCAGCGTCTCGCACGGGCCGGCCACCGCGACCTTGCCGAGCTCGAGCACGGTGGCGCTATGCGCCACCGACAGCGCCTTGCCGGTGTTCTGCTCGACCAGCACGATCGTCAGCCCGCTGCGGTTCATCTCCTGGATCAGCTCGAACACTTTCGAGACGAACAGCGGCGACAGGCCGAGCGACGGCTCGTCGAGCATCAGCACCTGCGGCCGCGCCACCATCGCACGGCCGATCGCGACCATCTGCTGCTCGCCGCCGGACAGCGTCGCCGCCGCGACGTGGCGGCGCTGGCCCAGATTGGGGAAGCGCTCGTAGATCGCGTCAATCTCGCTGCGCACCGCGGCGCGGTCGCGGCGCAGATGCGCGCCGAGGAGCAGGTTCTCCTCGACCGTCAGCGACACCAGCACCTGGCGGCCTTCAGGGACGAGCACCAGCCCCTGCGCCAACCGCGTGTGCGGACGCGCGCGCGACAGATCGCTGTCACGAAATTGGATGCGGCCGCGCGTGGCGGGCACCGCGCCCATGATGCCGAGCAGCAGCGTAGTCTTGCCGGCGCCGTTGGCGCCGAGCACGGTGACGATCTCGCCTTCCTCGACGTTGAGCGAGACGCCGTCGAGCGCGGTGACCCCGCCGTAGGCGACGGTGAGGTCGGAGACGGAGAGGATCGCGCTCATGCCGCCTGCTCCGCGCCGAGATAAGCGGTGCGCACCACCGCGTCGTGCTGCACCACCGACAGCGGGCCCTCGGCGATCTTGCTGCCGAAGTTCAGCACCACGACGTGGTCGCAGATGGTACCCACGAAATGCATGTCGTGTTCGACGATCAAGAGCGTAACGCCGCGCGCCTTCAGCGCTTCGAGATGCGCGGTGAGCGCCTGGGTCTCGACCGGGTTGAGACCGGCGGCCGGCTCGTCCAGCATCAGCAGCGAGGCGCCGGCGAGCGTGGCGCGGACCAGGTCGATGCGCTTGCGGATGCCGTAAGGCAGCTCGCTGACCATCGAGTCGGCATAGGCGCCGAGCCCCATCTCGTCGAGCGCGGCAACGACCTCGCGCCGCCAGCGATGGTTGGGGATCAGCCGGAACGGCATCAGCAGATTGAACAGGCCCGAGGCGCGGACATGCTGGCCGACCAGCAGGTTTTCCCACACGGTGAGATGCTGCATCAGCCGCACGTTCTGGAAGCTGCGCGCGATGCCGAGCTTGATGCGGCGGCGCGACGCCATGTTGGTGATGTCGCGGCCCTCGAACGACACCGTGCCCTGGTCGGGCAAGAACACGCCGCTGACCATGTTGAACGCGGTGGTCTTGCCGGCGCCGTTCGGGCCGATCAGACCGACGGTCTGGCCGCGCGCCACCGAGAAGCTGAGGTCGCGGATGACGTGCAGGCCGCCAAACGATTTCGAGACGTTCTGCAGGTCGAGCAGCGGAGCTTGCGCGGTCATGACTGCACTCCCGCTGCGGGCTTGCGTTTGAACAGACGGCCGAGGCCGCGCAGCGACGCCGGCGTCACCAGGCCCTGCGGCCGCACCGCCATGAAGCCGACGATCAGCACCGCGAACAGCACGTATCGCCACGCCTCTCCGGCGCGCAGCAGCTCCGGCGCCAGGCTGAAGAACAGCGCGCCGACCAGCGGCCCCCACACCGTCTGGGTGCCGCCGAGCAGCACGTACAGCACCGTGTAGATGCTCAGCTGCACGCTGAAATGCTGCGCCTCGATGAAGCTGAAATGATGCGCGTAGAGCCCGCCACCGATGCCGGCGATGGCGCCGCCGAGCACGAAGGCCGCGACCTGCAGGCCCCAGACCTTCAGGCCGAGCAGATCGGCGACCAGGCGATCGTTCTTGATCGCGGTGAGATACAGGGTGAAGCGGGTCTGCGACAGCCCGACTACGAACAGCACGATCGCGGCGGTGACCGAGAACACCGCGACCGGCGACGCATAGGTCGCGACCGGATAGCCGGCGGCGGCGCCGACCACTTCGAGATTGAGGAAGACAGCGGAGATCACCTGGCCGAGCGCGAAAGTGGCGAGCGCCAGATAGATCCCGTGGGTGCGCAGGATCGGCACGGCGACCAAGAGCGCCAGCGCGCCGGCGGTGAGGCCGCCGGTCGGGACCGCGGCGAGCAGCGACCAGCCCATCTCATTCGTCAGATACGCCGCCGTATAGGCACCGACCGCCATGAAGCCGGCGATGCCGAGATTGAGTTGGCCGGCGACCAGCGGCAGATACACCGCATAGGCCGCCATGATGTTGAAGCACAGGATGATCAGGACGCCGGTCTGATAGCCGCTCATCACAGCTTCTCCCGGATCGCCGGTTTGCCGAACAGGCCATGCGGCCGCAGGATCAACAGCACCAGCAGCGAGCCGTAGACGGCGATATTGACGGTGTCGGCGCCGAACGCCGAGATCGAACCGACTTCGATCAGGCCAATGATCAGCCCGCCGATCACCGCGCCCCAGACGCTGCCCATGCCGCCGATGATCATCGCGGCGACGCCCTTGAAGCCGACGCCCTCGCCCATGAACGGCGACACCTGCAGATAGCTCAGCGCAAACATCACGCCGCCGAGCGCGGTGAACAATGCGGTGAGCACGAAGATCTTCGGCACCAGCCGACCGACATCGACGCCGAGCAGCACCGCGGTGGAGCGGCTCTCGGCGATCGCGCGGATCTGCCGGCCCAGATTGGTCTTGCCGAGCACGATCGACAGCCCGACCACCAGCGCGAAGGTCAGCACCAGGCTGATCGCCTGCGCGGCGCCGATCACCAGCCCGCCGATGCGGAAGTTGAAATCGCCGAGCAGGGACGGAAAGGTCTGCTGATCGGAGCCGACGCCGACCAGCGCCAGGTTTTCCAGCAGCACCAGGAAGCCGAGCGATGACACCAGCGGCACTTCCGGATCTGCGCCGCGGGTGCGCCGATAGGACAAAAGCTCGACCGCGAGCGACACCAGCGCCGCTGCGGCGAGCGCGCCGGCGATTGCGAATACCCAGTGCCAGCCCTTGGCGAGCAGCACCCAGCTCACCATGCCGCCGATCATGAACAGGCCGGGGATGGAGAAGTTGAGGAAGTTGAGGATGCCGATCGCCAGCGTGAAGGACACCCCCACCAGCACGTAGATCGAGCCGAGCATCAGGCCGTTGATGATCTGCTGCGTGATCATGCCCGGCCTCCGCGGCTGCAAGGACTCAAGTATGTGCTGGGGAGGATGTCCGTCATCGCGCGCCTTAGACCGGGTCGAAGTAGTGCAGTTCGAACAGCACGCAGCCGGTCTCGGACTTGAACGGACCGTGGAATGCGCCCGGCGGACGGCAGGCGTAGGTGAACGGCTTGAAGCTCTCGCCGCCCTTGCCGTTCTCGTCGTTGCCGACGGTGAGGTCGCCGGAGACCAGGAACACTTCTTCCCAGTACTCGTGCACGAACGGCTTGGTGGTGAACTCGCCCGGCTCGAACCGCAGCAGGCGGCTGCGCGAGCCGCGGCGGTTCTCCTCGTCGAGGCCGCCGGACAGGATCTTCTGCTGGATGCCCTTGGGATAGCCGGCCGGAACTTCCCAGCCCGTGCTCATGTCGACGGCACGGAATTCGTCGTGGATCTTGTTGACTGGCATCATGCGCTCCTGATCAGGCGGCTTGCGAGGTTTTCAGTTCGTCGGCGAGTTCGTAGCTCGACAGCATCTGGCTGACGAGGCCGCCGGCGCTATCCCAATCGTAGGTGCGGAACGAGTGGTTCTTGGTGACGAAGGTCGCGCCCGCGTAGAACATCTCGTACTGCTGATGCCGCGAGGCGAATTCCGAACCGACCGCGTCCCAGGCCAGCTTGTAGAACTTGACCTTGTCGAGCGCGCCGGCCGCCGGCGACTGCTGGGTCTTCTCGACCAGCGTGGCGATCTCCGGATTGGCGAGATCCTGCACCGAGGACGGCAACATGATCATGCCGCCGCCGGCGAGTTCGCGCAGCGTGTTGAGGATCTTGGCGTAGAGCTGCTGGGTCAGCGTCTGCGCCGCGTACAGCGTGTGGCGATCCGGCACGTAGTAGCGGCCGTACTTCGTGCCCTTGATCTCCATGGCGGCCACGAAGGCGTCGACCATGCCGCCCTCGGCGGCGAGCTGGCCGAGGGTCTCGCGGACCTGCGGGAAGCCGAGCACGCCATTGGTCTCGGCGATCCGCCGCGCCATGCCGATCAGGAAGCGCACCTTCACCGACAGGCGGATCATCGCCTGATAATTCTGATAGACGTGCGCCGGCGTCGCGTGGAACTGCTTCTGGCACATCTCGAGGTTCTTGTAGACGAAGATGCGATCCCACGGCACCTTGACGTCGTCGAAATACAACACCGCGTCGTTTTCGTCGAAGCGGCTCGACAGCGGATTGTCGAACACCGATTGCGACGATTCCTCGTAGGACTTGCGCGACAGGATCTGCAGGCCCTTGGTGTTCATCGGGATCGCGAACGACAGCGCGTAGATTTCGTCGCCCGGCTGCAGCGGCTGGATGCAGGTGACGAACACTTCGTCCGCCATGATGCCGCCAGTCGCCAGCATCTTGGCGCCGCGCACCGTGATGCCCTCGGCGTCCTGATCGACCACGCCGGTGGTGAGGAACGCGTCCTTCTGCTGGGCAGCGCTCTTGGAGCGGTCGGCCTGCGGATTGATGATGACGTAGGTCAGATACAGATCGCGGTCGCGCGCATAGGTGTAGTAGTCGGCGAGCGCCTTGGCGCGGTCCTTGTCGTAGGCCTCGAACTGATCGAGCCCCATATACATGCCGGCGATGCAGGAGGCGACGTGGTCGGGGGCGCGGCCGAGGAAGCCGGCATGCAACCCGCCCCACTGCTCCAACGCGGTGCGGCGCTGGCGCAGTTCGTCGAAGGTTTCGGGCAACTGCCAGATGCGGTTGGCGCGGCCGGCCGGCGTCGCGAAGGTCATCAGTTCGCGATTGGCCTCATCGGAGGCGAAATCGAACAGCTTGCCGACCGACTGGATCGCGTTGCGGAACGCCGGATGCCGCGTGGTGTCGTCGACACGCTTGCCGTCGATGAACACAGCGCGTCCGTCGCGCAGGCCGGCGATATGTTGTTGTCCTGTCTTCATCGTCACGCTTCCTTATGCTGTGCTCGCCTTGTCAGTAATGGATCGGCAGCGGCCACATCGGCTCGCTGCCGCCCTGCCGGCTCAGGCTCTGATACTTGCCGCGGAAGAACACCAACGGCTCCTCGTCGTCCCGCGCGCTGAAACGCACCACGCGGCCGACGAAAATCACGTGATCGCCGCCGTCATATTGCGCGTAGGGCGCGCATTCGAAATGTGCGATCGCGCCTGCCAAGAGCGGCGCCTCGGCATGGCCGATCGAATGCGCGACGTTGCTCCATTTGTCGGTGGAGGCCTTGGCGAACTGGTTCGACAACGCTTCCTGGCCGCGGCTCAAGATGTTGACCGCGTAGCCCTCGGCCACCTGCATCGCCGGAAGACTCAGTGCACGGCGATCGACGCTGAACAGCACCAGCGGCGGATCGAGCGACACCGAGTTGAACGAACTCATCGTCATCCCGATCGGCGAGCCCGTCTCGCCGCGCGCCGTGATCACGGCGACGCCGGTCGCGAATTGCGACAGCGCCGATCGAAATTGTCGCACGTCCTGCGTCATCAACTCACCGCTCTAATACCTTTGATCCAAAGCTATTATAAAAAGCTAGTCAAGTACGAATGCGAGGCACTCGCTGAGAAAAGATGCGGCACCGCGACAAGAATTTGGGCACGGTTAAGCGCCGCCAAGGCCGCAAATTCGGGCTTAACTCAAATTGAAAGATGCAGAGGAAGGCGCGGGTCAGCGCCGCCGCGACACTTTGCGCGTGGATTCCGCCACCGTCGACGGCGCGGTGAGGAAGCTCATCAGCGTCACAGCCTTGTCGCCGCACGACACCAGTCGCGCCATCATCGAGGCGAGCTGGCGAAATTCCGATGCGCTGAGGCAGTCGAACAACGCGTCGTTGACCGGCGCCTGCACCTCGACGAGTTGCTCGAGCAGCTTACGGGCTTTTGGCGTCACGGTGAGCAGCACACGGCGGCGATCTTCTTGATTGGCACGCTTGTGGATCAGCCCGGCCTTGACCAGCTTGGATACTTCGATGGTGACGAAAGCGCCGGACAAATGCAGATGCTCGGCGATGCGGCTGACGCCGACGCCGTCCTCGCCCTGCAGATGCGCGACGGAAATCAGCGTGGTGTAGGCGATGCCCGAAATGCCCAGCCGATCGCCGAAGCCGGCGCGGCATTGATCGACCCGTGCGCTGAATGCCAGGAAATCGTGGATGAAAGTGCGGAAGACCTCGTCGTCGCCGCCAGGCATCAGTTCCGACTTCGATACGGTTGCGCGGCGCAAACTCTCGCTCCCTCAACTGACGGCGCTGATCGCCGACGATGCTACTTGTCATACAGAAGCTGATGTTTGTACAGGTTCGCGTCGCGCGGCCGCTGTCTGCGCGCGGCGCGGATCTCGGGAAAGCGGTTGAAGCCGGATTGGCTTTGCGGACTCCACAACAGCCCGGACCTCATGATGAGGAGGCGCGCAGCGCCGTCTCGAACCATGGGCCGCGCGCGCTGCCTCAACCTTCGAGACGCCCGGCTCCGCCGGGCTCCTCAGGATGAGGAGTCCGTGCATGTGGAAAAGCTTGGTTGTCACCACACGCCCGGCAACAGCCGATGGCGCACCCTCGTTGCATAGTCGGTGTAGCCGGGCAGTTCGCGCAGCAGGGCGTCGTCTTCGCGCGCGGCGCGCCAGACGAACAGCGCGGTGATCAGGGCCGCGGGGAGAAGCGCCCAGGTCGAGCCGAGCATCAGCGCGGCGGCCGGCAGGCCGATCAGCGTGCCGAGATACATCGGATGGCGGACGAGGCGATACGGCCCGCTCTGCACCACCGCGTGCGCGCGGTCGCTCTGGATGCGGACGGTGCTCTCCGCATGCGTGTTGACCAGCAGCGTCCAGGTCGACAGCGCCGAGCCGGCGACAAACAGCACGACGCCGGGGATCGTCGTCCAGCCCGGCAGCGGCGCCCAGCCGA
The DNA here is from genome assembly GCF_048594845.1 of Rhodopseudomonas sp. Lineage (GTDB taxonomy): Bacteria > Pseudomonadota > Alphaproteobacteria > Rhizobiales > Xanthobacteraceae > Rhodopseudomonas. The sequence goes on along the minus strand of NZ_JBMDXE010000272.1, from coordinate 12,239 downwards.
ACCGGCCGGCATCCATGCCGGCGACGATCGGCATCAACGCAATCAGCGGCAGGAACAGCGCATAGAACAGTCTGTCAAACGGCTTGGTGTCGTCGCGGAGGCTCTTGGCGCGAGCGACCAGCACGGCCGGATCGGCGCGCAGCACCACCGCCGTGCCGCCGACAGAGACAACGACGAACATGGCCGCATAGAGCCAGCCACGCCCCCAATCGAGCCGGCCGGCGCCGATCAACGCAAGCGCCGCGTAGGCGCTCGATCCCAGCGCGGTACGGATCAGGCGGCGCCCAGACTGCACCGCGGGCGAAACCGCCTCCGACATCATGGCCGCTGTCCTTTCGGGTGCCGCGAGCTCATCGCCGTGGGCGTGAGCATTGTGCGACGCTCTCGCGCAGCTTGCCGCAGGCGGCGCCGGCAGGTCTTTGATCGGCGTCGTGCCGCGTCGCTGTGTCCGCGCGGCTGCGGTACGGTCGCGGGCGAACAGGTTCGCCATTCCGGCCTTGAAATCTGGGGTCCGCCATGGTCTCACCATGGGCGTTGCGGAACGGCGAACCGACCGGCGCCGCGGCTTCAACCCGGCAGAACGGACCCGATGGCGCGCAGGTTTTCCGCTCCCTATCAGATGGAGCCCGTGTCGAGCCTCGCGATCTGGGCGCGCCGGCTGGCGGTGTTCGCTGCCATCACCGCCGTGGCCTCGACCCTGGTGGTGCGATTCGATTTCCTCGAAGTGCGGCCGGCGATCGCCACCTTCTTCGGCGCGCTGGCGCTGGCCGGCGTCTCGATCCTGCTGGCGCTCGCGGGGTTCGCGGCGATCTGGCAGAACGGCTCGCGCGGCATGGCGCGCATCCTGCTGGCGCTGCTGATCGACGTGCTGATCCTGGCCTATCCGGCCTATCTCGGCTGGAAATATCGCAGCCTGCCGAAGATCCACGACATCACCACCGACGCGATCGACCCGCCGAAATTCGAGACGCTGGCGCGGCTGCGGGTCGGCGACGGCGTCAACACCGCGGTCTATGCCGGCCTGTATTCCGCCGAGCTCCAGCGCGCTGCCTATCCGAGCCTCGAGACCGTGCAGGTCGATCTGCCGGTGCAGCGCGCCTACGACATCACGCTCAATCTGGTCAATCGCCGCAAATGGCGCGTGGTGGATTCCCGCCCGCCGCAGCAGCCGCGGCGCGAGGGCCATATCGAGGCGGTGGCGCGCACCGAAGTGATGGGCCTGCCGGAAGATCTCACCATCCGCGTGCTGCCCGATGGCGACGGCGCCCGCATCGATATCCGCTCCGCCTCGCGCTATTTCGAAAGCGACCTCGGCAGCAACGCCGCCCGCATCGCCAAATTCAGCGAAGACCTGACCAACGCCGCGGAGAATGCGCCGGCACCGAAGCCGGAGCCCGCGCCGAAGCAGCCGGCCAAGGGCAAGGCCGCGCCGAAGAAGTAGCGCAGCGCTCTCCCCGCGCACAGCGCGCCCCTCTCCCGCTTGCGGGAGAGGGCTGGGGTGAGGGCGCCCCAGGCAGTGAGTCTGCGACTCGCGGAGCGGAGTGCCCTCACCCGCCGCGCTTCGCGCGTCGACCTCTCCCGCAAGCGGGAGAGGTTGCGCTGTGCCGCTTGCACGGCCGACCGTAACAAGTGGCCGTTTGATGAAAGGTAGTGCTGGTTACTTCACCAGCCGATAGCGCCCGTCGATTAGCGGGTCGCCATCCGTGGCGACCACGCCGCGGGTGACCAAGTCTTCCAGATGCGCCAGCACCGAGTAGCCGGCGGCGCTCATCAGGCGGGGGTCGATGCCGATATAGATGGCGCGGACCATGGTGGGGATGTCGGTCTCGCCTTTGCCGAGCCGATGCAGAATCGAGGCTTCGCGGGCGACGCGGTGGCGCTTCAGGAAACGCGAGTAGCGCGGGCCTTCAAGGATCTCGGCGCCATGGCCGGACAGATACAGCTGCTCGTCGCGCGCGATCAGCCGGTCGAGCGAATTCATGTAGTCGACCATCGAGCCGTCCGGCGGCGCAACGATCGAGGTCGACCAGCCCATCACGTGATCGCCGACGAAGATCGCGTCGCGATCCTTCCAAGCGAACGCCATGTGGTTAGCGGTGTGGCCCGGCGTCGCCACCGCCTCGACCGCCCAGCCGTCGCCCTCGATCACGTCGCCGTCGCTGATCGTGACGTCGGGCTTGAAGGCGCGATCGGCGCCGGACTCCGTCGACACGGTCTCGCTCTCGAAATACGGCCGCGACGCCCGGTGCGGGCCTTCGGCATAGACGGTAGCGCCGGTCGCGGCCTTGAGGCGCGGCGTGCCGGGCGAATGGTCCTTGTGGGTGTGGGTGACGAGGATGTGGGTGACGATCTCGCCCTTCACCGCATCGATCAGCGCCTGCGCGTGCGCCTCGTTGTCGGGACCTGGATCGATGATCGCCACCTTGCCAGTGCCGACGATGTAGCTGACGGTGCCGGTGAAGGTGAACGGCGACGGATTGTTGCAGAGGACGCGGCGCAGGCCCGGCCGGATTTCCTCGACCACGCCGGCTTGGAGCGGGAAGTCGCGATTGAACGGAACGTCGTCGGAACTGTCGCTGGCGTCGCTCATGCGTTTCCCGGTGATGTTTGTTGTTGTTATTGAGAGAAGGAGGGCTCTCCGCCTCGTCGACCTCATGCTGAGGAGGCCCGAAGGGCCGTCTCGAAGCATGGGCCTCGGTTGCTTGTGGCCCATCCTTCGAGACGCCTGCCTCACGGCAGGCTCCTCAGGATGAGGAGTGCGCGCGGTGACGCGCGCGCTATCTTACGCGAACGCCTGCAGGCCGGTGATCGCCCGGCCCAGGATCAGCGCGTGGACGTCGTGGGTGCCCTCGTAGGTGTTCACCGTCTCGAGGTTCTGGGCGTGGCGCATCACGTGGTACTCGATCTGGATGCCGTTGCCGCCGTGCATGTCGCGGGCGACGCGGGCGATATCGAGGGCCTTGCCGCAATTGTTGCGCTTGACCAGCGAGATCATCTCGGGCGCGAACTTGCCTTCGTCCATCAGCCGGCCGACGCGCAGAGACGCCTGCAGGCCGAGCGAGATTTCGGTCTCCATGTCGGCAAGCTTCTTCTGCACCAGCTGGGTCGCCGCGAGCGGGCGGTTGAACTGCTTGCGGTCCAGCGTGTACTGCCGGGCGCGATGCATGCAGTCCTCGGCGGCGCCCATCACGCCCCAGGAGATGCCGTAGCGGGCGCGGTTAAGGCAGCCGAACGGACCCTTGAGGCCTGACACGTTGGGCAGCAGCGCGTCTTCCGGAACCACCACGCCGTCCATCACGATCTCGCCGGTGATCGACGCGCGCAGGCTGAGCTTGCCACCGATCTTCGGCGCGCTGAGGCCCTTCATACCCTTCTCGAGGATGAAGCCGCGAATCTGGTTGTCGTGCGCGGCGGACTTGGCCCACACCACGAACACGTCCGCGATCGGCGCGTTCGAGATCCACATCTTCGAGCCAGTCAGCCGATAGCCGTCGGCGACCTTCTCGGCCTTGGTCTTCATGCCGCCCGGATCGGAACCGGCGTCCGGCTCGGTGAGGCCGAAGCAGCCGACCCACTCACCGGAGGCGAGCTTCGGCAGATACTTCTTGCGCTGGGTCTCGTCGCCGTAGGCGTAGATCGGATACATCACCAGCGACGACTGCACCGAGTTCATCGAGCGATAGCCGCTATCGACGCGTTCGATCTCGCGCGCCACCAGACCGTAGGCGACGTAGCTGGCGTTGGCGCAGCCGTAGTCTTCCGGCAGCGTGATGCCGATCAAACCGAGCGAACCCATCTCGTTGAAGATCTCGCGATCGGTCTTCTCTTCGAGATAGGCCTGCGACACGCGCGGCAGCAGCTTGTCCTGCGCGTAGGCGCGCGCGGTGTCGCGGATCATCCGCTCGTCTTCGGTGAGCTGATCTTCCAGCAGCAGCGGGTCATCCCACTTGAAGCTCGCCGGAACCGGCTTGTCCTTAGTTTGCGCGCGCACGCTCATGGAGAGTCCTTTCAGACGTTTCCGCCGTCTCGGGAGATGTGACTTTTGAGGGTAAGACCTGGATCAGGAGCCTTCAAGGTGCTCGTTGCCGACGATCTCGATGCCGAACCCGGACAGCCCCTTGTAGTCGAGCTGCGACGAGGTGAGATGCCGGATCGAGCTGACGCCGAGATCGCGCAGGATCTGCGCGCCGACGCCGATCTCGCGCCATTGCCGGTGACGATCGGCCTCGGCCGATTTCGGCTCGTCGATCGGCGCGACCGGCACGCCCGCAGCGCCGTCGCGCAGATAGATCAGCACGCCGGAACCGTTGGCCTTGAAGTGATCGAGCACCGCCTCCATCCGGCGCGGGCCGGTGAAGATGTCCTTGACGATGTTCGGCTTGTGGAACCGCGTCAGCACGTTCTTGCCGTCGCCGATGCCGTTGTAGACGCAGGCGAGATGCGCGATCTCGTCGAACGGCGAGCGATAGGCGTAGCCCTGCATCGGGCCGATCGGGCTTTCCATCGGGAACGTCGCGACGCGCTCGATCAGCTTCTCGCGAGCCTGGCGATGCGCGATCAGGTCTGCGATGGTGACGAGCTTGAGGTTGTGCTTGCGGGCGAATTCAACGACCTGGGCACCCTTGGTGACGGTGCCGTCGTCGTTCATCAGCTCGCTGATGACGCCGACCGGGGGCAGGCCGGCGAGCCGGCACAGATCGACCGCAGCCTCGGTATGGCCCGAGCGCAGCAGCACGCCGCCGTCACGCGCGATCAGCGGGAAGATGTGGCCGGGCCGCGCGAAATCGTTGGCGCCAGCGTTCGGATTGGCGAGCGCGCGGCAGCACGACGCACGTTCGTCCGCCGAGATTCCCGTGCCGTTATCGGGCTTGTAGTCGATCGACACCGTGAAGGCGGTGGTGTGGTTGCTATCGTTGTGCGCCACCATCGGGTCCAGCCGCAACCGGCGGGCGTCGTCGGAGGTGATCGGAGCGCAAACGATGCCGGAGGTGTGGCGAATGATGAACGCCATCTTCTCGGCGGTGCACAGCGAGGCGGCGACCACGAGATCGCCCTCGCCCTCGCGATCGTCATCGTCGGTGACGACGACGATTTCGCCGGCGGCAAAGGCTTGCAGAACGTCCTGGATCGGGTGCGCCATCGGTCATCTCACGGAAAACAGAACAGTCCATATGACGCAGCCTGCGCGACGACGCAACCCGCGCCGCTGCGGGGCCGGTTGCGGCTACCGCACAGCGGAATACGCGGCGAGCAGTGGCAGCGTTGCCGCCGGCTCTCGAACAGGAGCACGTCCCTCCCACAACGCGGCGGGATCCTCAGCCCGCTCTTGCGGCGAGGAGGGCTGGTGAGGGGCGACACGGGCAGTAAGGTCGGGTCGCGCGGGAAAGTGAAGCGCGGCCATGCTGGCGAAAGCTCGGCCGCGCGGAGGCGCCCCCTCACCTGACCTGCTCCGCCGGTCGACCTCTCCCCGCGCGCGGGGAGAGGTTAGTCATTGCTCGGGGCCACTGATTGCTTCGCGGAGCCTGTCATCCGCGGCGCTCGCACCGACCCACTGACTCGCAAAGACGGTGGCGCAAGGTCTGGCGCGACTAAACGGGCGTCGCGGCCGCCGCCGCCTTTTTCTTCGCGAACTGATCGTACGCCTCGACGGCCTGCGCGGCGTACATCACGCTGGGGCCGGCGCCCATGTAGATCGCCATGCCCATCGTCTCCATGATCTCGTCGCGGGTGGCGCCCTGCTTCACCGCGGCCTCGGCGTGGAAACCGATACAGCCGTCGCAGCGCGTCGCGACGGAGATCGCCAGCGCGATCAGCTCTTTGGTCTTGGTATCGAGCGCGTCGGCCTTCAGCGCCGCCTGCGCGATCGCCGAAAAGCCTTTCATGACGTCGGGCGCGCCGGCGCGCACTTCGCGCAGCGCCACCGACAATTCGCCCGTCATATCGATCCAGTTCTTGTGCATGGTTTCACCTCAATGAGAGTAGCTCCCGGATCGGCCGTCTAGCCGATTCCGGGAGCCAAGACGAAGTCCGCGTCTACGATCAGGACTGCTTGACCGGGCAGGTGCGGATGCCGAACAGCGTGTAGGCCGGGCAGAAGCCGACCGCCGCGGTGAGCAGCGGCACGACGCCGATCCACGCCCAGATCGGGCCACCGGTCAGCGCCCAATAGATCAGGCCGATGCCGACGATGGCGCGCAGCAGGCGATCGATCATTCCAACATTGGCGGACATTGTGTTTCCCCTCGCTTGGTTGAGTGACGCTCTCTGTCTACGTCGCGGCGGGGAAGCGGTCTGTGACGAAGTCACCGCGCTGGAAAAACCTCAGTGGCCTGCGGCAGCACGCAGCGGCGCTGCGTTGCGCAGCTCGACGCGACCGCGGCCGAGACTGACCCAGCCGCGCCTCTCGAACGCCTTGAGCTGCCGGCTGACGACCTCGCGGGCGCTGCCGATCTCGGCGGCGAGTTGCTGGTGGGTGATCGACAATTCGCGACCACCGCCGGCCAGCGTCAGCAGCCGCGCCGCCAGCCGCGACTCGATCGACGCGAACGCGACGTTCTGGATCACCGCCATCAGGTCGGCCATCCGCGCCGCCTGGGCGCCGAACACGAAGCTGCGGAATTGCGCCGACCGCGCCATCAGGTCGTTGAAGGTCGCGGCCGGCAGAGCCATCGCATGCACCGGCGTCTCGGTGATCGCAAAGGCGCTGTAGGCGTCGGAGGCGAGCAGCGCCAGCGTGGTGAGGATGCACAGGCTGCCGGGGCCAAGCCGATACAGCACGATCTCGTTTCCGTCGGCATCGAGCTGATACACCCGCACGCCGCCACTGATCACCAGGATGAAGGCGTTGCACGGCTCGCCCGGCGCATACACCGTGGCGCCAGCCGGTGCGTTCATAGCCATCGCGCCGGAGGCGAGCGGCGCACGTTCGCCCTCGGGCATCGTGGCCAAGGCAGGAAACTGCTTCAACCAGTCGGAATCGGGCAAGCTCATCGCAACCGCCATTGACCGCACGCTGCCGCATCTATGCAGCAGCGCCCTCGCGCGTCGATTGACCCCGGTCAAACGACGGAGGCGACGAGCGGTCGCGGCTTAGTTGCCGGCCGCGACCCGCTGCTGACGCCAATAGCTGGCGCGCAAGCGCGGTGCAATCATCCAGGACAGCGGCGCGGAAATCAGAAAGCTGGCGATCACCATCGCGGGAATCAGATCGAAGGCGTGGCGCGCCAGTGAGGGAAGCGTCAGGACCGACACCAGACCGACGCCGAAGACGACGGCGTTGACCATCATGAACACCAGTGACGCGAGGGCAAAACGGATCGACATCGCAACCTCCTGTTGCGGAGTCAAAGCCGAAGCCGGAGGCTGGTTCCGGCAAGAAGCGGGCGGGTTGCCGCAGGCGATCCGCGGGCTGTTCGTCGGGCTGGCGCTGTCCCGCGCAGGTGTGACAGAACCACGCCTGCGAAATTCAGACGGGGCGGAACCGATGGGCTTGGGACTGGGCAACAAACTTCAGAACTGGCTCGACGGCCACGGCCTTGGCGCGATCGTCGCGGCAGTGCTGGCGGTGATCGTAACGCTCTCGCTGATCCTGGTGGTCGGTGGCTATTGGTTGGTGACGCCGTGACCAGCGCCGCTGCGGCGGCGCTGCGGGTTCATGGTGGCCGCGTCGATCTCGCGGCGCAGGCCTATCCGGACGCGCCGCAGCCGTGGATCGACCTGTCGACCGGCATCAATCCGATTGCCTACCCGATTCCGCAGCTGCCCCCGCAAGCCTTCGCGCGACTGCCGCTCGCTGCCGAACTGGACGACCTCTGCGCCGCCGCGGCTGATGCTTACGGCCTGCCGCAAGGCGCCGTGATGCTGCCGACGCCGGGCAGCGAGATCGCGATCCGGCTCGCGCCGCGGGTGCTGACCGACGCGCGCGGCGCGCAAGTCGGGCTTCTGGTGCCGACCTATAGCTCGCACGCCGCCGCGTGGCGCGCGGCGGGCGCGCAGGTGCACGAACTCAGCGCCCTGCCCGATGTCGATGCTGCGCTCGATGCGCTGGTGATCGTGAACCCCAACAATCCGGACGGACGCGCCGTCGACGCCAACGCGTTGCTGGCTTTTGCGGCGCGCTGGTGCGCGGCCGGCAAGCGGCTGGTGGTCGACGAGGCCTTCGCAGATGTTCGGCCGGAGCTGTCGCTGCTGCGCGGGCCTGCGCTGCCGCGCGGCGTCGTGGTGCTGCGCTCGGTCGGCAAATTCTTCGGTCTGGCGGGAGTGCGGCTCGGTTTTGTCGCGGTGAATGCCGACGATGCGCCGCCGTGGCGCGATCTGCTCGGCGACTGGGCCGCCTCCGGCCCGGCCTGCGCCATCGCCACCCGCGCGCTGCGCGATGCCGCATGGATCACCGCAATGCGCCAGCGGCTGGCGGCCGATCGACGACGGTTGGACGCGACGCTCGCGCCGACAGGATTGACGGAGTGCGGCGGCACCGACCTGTTCGGGCTGTATGAAGATCGGGATGGACGCGACCTGGTCGACGCCTTCGCGCGTGCGGGCGTCTTGATCCGCGGCTTCACCCACAGCCACAACCGCTATCGCTTCGGCCTGCCGGGTGATGAAGCAGCGTGGCGGCGGTTGGAGCAGGTTTGCGCGACGCAAAAAACGACGACAGCCGCGAGCGCAGCCGCGGTTTGATCCATAGCCCGCTCGCCATCGTGATGTCCGGGCTCGTCCCCGACATCAACGCCTGACAGCCTTGATACCAAGACAGGCGTGGATGGCCGGGACAAGCCCGGCCATACCGGGGTTAGGTTGCGCTTAGCGGCTGACTACCTACCGGCAGAATTCGCAGCCCTTACGCCGCGCGGCGCATCGAGGGTTTGCGGACCGGCGGTGCCGGAGCCCTGGCGACGGCGCGGGAAGCGCGGCGGTCGAAGGCGTCGCCCATCGTCAGCAGCACGAGACCTGAGAGGCCGGCGGCGGAGCCGATCAGGCCGAGCGTGATCACCAGCGGGTAGCCGACCAGATAGATCGCGCCGAATAGCAGCACCACCAGATTGAACGCGAAGAAGTACTTCGCCTCCGGGGTGCCGTGGACGGCGTCCTTGGTCAGCCAGCCGATCACCGGCACGTAGTAGAACGCTCGGACCAGGGCTTTCACATCTCTCTCCCGTGCTGTCTTGGCCGGACCGTCGGGCGGAGAAATCGCTAGCGCCTTGCAATCCGAACTGATCGGCCATCAATCCGCCGCAGCGCAGCAATTGTCAACACAGAGCGGGATACCTCCGTATTCATCCGGAGATCAAAAGCCGCCTGATTGCAGAGGCTTATCTGAACCGCCCCGGGCCTTTCCCGAAGCTGCTGCGGCGCCGGAGGATAGTGAATAGCGCGTTGCAGCCGCGTGCAGCAGGGCATTCGGCTACCACTAGCCGCGCTCGCCAGCCGCCCGCCGTTTCGCCGCGATCTGCTCGGCTTCCTGCGTCAGCAGGCGGCGGTCGGGCTTGTTGGTGGCCGACAGCGGAATAGCCGGACGGAATTCGACGAAGCGGGGATGCGCGAAGGCCGGGCCATTGGCTATCGTGAAGGCTTTCACCGCCGCTTCGTCGACGTCGGCGCCATCCTGCTTGACCACGAAGGCGAACGGCAGCGTGCCCTTGATGTCGTCGGGCACCGGGACGACCGCAGCCTGATGCACGCCGGGCATACGTTCGATCAGCTTCTCGACCTCGCCGGGCCAGACATTCTCGCCGCCGACCACGAACATGTCGTCGGCGCGACCGAGGAAATGGAAGAAGCCGTTTTCGTCGCGGCGCATGATGTCGCCGGAGCGATACCAGCCGTCCCGCATCACCTCGGCGGTCTTTTCCGGGCGATTGTTGTAGCCCTCCATCAGCATCGGATTCTTCATGTAGAGCACGCCCTCATCCGGCGACGGCCCCTCGCGCAGCTCGGCGAGCGCGCCTACGGTCGGATAGCCGACCGCGGTGTCGGGTCGCGGCAGGCCGTCCGGATGCGCGCCGAACACGCCGGGGCCGGCCTCGGTGGTGCCGTAGGCGTTGCTGATCGCCGCTCCGGGAAAGATGCTCTGCACCTTCTCGACCAGTGCCTTGGTGAGCGGCGCCGAGCCCATCATCACATTGGTGACTGAGGAGAAGTCGAGCGACTTGATGAGGTCCTGCTCGCGCGCCATCATCGCCAGCATGGTCGGCACCGAGGTCAGCCAGGTGACGCGATATTTGGCGATCGCCTGTGCATAGAGCCGCGCGTCGAACGACGGCAGCAGCACCATCGAGGCGCCCGCATGCAGCGCGGTCTTGGCGCTGATCGTCGCATTCATGTGGAACATCGGCGCGGCGACGATGTAGCGGTGCTGCGAGCGGTCGCCGGCGCGTGCCGCCGTGTCCAGCGCCCACATCTGCGAGGCGTGCGACAGCAGCACGCCCTTCGGCATGCCGGTCGAGCCGGAGGTGTAGAGGATGGTCGCGACCTCGCGGCCCTGCGGCTCGAAGGACTGGAACGGGCCGTAGTCGAGCAACGCCGCGTAGCCGTCCGGCGCGTCGAAGTCGATGCCGAGCACGCCGGACGGCACCATTACGGCGCGCTCACGATCGTGAAACACCGCGCGCAGATCGGCGTCCTTGACGATGTAGTCGACGGTCTCGCGGGCCAGCTTGAATGAGATCGGCACCGACACCAGCCCGGCGCGCATGATGCCGAGATAAGCGGCGATCATCGGGGCGGAGTTCAACGCCATGATGCCGACGCGATCGCCCGGCTTCAGCCCCTTGCGCAGCAGCCCGCGCGCCACCGCATCGCAGGCGGCGTCCAGCGCCGCATAGGTCATCTCCTGCGGCTGATCCGGCCGGCAGAGATCGATGATCGCGACCTTGTCGGGATTCTTCGACGGATCGAAACAGCAGCCGAGATTGCGGGACGGCCAGGACATAAGGGACTCCAAAAGATAGTTACTCAGAAACACGCCATCAGAGTTCGTCATGCCCGGGCTCGTCCCGGGAATTCGCGTCTTCGGCCGTTCGACGCCGCAAGACGTGGATGGCCGGGTCAAGCCCGGCCATGACGCGTTGAGAGATGCGTGCGCGTGCCGAGGCCTCGGAACGTGCGGACGCACTCCGCGGGAGACGCCGCTTACTTCTTCACCAGCGGGCACGCGCTTTCCGAGAGCGGGCGGAACGCCTTGTCGCCCGGGATGGTCTCGAGGATGTTGTAGAAGTCCCACGGCCCCTTCGAGTCCGCCGGCTTCTTCACCTCGGCCAGATACATGTCGTGCACCATGCGGCCGTCGATGCGGATCTTGCCGTTCTTGGCGAAGAAGTCGTTGACGGGCATTTCGCGCATCTTGGCCATCACGGTCTGCGCATCGAGCGTGCCGGCGGCTGCGACCGCCTTCAGATAGTGCATGGTCGAGGAGTAGTCGCCGGCCTGGGTCGAGGTCGGCATCTTGCCGAACTTCTCGTTGAAGCGCTTGGCGAAGGCGCGGGTCTCATCGTTGAGGTCCCAGTACCAGGCCTCCGTCAGCAGCAGCCCCTGCGCCGCCTGCAGGCCGAGCGCCTTGGTGTCGTTGAGGTTGATGGCGAGGCCGACCACCTGCTGCTTGCCGTCACGGCCGATGCCGAACTCGGCAGCGGACTTGATGGCGTTGATGGTGTCGGCGCCGCCATTGGCGAGCGCGATCACGTCGGAGCCGGAGCTCTGCGCCTGCAACAGGAAGGACGAGAAGTCGGCCGTGTTGATCGGATGCTTGATGTCCGACACCACGCTGCCGCCCGCCGCTTCGACGAACCGCGTCGCATCGCCGGCGAGCTGGTGGCCATAGGCATAGTCCGCCTCGAGGATCGCCCACTTCTTCTTGCCGCGGCTGACCACGGCGTTTGCGGTGCCGCGCGCCAGCGCGTAGGTGTCCCAGGTGTAGTGGATGCTGTTCGGCGTGCACTTCTCGTTGGTGATCACCGAGGTCGAGGCGCCGTTGACGATGGCGATGCGGTCCTTCGTCTTGGTCAGCTCCATGACGCCGAGCGCGACCGAAGAATTCATCAGGTCGGCCAGCATCACGACGTTCTTCTCGTCGATCCAGCCGCGCGCCAGCGACAGGCCGATATCGGCCTTGTTTTGATGATCGGCCGACAGCACTTCGATCGGACGGCCGAGCGCCTTGCCGCCGAAATCTTCCACCGCCATGTTGACCGCGACCACCGCGCCAGGGCCGGAGATGTCGGCGAACAGGCCCGACATGTCGG
>NZ_JBMDXE010000271.1:0-2130 GCF_048594845.1 Rhodopseudomonas sp. | reverse complement strand
AGGCTGACCATGATCGCGGTCGCGAGCGTGGTCATGCCGATCAGCGTCGCCTGGACCCGGCGCACCGGCACGCCGAGGGCGGCGGCCGCGTCCGCCCCGAAGGCGAAAGCGTCCATCGCCCGCGCCTGCCCGATGCAGACCGCCAGCGCCAGCAGGGCGACGGGAGCTGCGAGCGTCGCGTCCGGCCAGCGCACGCCGGACAGATTTCCCAGCAGCCAGAACATGACGCCCCGCGCCTGCTCGGCGTTGGCGGATTTCGCGATGAAGAACGAGGTGAGCGCGTTGAAGAGCTGCGACCCGGCGATCCCCGCCAGGATCAGCTGCGCCGATCCGCCCCCCGCCGCCCGGGCCAGCGCCGCGACCAGCAGGAAGGCGAGGGTCGCGCCCCCGAAGGCCCCTGCGGACAGGCCGATCGCCCCGCCGCCGAGGCCCAGGATCGTCACCGCCACCGCGCCCGTCGAAGCCCCGGCCGAGACCCTGAGCAGATAGGGGTCGGCCAGGGCGTTGCGCACCAGCGACTGGAGCACCACGCCCGACAGCGCGAGCCCGGCGCCGCAGGCCGCGGCGACCAGCGTGCGCGGCAGGCGGTAGCTCCAGACGATGCCGGCGTCGATCGGATTGTCAACGGCGGAGGAAAAACCAGCCAAGTGGCGGCGCAGAACGCTGCCACTTCGAGATGCTGGAAATGGTGGTTGGGCGGGGTGAGCGCCTTGGCGCGCGCTCGCCACATAGCTGGCGCGTGCCAAGGCGCTCTGGCCCGTCAGGGCCAATCTGCGGGTCAGGGTTTGGCGGCGGTCTTTTGCGCCCGGCTCTGGGTCAGCCGATAGCTGTCGCCGTTCATCTCGAGAATGGTGACGTGATGCGTCAGGCGGTCGAGCAGCGCGCCGGTGAGGCGCTCGGAGCCGAAGGTCTCTGTCCATTCGTCGAAGGGCAGGTTGCTGGTGATCAAGGTGGAGCCGCGCTCGTAGCGCTGGCTGATCAACTCGAACAGCAGTTCTGCGCCGGTCTTGCTGAGGGGGACGAAGCCGAGCTCGTCGATGATCAGGAGCTTGTGGCCGGCCAGCTGTTTCTGCAAGCGCAGCAGCCGGCGCTCATCGCGGGCCTCCATCAGTTCGTGCACCAGAGCGGCGGCGGTGGTGAAGCCGACGGAGAGCCCCTTTTGGCAGGCGGCCAGGCCGAGCCCCAGGGAGACATGGGTCTTGCCGGTGCCGCACGAAGCAGGGTCATAATGCCCGTTACCACGGCGGCGACGGCAGAATACGCTATCGATTTCACCCTCTCTTCGACCAAACCGTTGTCGTTACGGGGTGCAAGCGGCACGGCGGCGCCATTCTTCTGACGATCGTCCAGCCGGACGGCACGCTGGCTCAGATGCCGAGCTGGATGCTGGAGGATAGCGCGGCGGCGATGACAGTGTGCGATGCGCCGCGCCTGACGCTGTCCTGTTTGCGCGGTCTCCGCCTGGAACTCGACGCCTGTCTAAGCTCGCTGCGTGGCGACTCCCGCCCCGAAGGAGACGAGCATGCGACGCCGGCGACCGATCCAGCGCCAACCCGACCTCTTCGCGACCGACGACCCGCCCGGCGCGCCGGCGGTCGTCGCCGATCGGCCGATGCTGACGGCGCTGGTGAGCCTGCTCCTGTCGGAGACGGCGCGCCCGGAAGCAACGGAGGGAAATCGTGAAGATCACCTCTGATCATCTGGCGCGCGGCGCCTACGTCTACGTCCGGCAGTCGACCGCCGACCAACTCGCCAACAATCCCGAGAGCCGGCGTCGTCAGTACGGCCTTGCCGAGCACGCCAAGGCCCTCGGCTGGTCCGACGTGACGGTCATCGACGATGATCTCGGCCGCTCCGGATCCGGCGTCAGCCGGCCCGGTTTCGAGCGGCTGCTCGCGGCGATCTGCGAAGGCCGCGTCGGCGCGGTCTTCGCCATCGAAGCGTCGCGTCTGGCCCGCAACGGGCGCGACTGGCACACGCTGATCGAATTCTGCGGCCTCGTCGGCACGTTGATCGTCGACGAAGATGGCGCCTACGAGCCGCGTCATCCCAATGACCGCCTGTTGCTGGGCATGAAAGGTACGATGAGCGAGCTGGAGCTGTCGATTCTGCGCGCCCGCTCGTACGAGG